>JAGANY010000005.1 GCA_017624025.1 Ruminiclostridium sp. | reverse complement strand
TTTCCCTCAAACTCCCTTCCGAAAACTTTCAGTTTAAATAAAAGAACCACAGGGTTAACCTGTGGTTCTTTTATTTATATTAAAAGTCTTTGGAAGAGGGTTCGGGAGAAAGCCTTTCTTCAGAAAGGTTTCTCCCGATAAATACCTATAAACGCTTCTATAAGAACTACCCTTACTGCTGTGCGGCTGCCTGGTTATTTACCTGGTTTTCGAGGTAGGTGTTGAGGTCGGATTCTGTATATCCGTCGGGGATTTCGAAAGCGGATTCGGTAACTTCGTTGTTGAGGGCGAGTATTTTGCTTTCGTCTGTGTTGGTTACAACATATTTAAGCTCATCTGTGGCTTCGTCATAGAAGTAGTGAGTGCCGACGCTCTGTGCACTGTAAATAATTTCGTGCTTGTAGAGTGTATCTCCGTAATAGTCATAGTCGCTTACATAGCTGCAGGCTTTAGCGTCATCGATGCTGATTTTAAGAAGATAAGCGTCAACCATTTCCTTACACTTTTCTTCGGAATAATCGGTAGAATAGATAGCCTTATCATCGTCAACGATATAGTAGAGCTTATTATCCACATATACTGTTCTTGTGGAAGCACCTGTTTCGTCTGTAGCGGAGAGGCATACTGTCTTATCGTCTCTTATATAGATACCGGCGAAAGCGGTACCCTTTTCGGATGTGATTTCTGTTTCAAAGGTAAGTGGGATAGACATTCTTGTCTCGAGATATTTAGAGAAAAGCGGAACCTTGTCCTTAAGATATTCAACAGCCTCGGCGGTTGTATCCTCCATTTCGGGAGCCTGGAAAGCTACCTGTGTCTTCTTTCCGCCTTCGCTTTCTGCAGCGGTTGTGGTTGTTTCGTTTTCTTCCTTCTTTCCACAGGCAGAAGCAGTTAAAATAAGTGCTCCTGTAAGGAGTAATGCCAATATTTTTTTCATAATAATTTCCTTTCTTTTGTTTTATCTTATACTTAGAAGTCCTTTTTTTCGTTAAAATAGTTTCAGATTCGGGCTGAAAAGGGGGTGAAATATACGTGAAAAGGGCGGAAAACCGCCCTTTTAATCGGATTTATTCGCAATCACAGTGGTCACAATGGTCTTCGATTACGCCTACAAAAGGAGTAGGGTCGATACCCTGACGTGTATAGTAGTCTGCAACAGCGGACTTTACAGCCTGTTCAGCGAGAACGGAGCAGTGGAGCTTTGCGGGCGGAAGTCCGTCGAGAGCCTCTACAACAGCACGGTTAGTAAGCTTTAAAGCTTCGTCGAGGGGCTTGCCCTTTATCATTTCTGTTGCAATAGAGGAAGTTGCGATAGCGGCACCGCATCCGAAGGTCTTGAACTTAACATCGGCAATCATATTATTTTCAATCTTAAGATACATCTTCATAATATCGCCGCACTTTGCGTTACCAACTTCGCCTACGCCGTTTGCGTCTTCAATTTCGCCTACATTACGGGGATTAGCGAAATGATCCATAACTTTTTCTGAATATACCATCTGTATTATTTTCCTTTCGTGTTACATTATGTCAAATTACTTTATTTTAAAGGTTTCGCCCTTTAAGATATGTTCCCAGAGAGGAGACATAGAGCGGAGCTTTTTAATAATTTCGGGGAGAACGGTTAAAAATTCATCGATTTCTTCGTCTGTTGTATATTCGGACATAGAAATTCTTAATGAACCGTGAGCAATTTCATGGGGAAGTCCGATAGAAAGAAGTACGTGAGACGGGTCGAGAGAGCCGGAGGTACAAGCTGAACCGCTGGAAGCGGCAATACCCTTAAGGTCGAGCTGGAGGAGAAGTGCTTCACCCTCTACGCCCTCAAAAGAGAAGTTTACATTACCGCAAAGACGCTTTTCTCTGTCGCCGTTGAGATGAACACGGTCGATTTTAGAAAGCTCTTCAATAATACGGTCCTGGTATTTTTTAAGCTTTTAGTTCTTTGCGTCAATACCTGCTTCTGCTTCGGTAAGAGCAACAGCAAGACCTACGATGCCGGCGAGGTTTTCGGTACCTGCACGGCGTCCGCTTTCCTGTGCACCGCCCTCGATATAGGGAGCGAGACGAATTTTCTTATTTACATAAAGCAAGCCTACGCCCTTAGGAGCGTGAATTTTATGACCCGAAAGTGAAAGCATATCTATGTTCTGCTCGGTTACGTTGATGTGTACGTTACCAACAGCCTGTACAGCGTCGGTATGGAAATAAACGCCTTTTTCACGGCACACAGCACCGATTTCAGCAATCGGCTGGATAGTACCGATTTCGTTATTTGCGTACATAATGGAAACGAGGGCTGTATCCTCACGGATTGCGTTCTTTACGTCTTCAACCTTTACGATACCGTTATCGTAAACGGGAAGGTAAGTAACCTCGAAGCCCTCCTTTTCGAGACTTTCCATGCAGTGTAAAACAGCGTGGTGTTCGAAAACGGAGGTAATAAGGTGTTTTTTGCCTTTTTTCGCTAAAGCGTGGGCAGTTGATTTTATTGCCCAGTTATCGCTTTCGCTTCCGCCGCCTGTGAAAAAGATTTCACGGGGTTCACAGCCGAGAGCCTCGGCACATTTTGCACGAGCTTTATTTAACTCAATAGCACTTTCTCTTCCGAGGGAATATATAGAAGAAGCATTACCGTAGCCTTCTTTAAGCCAGGGAAGCATAGCCTCGAAAACGCTGTCGCTTATCTTTGTTGTAGCGGCATTGTCGAGGTAAATTCTTGTCTTAAGCATCAGTTGTCATTCCTTCCTTTATATAAAATGCAGATTGCATTTTTAAAATCTACCGATTTAGTGTACATTCAGTATTATATACTTTTTTTCTTTAAATATCAAGTCTTTTTTGTTATTTTTTTGGCACGTCCTATATAAATTATATATTATTATAAAAAAATATCACAAAACAGCCACAAATCCGACAAAAAACGAGGGAATATATTGACAAAACCGGCTGTAAATATTATAATAGATACATAAGTTATGAAAATCCGCTGTATGTGGATTACATACGGTTTATATGAAAGGAAGTAATTATTATGAAGTTTTGTTCAAGTTGCGGCACACAGTGCGAAGATATGGCTAACAACTGCCCCAAGTGCGGTGCTCCCTTTGGTGCTCCCGCTTATGCAGCTGCTCCTGCTGCTGATCCCTATGATCACACAGCTCAGTTCTCTGCACAGGATATTTCCGAAAACAAGTGCTATGCAGCACTCTGCTACCTCTTCGGTCTTATGGGTATTATCGTAGCTGCTATCTGTGCTAAGGAATCCGCTTTCGTTAAGTTCCACATGACATGGTCTTTAAGACTCGTAATCGCTGCAGGTCTTTCCTCTCTCCTTACAATTGTTCCCATCGTAGGTTGGATCGCTGGTCCTGTTTGTGCAATTATCTGTTTAGTTCTCCAGATTATCGCTACATTCCAGGTATTCGGCAACAAGGCTAAGGAACCCGCTATCGTTCGCGGCTTAAGCTTCTTAAAGTAAGCTTTTATAAACATATTTACGAGTATTACCGAGGGAAACCCTTTTGAAAAAGGGCTTTCCCTCGGGCTCCCTTCCGAAAACTTTCAGTTTAAATTAAAGAACCACAGGATTAACCTGTGGTTCTTTAATTTATATTAAAAGTCTTTGGAAGAGGGTTCGGGAGAAAGCCTTTCTTCAGAAAGGTTTCTCCCGATAATACCTATAAATACGTCTATAAGAACAATGCTCTCGGGATGGTGCTGTTTTTTACAGTAAAGTAACATTTCGGCAGAAAAACTGCCGTTAAAATAAGTAAAGAAAATGACAATTTAAAACTTCGGTTTGTGAAAATGTACAGAATTTTCAAAAAAATACTTATTTTTCAAAAAAATCTTACAAAAAACCTTGATTATTTGTTACATTCGAGTTATAATGAATAATGATAACGTGTGTAACTATGGGGGTATTATGTTAAAAAATCTTTGCGGACACCTTAAAACCATAAATTATCATAAAGCTCTGGTTATGAAATACTGCTTCAAGGCGGGACTTTATAAACAGGGATTGCTCCACGATATGTCAAAATACTCCCCTTCTGAATTTTTAACAGGCATAAAATATTTCCAGGGCGATAAAAGTCCTAATTCCGCTGAACGTGCCGAATACGGCTACAGCAAGGCCTGGCTTCACCATAAGGGCAGAAACAAGCATCATATAGAGTACTGGATAGACTACGGCCAGACAGGCGATAAGAAAATGACAGGTATAGAAATGCCCGTAAACTACGTTGTTGAAATGTTCTGTGACCGTATTGCAGCTTGTAAAGTATATAATAAGGAAAGCTATACCGACGCTGACCCATATAACTATTATAAGCGTTCGAGGCAGTATTATATGATACATCCCGAAACCGACAGGCTTTTAAAAAGACTTCTTATTATTCTCCGTGACTATGGAGAAGAAACGGCTTTCCGCTATATAAGAAAGAAAATTCTTAAAAACTACTGATTTTTCTGAAAAGGAGACGGTTTATGTTTTCACAAGTAAACAGTATCGGCCTTTTCGGGCTTAATGCGTTTCCTGTTACCGTTGAAATAAGCTCCGCACAGGGCGTCCCTTGTATAAATATCGGCGGTCTCGCCGATTTATCGGTACAGGAAAGTAAAATGCGTATAAACGCCGCTATCCAGAACAGCAGAATAAAGTTCCCTAAGGCAGCTTTTACCATAAATCGCGCTCCTGCCGATGTAAGAAAAACAGGCTCGTACTACGACCTTCCCATACTTGCGGCTATGTTTAAGGTTACGGGCATCATTAACGAGGACTTAAGCGACTGTGCCTTTATCGGAGAGGTCTCTCTCAGCGGCGACCTCTGTTTTGTACAGGGTGCGTTATCTATGGCAATCAAGGCGGCGGAATGCGGAATAAAAAGGCTTTTTCTTCCTATAGAAAATGCGGCAGAGGCCTCCGTTGTGTCGGGACTTCAGGTTTATGGCTTAAAAAATATCCGTGCCCTTGTCTCTTATTTCAATAAATTTATAAATTTAGAACCCGAAAAACCTGCTGAACCCTACGCTGACGCTCTTTTATCCGTCCCCGATTTTGCTGATGTAAAGGGACAGGACGCTGTAAAGGGTGCCGTTGAGGTTGCGGCGGCAGGCTTCCATAACATTCTCCTCATAGGCCCTCCCGGTACTGGAAAAAGTATGATTGCGAAGCGTATCCCCGGCATACTTCCGAAAATGACCTTCGAGGAAAGCATAGAAACCACACAGATACACTCTGTTGCAGGCATTTTAAATAAAGAACATCCCCTCGTGGTAAACCGCCCCTTCCGTGACGTGAGCCACACAGCCTCTTCCGTAGGGCTTATCGGCGGCGGAAGCGTTCCGAAGCCGGGCGAAATATCTATGGCACATAACGGAGTGCTGTTTCTCGACGAGTTCCCCGAATTTGACCGTAAGGTGCTTGAAACCTTGCGTCAGCCACTCGAAAACGGCGAGATAACTATCTCCCGTGCGGCAGGTTCAGTCTCGTACCCCTGCAACATAATGCTTGTTGCGGCAATGAATCCCTGTCCTTGCGGAAACTACGGAGCAGACGGAAAGGCTTGTACCTGCTCGAGAAAACAGGTAACAAGCTACTTAGGAAAAATAAGCCGCCCTGTTCTCGACCGTATAGATATACAGGTTGAGGTGCCGTCTGTAAGCTATGATGAGCTTTCGGACAACAGAAAGGCAGAAAGCTCGCAAATAATCGCTGAACGTGTACAGAAAGCAAGAGATATACAGCTTCAGCGTTTTAAAGGTACAAATATCCGCACAAATTCACAGATAACTCCCGATATACTGCACGATGTATGTGTGCTTGACAGCGGAGCGGATACATATTTAAAAACCGCTTTTGAAAAATCGGGGCTTTCCGCAAGGGCATACGACAGGGTCTTAAAGGTAGCAAGAACCTGTGCCGACCTTGACGGAAGCGAAATAATTACGAAAAGACATATTGCGAGAGCTGTACAGTACCGTACTCTCGACAG
Organism: Ruminiclostridium sp.; assembly: GCA_017624025.1. Taxonomy (GTDB): domain Bacteria; phylum Bacillota; class Clostridia; order Oscillospirales; family Ruminococcaceae; genus Ruminiclostridium_E. Next base: position 80,189 of record JAGANY010000005.1, on the reverse strand, counting down.
AAAGTACTGGCAGTAAAAACAGCTTACATAAAAACGAAAGGAACGTAAAAAAATGGAAAAGATTAAAATAACGACATTCGGCGAATTTTCAATTTCCTACGGTGATAATGTAATCACCGAGCGTTCAAAACGTTCCAAGAAGATGTGGACGCTTTTACAGTTTATGATTGCAAACCATAACCGAGCTATTTCCCAGTCGGAGCTTATTAATCTCCTCTGGGCAAATAAGAACAGCGAGAATCCCGTAGGTGCTCTTAAAACCTCGCTTCACCGTTTAAGAGCCTGCCTTGCGGAATTAGGACTTCCCGAGGATAAGGAGATAATCGTAAATTCTATGGGCTCCTATGCCTTTAACAACAGTCTTGACTGTGATATTGACTTTGACCGTTTCGAGGCACTTTACAAGAAGAGCGTTGCCGCACAGTCAGAAAAGGAAAAGACGAAGATATATCTCGAAGCGATAGACCTTTATAACGGCGATTTCCTTAACCGCTCGAAAGAAGACAGCTGGGTAGCTCCTCTTACTTCTTATTATCATTCTCTTTATGTGCGTATTGTCCGTGAGCTTGTGGAAACAATGTATAAGCACGGCTATTATAACGACCTCGTATCTATATGCCGTAAAGCAATCAATATAGAAAAGCTTGATGACTTTATTCATTATTATTACATAAAGGGTCTTTTCGAAACCGGCGACAAATCCACAGCGAAAAGCCACTACGCCTATGTTATGGACCTTTTCTATAACAAACACGGCATAAACCCCTCTCCCGAATTTGTGTCGCTTTATGAACAGACCGTAAAGGACGACCGTTCCTATAACGTAAACTTCGGTATCTTAAAGGGTCAGCTTGATGATGCAGGCGAGGATACGGGTGCATTCTACTGTGAGTTCCCGTTCTTTAAGCACGTATATCAGCTGGAAGTCCGTGACGCTATAAGAAGCGACCGCCCTACCCATCTTTGTCTCATAACCGCTGTTTCCAAGAACCAGGAAGAGCTTGAACCGAAGGCTCTTAACCGTGTTACGGGAAAGCTTGCGGATTGTATAAAGGGCTCTCTCCGTTCCCGAGACGTTTACTCCCGTTACAGTGCTTCACAGTTCGTAATGCTTCTTACAAATACCTCCAAGGAACAGGCGGAAATGGTTCTAAATCGTATTTTAAAGAAGTTCAAGAAGGAAAACCCGAAGCTTAACTGTGCATTACTCTATAAATTCGACAAGGTGGGCAAGGTTCAGAACTAAACCCATAACGAAAGGAAAATAAATGGGTTATAAAACCATAAACGGCTCTGCCGAGGACAGATTTATTGAAAAGAAAAGCGAATTCATAGGTTATATAAGGCATACCGAAACTGAAGCAGAGGCTGTGGCCTTTGTGAACGAGATACGAGCTATGCACCGTAAGGCTACCCATAACTGTTATGCGTATATTCTCCGTGACAACAATATCGCCCGTCACAGCGACGACGGCGAGCCCGGCGGAACAGCAGGCGTACCCATATACGAGGTTCTGAGAAAAGAAGGGCTTACGGACGTAACCTGTGTTGTAACGAGATATTTCGGCGGTGTTCTTTTAGGGGCAGGCGGACTTGTCCGTGCCTATACCCAAGGGGCAAAAATTGCCGTCGAGGCTTCCGAGATACTTAATATGTGCAGTGCGGTAAAGGCGGAGCTTTCGCTGGAATATCCCCTTTACGGAAAAATCGGCAAGACTCTTGCTGATTTCGACGTAAGAACCGAAAAGGAAGATTTCGGGGCAGACGTTAGAATCACCCTTTATATAAGAAGCGAGGACTTCGAAAGCTTCAGTGCTTCTCTTATCGACCTTTGCAACGGCAACATTGTTATCAAAAACTTAGGTGAACTTGAATATAATTTTGGCTAAAATGACGAAAATAATAAAAACTCCCTCGAAAAAAAGGACTTTTGAGGGGGTTTTTTGTATTGTATAATGTGAAAGTTTTTTAAATTACTTTTTGTGAGGATTAAAAACTATGCTTCCAAGAGAAATTACAATTGATATTGAAAATAAGACCCTTTCCGAGTTCGCTTGTAAAAGCAGTGACTCGAAAGGCCGTGATACAGCTGAATCCCCTTGTGATATAAGAACCGATTTCCAGCGTGACCGTGACAGAATCATACACTGTAACGCCTTCCGCCGTCTTAAGCATAAGACACAGGTTTTCCTTATCCCGAAATCTGACCATTACCGTACAAGACTTACCCATACCTTAGAGGTTGCCCAGATAGCACGTACTATCTCCCGTGCCCTCCGTCTAAACGAGGACCTTACGGAAGCAATAGCCTTAGGCCACGACCTCGGTCATACCCCTTTCGGACATGACGGCGAGCGTACCCTTGCGGCACTTTATTCGGGCGGGTTCAAGCACTATGAACAGAGCGTAAGAGTTGTTGAAAGAATAGAACGTGAAGGAAAAGGTCTTAATCTTACGAAGGAAGTTAAAAACGGTATCCTTTGTCATACAAACAAGACTGCCGATACTCTCGAGGGCGTAGTTGTAAAATTTGCGGATAAAATCGCTTATATCAACCACGATATCGAGGACGCTATAAGAGGCGGCGTTATAAGACAGACCGACCTCCCCGATTTTCCCGTACGTGTTCTCGGAGCAACCAAGAGCCAGCGTATAACCTCCCTCACAAAGTCCATTATTGAAAACAGTATGGGCTGTAACGAAATAAAATACGATGATACGACAAGACGGGCTCACGATGAGCTTCGTGAATATATGTTCCAGAATGTTTACTACGCCGCCGAAACCAACCAGGAAAAGGATAAGGCCTGCCGCATAGTTGAATATCTCTATAGCTATTATCTCGAAAATCCTCTTCGTATGCCCGAATTATACAGGGACATAGCAAGAAACGAATCTACTGAAATTGCTGTCTGTGACTATATTTCCTGTATGACAGACGATTTCGCTATCGATAAATTTACCGAACTCTGTGTTCCGAAATCCTGGAATAAGGCAGGGGACTAAAGACCTGCCGATTTCAGAAAGAAAGGAGTGGTTCATATAAAAAATCGTCTTTCCGAAGGGTTTCTCGAGACCCTTAAGATGCATAACGATATTGTATCGGTAATGTCATCATACGTGACTATGAAGCCGGCAGGACGGGATTATGTATGTTCCTGCCCCTTCCATTCCGAAAAAACCCCCTCCTGTCATATCTATACAGGCACCCAGAGCTTCCATTGCTTCGGCTGTCAGACAGGCGGCGACGTTATCACATTTATACGGCTTATCGAGCATTTAGGATATATGGACGCTGTCCGCTTCCTCGCCCAGAGGGCAGGTATCGCCGTACCCGAGGATGATGAATCCGAAAACAATTATGCGAAAAAGGTACGAATCTATGAAATGAACCGTGTCGCCGCACGTTATTTCCGTGATATGCTTCTGGCTCCCGAGGGAAAGGAAGGTCTCGACTATGTTATTTCGAGAGGTCTTTCCCCGAATACTGTAAGAAAATACGGTATAGGCTTCGCACCTCCGGGCTGGCACAATCTCCACTATCATCTCCGCTCAAAGGGCTTTACCGATGATGAAATGGAAATGGGAGCCCTTATTACCCGAAATAATAATTCTCTTTATGATAAATTCCGAAACAGGGTAATATTCCCTATTATAAGCAAGGAAAAAAACGTCATAGGCTTCGGCGGACGAGCTATTGACCCTAACGATAAAGCAAAATATATAAATACCGACGAAACTATTGCTTTTAAGAAAAGAGAAAACCTCTTTTCCTTCAATTTTGCAAAGAACACAAACGAGAATTTTCTTATCGTCTGTGAAGGCTATATGGACGTTATAAGTCTTAACCAGGCGGGCTTCGATAATGCTGTTGCGAGTCTCGGAACAGCACTTACCGCAAACCAGGTCAATCTTATGAAAAATCTCAGCAGTATAAAGGACGTTGTGCTGTGTTACGACTCGGATAATGCAGGGCAGGCGGCTACCTCGAAGGCGATAAACCTGCTGAGCGCTGTCGGGCTACAGGGAAAAGTCCTTCATATCCCCGACGCAAAGGACCCCGACGAATATATAAAGAAATTCGGTGCGGACAGCTTCCGCCACCTTATTTCAAAAACCGATAAAATGTTTGAATACGAGTTTGAAAAGCTTAAAAAGGGCGTAGATTTAACCAGCATTTCGGGGAAAATCGAATTTGTGAAAAAGGCAGTTGACTTTATCTCGAAGATAAACAACGATATTGACCGTTCCTGCCTTATATCAGAAACCGCAAAATGCTCCAACCAGTCAGTGTCCTCAATTGAAAAGCTCGTAAGCAACAAGATGAACATCATAAAGAAACAGGAAAAGAAGGCTCTCGACAAAAAGGTAGTAAACGGAGCTGTGAAAAGAGACCCCATAAACCCCGATTCCTTGAAATATCCCGTAGAGGAAAAGGCGGAAAGAGGTATTATCGCTTTCCTTTTCCATTCCCCCGACCGTCTTTCAGACATCGAGCAGCAGCTCAATCCCGAGGACTTTCCTACCGAATTCAACCGAAGGGTGTACTGCTGTATAAGAGAATACATAAAAAACAGTGAAAGTCTTTCTATTTCGTCAATCGGAGGCGAATTTACTGCCGAAGAAGTGGGAAGAATAACAGATATATGTATTCAGGGCGATATGCTTCCATACAGCCTCCCGAGGCTTAACGAATATATCCGTACTCTCGTCGATTTCAAGGAAAATAACTCCCGTAAGCCTGTGGGAGAAATGTCCGACGAAGAGCTTCTTGCTCTTATTGAGGAAGATAAGCTTAAGCGTGCAAAGAAACGACCTTAAATAAAACCTATGAACCTGTTAAAAGAAAGGAATTTACAAAAATGGCTGACAACAAGACAATTTTAACCGAGCTCCTCGAACACGGTAAGGCTAACGGAAAGCTTACCACAAAGGAAATCACCGACGCTCTCGAAACCTGTGAATTTGACGCTGACCAGATTGATAAGCTCTATGATGATTTCGAAGCCTTCAATATCGATATCGTTGACGATTTTTCCGTTGATGAGGACCTCGACACCGCTCTCGAATTTGCAGGGGACGACGACCTCGACCTCGCTCTTTCAACAGACAGCATCGCTATCGACGACCCTGTAAAAATCTACTTAAAGGAAATCGGCCGTGTTCCGCTTCTCTCTCCCGAAGAGGAAATCGAGCTTGCACAGAGAATGTCCTCCGGCGACCCTTACGCAAAGAAGCGTCTCTCCGAAGCGAACCTCCGTCTCGTAGTAAGTATCGCAAAGAGATATGTCGGAAGAGGTATGCAGTTCCTCGACCTTATCCAGGAAGGTAACTTAGGTCTTATAAAGGCTGTTGAAAAGTTCGATTATACAAAGGGCTACAAGTTCTCCACTTATGCTACCTGGTGGATCAGACAGGCTATTACAAGAGCTATTGCTGACCAGGCGAGAACTATCCGTATCCCCGTTCATATGGTTGAAACCATTACAAAGGTTAAAAAGGTAAGCTCAACTCTTCTCCACAAGAACGGCAGAGAAGCTACTCCCGAAGAAATTGCCGAAGAATTACATCTTCCTCTCGACCGTGTACGTGAAATCATAAGAATTTCACAGGACCCCGTTTCTCTCGAAACTCCTATCGGCGAAGAAGAAGACAGCCACTTAGGCGACTTTATCCCCGACGAAGAAGCTCCCGCTCCTGCTGAAGCAGCGTCCCTTACTCTTTTAAAGGAACAACTCGACGAGGTTCTCAACACTCTTACAGAGCGAGAAGGAAAGGTTCTCCGTCTCCGCTTCGGTCTCGAGGACGGCCGTCAGCGTACCCTCGAAGAAGTAGGCAAGGAGTTTAACGTTACCCGTGAACGTATCCGTCAGATTGAGGCGAAGGCATTAAGAAAGCTTCGTCACCCCTCAAGAAGCAAGAAGTTAAAGGACTTCCTCGATTAATTGAAAGGAAATAAAAAGCTAAATGCATATAACTCTTGAAACCGATTACGCAATACGCATAGTTGACCGTCTTATAAAAGCAGGCGGAAGACTTGACGCAAAGACGATTTCCGAGCGTTCCGACGTTCCCCAGCGTTTTGCTCTTAAAATTCTTCATAAGCTCGTTTCGGGCGGTGTTGTAAAAAGCTATAAGGGCAGCGGCGGCGGATATGAGATTGCTCTTAAGCCCGAGGAGCTGTCGCTTTACGATATAGTAGAGCTTGTCGAAGGTACATACCGCTTCAGCCGATGCGTCGGCGACGGATATAACTGCTCCTGTGAGCTTCCCTGTGCGTATAAAAAGGTTTTCAGCGATATTTCCGAGGAGGTTTGTAAAATGCTGAAAAAACAGACCTTTGATAAATTCCGTTAATACGCCTCCCATAAATATAAACGAAAGGAACCTATTCCTATGAACGATGAAAAGAAAGGCCTTATTCCACAGGACGGATATGTTTTTGCCCTCGATATAGGTACAAGAACCGTTGTTGGTATAGTAGGCGAATATGTTGATGAAAAATTCCTTCTTAAAGATTACATAAGCATCCCCCACAGCAAGCGTGCTATGGTTGACGGACAGGTAGAAGATATAAAGCAGGTTGCAAAAATCGTTGCACAGGTAAAGAATGCCCTCGAAGAAAAGACGGGTATAAAGCTTAACCGTGTATCTATCGCCGCTGCCGGACGAGCTCTTAAAACTATCCAGGTAGGTATGGATTTCGATATCTCCGAAAAGGAATATATTACCGAGGATATGGTAAAATCGATGGAGCTTGAGGCTATCCAGAAGGCACAGACACAGCTTGACGCCGATACTCCTAAGGGTACGACCTTCTACTGTGTCGGTCATTCCGTTGTGAACTATAAGCTGGATGATTATAAGATGATAAGCCTCGAGGGTCATAAGGGCGAAACCGCACAGGTAAACCTTATTGCCGCATTCCTTCCGAGTATTGTTGTCGAGGGTCTTTATGCGGTTATGGATATGAACAGCCTTGAGGTTGCGAGCCTTACCCTCGAACCTATTGCTGCTATGAATGTTATCGTTCCGCCCGAAATCCGTCTTATCAATATCGCTCTCGTTGATATTGGTGCAGGTACTTCGGATATTGCCGTTGCAAAGGACGGTTCGGTTTATGCCTATGCTATGGCTACAATTGCAGGTGACGAGATTACCGAGGAAATAATCCGTTCCTATCTCGTAGATTTCAATACCGCCGAAGACCTTAAACAGCGTTGTTCTTCCGGCGAAGAGGAGCTGGAATTCCGCGACATCCTCGGCATTCCTCATAAATTAAAGGCAAGCGAAATATATAAGAAAGTAACTCCTGCTGTAGATACTCTCGCCGAGACTATCTGTGCCGCTATTACTGATGTAAACGGCGGTTCTCCTGCAGCAGTATTCCTCGTAGGCGGCGGAAGCCTTATCGAAGGTCTTCCTAAGCTTATTGCCGAAAAGCTCGGCCTTGACGAAGCACGTGTTGCAATAGGAAGCGGAGATTTCCTTAAGAACGTTGACGAAAACGGCGCAAAGCTTGGCGCCGAATTTGTAACGCCCGTTGGTATTGCCGTAACTACCGCTCTCGAACAGGGTTACGACTTCTCCGTTATAACCGTAAACGATAAGAGAGTGCGTGCATTCGATACAAAACAGCTTACCGTATTCGAAGCCCTTAATCTTGCAGGCTTCAAGAGTGCGGATATTATGGGAAGAAGCGGAAGAAACCTTACATACACCCTTAACGGAAAGCGTGTTGTTGTAAAGGGCGGAAGCTTTACCGCTTCCGAGGTTTATGTAAATGACCAGCCTTCTTCTGTTATCTCAAGTATCAGCCAGGGCGACCGTATCCGTTTTGTTCCCGCAACAAGCGGCGAAAACGCAAAAGCAACCCTCGGCGAAGCTATCGATTACTCAAGATTTGCGTCGGGTACAGTAGAATTCGGCGGCGTTAAGCATAAAATCGGTATAAAGGTACTTGTAAACGGCGTAGAAAAGGAAAAGGATTACGAAATCCAGCCCCTTGACGACATCGTTACAACAGGTATCATAACCTTAGGCGACCTTTTACAGAGCCTCGATATTGAGCTTGACGGTCTCGAATATCTCGTTAATAACCAGGGTGCTGACGAAAGCTATGTACTTTCCGACGGTGATATGATTTCCTATTCCGACGGAACTGCCGTAAAGGAAACCGCTCCCGCTCAGCCTGCACCCGTTCAGTTTGCTCCCGAACCTCCTGTTCAGCAGCCTGCTCCCGTACAATTTGCTCCCGAGCCTCCCGTACAGCAGCCTGCTCCCGTTCAGTTCGTTCCGGAGCCCCCCGTACAGCAGCCTGCACCTGTGCAGTTTGCTGCAGCTCCCTCCGTACAGCCTGCTCCTGTGCAGAATACCCCTGTACAGAACGCTGCACCGACCCCTGTTATTCCCTTTGCTTCGGGCGATTTAAGAGTAACTCTTAACGGAAGAACAATAAATCTTCCCGACGCATCTGCAAATCATATGCTTCTCGACCTCTTGAACTTTATCGATATTGACATAGCTAAGCCTAATTCGGAACTTATTCTTGAAATAAACGGTGCTCCCGCTAATTTCAGCTCTTCCTTGAACGAAGGCGACGCTGCTGTCATCCGTCTCCAGGAAAGAAAGTGAATATATGAGAATTAAAAAGCTGATTGCTGTATTTCTTTCAGCCTCTCTTCTCTGTTCCTGTTCAAAGGACATCGAATATCCCGACCCTGTTGTTACAACAACCACGGCAGAGGATGTGGAAAAGGAAGCCGAACAGGAAACTATACTTATTATCCCCGAAGAGCATAAAAGCAACGATAAGTATAAGCCCAGCGATTATGTCGTTGCTGAAAGCGAATACAGCGAAACCTACCAGCTCGAATTCAACACCGACGCTTACTCATATACCGACGGCCTAAGCGGTTATAACGGTACGGGTTTTATCTGTCTCGGAAAAGGCGACTTTGCGACGATTTCCGTTACCGTCCCCGCTTCACAGCATTATAAAATCGGTATCCGTATCTGTTCCACAGGCTCTAAGATTGCCGTTCTTACGGATGCAAAGACCTCTCTCGGCGAAAACGGCACAGAAAGCCTTTCGGGCGGAAGCGAATGGGGAGCGGTTTATGTTGATGAAAGCGTGACTTTTGACTATTTCTATCTAGACTCCATATATCTGAGCAAGGGCGAAAATAATATTTCCCTTAAGGTCCTTTCGGGAATAGCCTATCTCGACGATATTTCCCTCGAAAACTCGCCCACAGTTCCCGAGCTTGCTTATGCAATCTCCAACGGCTGTATAAACAAGAATGCGTCAGATATGACAAAAACCGTAAAAAAATACCTTGCCGACGTTTACGGCAACAAGGTTATCACAGGTCAGTTCTGTTCCTCGGGTACGAATACCGAGATTAATGCAATCTATATGGATACAGGCAGATACAGTGCCTTACGCTGTGCGGATATCGGTATTTTTACAGAATACTACGACGGAAGCGACAAAAATAACGAGGACGAAATAAATACCGCAATAGAATGGTGGAAAAAAGGCGGACTTGTAAGCTACAGCTGGTACTGGTACGCTCCTGTTGAACATAATCCCCATATCTTTACGGAAATAACCGATTTTAAGCTTTCCGAAGCGGTTACGAAGGACGATGTTTCGCTTCTCGACGCCGAACAGCTCGTTACCTACGAGCAGACAGGAAAGGTTAGTCCCGAATGTTACGACCTTATCCGCGACATTGACACCGTAGCAAGCAAATTAAAGCTTCTCCAGGCACAGGATGTCCCCGTAATCTTCCGCCCTCTCCCCGAAGCGGGAAACGGATGGTACTGGTGGGGAAGCGACCCCGACAGCTACATCTGGCTTTATAAGCTTTTATATAAGCGTATGACAGAATATCACGGGCTTAACAATCTTATCTGGGTATGGAACGGCGAAAGCTCCGCTTTCTATCCCTCGGACGATTATGTTGATATCGTGGGAATGGATATGTACAGCGACTATGATATCTCCGGAAACGTACGTATGCTTGACGCGATAAGATACACCATTAAAACAAAAGCCTGTGCCCTTACGGAATGTGGAAAGCTTCCGAACCCCGACTATATAAAGCGTGATAATGCATACTGGCTCTGGTTCGCTCTCTGGCGAGGCGATTATATCATAAACAGCGACGGTACCGTTTCTTATAAGCACGTAAGCCGTGAAGAACTCGACTACGCTTATAACAACGAGCTTTATATAACCCTCGACGAGCTTCCCGACTTTTCGAGATATTGATTTTATGAGCATTACCGAGGGAAACCCTTTTAAAAAAGGGATTTCCCTCGGGCTCCCTTCCGAAAACTTTCAGTATAAATTAAAGAACCACAGGTTAATCCTGTGGTTCTTTAATTTATATTAAAAGTCTTTGGAAGAGGGTTCGGGAGAAAGCCTTTCTTCAGAAAGGTTTCTCCCGATAATACTTACAAATTATTGAGTCCGTATTTTGCAAAAATAGAGGGGAAGTCACGATAGCTGTAATCGAGGTCAACGTCTCCGTTTATTCCGTCAACTCTTCCCGTGAAGCTGTACTGCCAGATATAATATCCGCCGTCGTATGTAACGGAGTCGCCTAACTGTGCAAGCCAGATAGCGTACTTATCGAGAATAGTCATATCCAGGTTTTCTTCCAGCCAGCTCTTATATGAATAGAACATAGGGAAGTATTTTTCTTCCATAAGCACCTCGAAGAACGCTTCAATCATATTAGTAAGCTTCTTTGTGCCGATACCCGACTGGAATTCCTCTTCCATATCGAGAATAACGGGGTACTGGAGCTTATAGCCGTCAATTATTTCGAGAAGGAATCTCGCTTCTTCCTTAGCTTCGGAAACGGAGGTCGCATAGCTGTAGAAATATACACCTACGTCAATTCCGTTTGCTTGTGCCCCCTTTATATTCTGGCGGAAATAATCGTCTTCCTTCATAGCGTTGGAGGAACCTGCACGTCCTCGTCCTGCACGGATAATTGCAAAGTCAACGCCCGAATCGGCAACCTTTTTCCAGTCGATATCGCCCTGGGCGTAGGAAACGTCGATGCCTTTTCTCTTTACCTTCTTTTCGTCAACAAGAATATTTACGGTCATATCCGCATAAACATCCTCGGGTCTGTTATCTATAAAAGTACCGTTCTTTGTTACGGAAATCTTTCTGAATCTTGTGTAGCTTGAAGTCTCGGAAAGTAAAAGCTTACCGCTTAAGCGTACCTGTGCTCGTGAGCCTACGGAAAGATGACCGTTTACTTCGATTTTACCGCTTAAGGTAACGTTAAAGATACCCTGGAAATGAAGCTGGCTTCCTTCGGTAGTTTTAATGGTACTGCTCAGTGTGGTATCACTGCTCTTGTAGAAATGCAGTTCACCCTTATTAAGAACATTACAGCCCTTAAAAAACTTTACAGAAGAAGAAATCTCGGTCTTGCCCCTGTTATATATGGTCATATCGCCCGAAACCTTAAGCGTACCGCTTACGGACGACTGGAAAAGGCCGTAAATATTAAAATCGGCATTCTTTCTTATGTTGATAAGCCCGGAGTTTACGAGGGTACCGCCCTTCGCTACCGCAAGCTCGCCCTTTACGATAAGACCGCCCTTTGAGTAGATTTTAAGCTTACCGCCGTCCTTGACGCTTAGCTTTGTGTCCTCGGGAACCGTAATTTCTTCCCTTAGCTTTACAGTATCTGTGATAACGTATGTATTGCCTGCCTCGATTTCGGTCTTTCCGTCCCATACTATAACCTCTCGCTCAGCAAAGGCTGTCAGGGAAAAGATAACGCCGAAGAAACAGGCGAAAACTGCTCCGAAAAGTAATTTTTTAAGATATTTCACATTCTACCTTCCTTTCCTTTACGGCAGAATATGAGATAGTTGCAAAATTTCTGCCTGTTTTCAATATTGCGGAATATCCTCTGCCTTTATTTTCTCATATAAGGGCGGAAATGTCAAATGTTTTTTGGTTTTTTCCATTATTTTTCACAAAGCACAGGAAAATCCTGCCACAGTACAATAATTTCAACCTTAAAACCGCCGTAACTGTTGAAAATTAACCATTTTTCGGAATAAGAGGCGAAAACCCCTTGAAAACCCTTGACGAAAAAGGTATTTTAAGGTATCATTATTGTGTATTATTATGCAAATCTTAAAGGGACAGGTAATAAAAAATGCCTTCAGTTAAAATATCAGCGTCAGTTTTAAATTCTGACCTTTCAGCTCTCGGAAACGAGGTAAAAAGAATATCGGATAACGGTATCGAATATGTCCATTTCGACGTAATGGACGGGGAATTTGTTGAGAATATAACCTACGGAAGTGCTGTACAGAAGTCTATTCTTCCTCATACCTCCGCAAAAATCGATACTCATCTTATGGTTATGCATCCCGGCAGGCAGGTAAAGCTTTTTGCCGATGCAGGCTCGGATATTATAACCTTCCATATTGAAAGCGAGTGCGACGCTGACGCACTTATAGACGAAATCCATTCCTACGGCGTAAAGGCAGGCGTTGCCGTAAAGCCGAATACTCCTGCCGAAGCGGTTTTTCCGTATATCGAAAAAGCGGATATGGTGCTTGTAATGACTGTTGAGCCGGGCTACGGCGGACAGGGCTTTATACACGCTATGACCGATAAGATACGCAAGGTAAGAGAAGAAGCAGACAGACTCGGAAAGGACATAGACATACAGGTTGACGGCGGTATCAATACCGAAACCGCAAAGCTTGTAAAGGATGCAGGCGCAAATGTGCTTGTAGCGGGAACATTCCTTTTCAAGTCGGAGGATATGAAGAAATCCGCTGACTCTATGCGTTAAGCGAGAAGAGCGAATTTTTCAACAGCCCTTTCGGCACAGATAATATCTCCGTATTCCCAAAGAGAGGAGTATTCGGACTTATCTGCCGAAGCCTTTCCGTATTCGGAAAGAAAATGAAGAATTCTTCCTGTCTGCTTTGTAGGGGCTTCGATTACAAGAACATAGCTTTTGTCCCTGCTGAAAGCCGATGACGGCATTTCCGGGAAAAGCTTTCTTATACCTGTACAAAGCTTTATAAGAACGTCAAGGGATTTAACATTACATATAAGCGGAACACATCCGTTTTCACAGGAAGAGGGAAGCTCCTCTTCGATAACCTCGCTGAGATTTGAAACATAGAGGACGCATCCGCCGTCATTTTTCGGAAAAGCTTCGAGAAAAAGACGTTCGGGGCTGTATTCCTCGAAAAGATTCATTTTCTTAAGAAATCTCACAAGCTCAGCCTTTGACTGGGGCGTTTTTTCCGAAATACTTTCGGTACAGAGAGAATATTCGAGCATATCCTCTTCGGAAAGAGTTATTTTAACGGTGTTTCGGCTTAAAGCGTCATATTTCATAGAATAACCGTCCTTTCGGTAAAAAATAAAAAGGAATTATATATATGTCAGAAAACACAAGCGAGCTTCTCGACAAGTTCGACGGAGACGTAAAGACCTACGTCGGAGCTTCCGAGAAGAAACTAAGAAAACAAAAATCCATATATGCCGACCAGCTTATGTGCCTTCTTGCACTTATGGGCGTAAGCGTGTGGCAGAGCGGTATGAGAGCCCTCGTTATATGCCTTTGTTCGGTTATTACCTGTATGCTTGCAGATATGATATTCTGCCGTATGACGAGAAAGGTATATAACCCGAAGGACCTTTCAACAATAGCCTCGGGTCTTTGCCTCGCACTTATGATGCCGGCTTCCGTTTCCTACGGAATAGTATTCGGAGGCGGTCTTCTCGCTATGGGCACAAAGCATATCTTCGGCGGTAAGGATAACTATATTTTTAATCCTACCTGTGTAGCAATTGCCTTTCTTATAATATGCTTCCCCGGAGAAATGCTCCTTTATCCACAGAGAGGTGTCCAGCTCGACATCTTCGGCACTCCCACAGGTCTTGTACAGGGTATCGAAAGCTATCTTTTAAAAATCGGTACCGCTCCGACGGTTCCTTTTACGGATATGCTTATCGGCAACTACGTAGGCCCTCTCGGAACGACCCACTTCCTTATTCTTGCAGTATGCGGAATATGTCTTTTCCTAAGACGTTCGGTATCGGGCTTCGTAACCCTTTTCGGTCTCGGCTCGTATTTCGCCCTTACCGCACTTTTTCCTGTATATACAAGCATCGGCGATACCATAAAGCTTGAGCTTATGGGCGGTTACTTGCTGTTCGGCTTCTTATTCCTCGCCAGCGACCCCCAGACTGTACCAAAGACAATTCCCGCACGTATCACATACGGACTTTTAATCGGTATTATCGGCTGTCTCTTCCGTCATTTCGGAAAGGTAGAAGGCTCCTTTATCTTTATTCTTCTTATCGCTAACGCCGTTTCGCTTCATCTTGACGTTATCTGTGCGGAAGTTATAAGCGGAGTAAAGAGAGGCACAGCTTATATGTTCCGCAATATGGGACGCTTCGAGAAGCTCAGAGAGAATGCCGCAAACGATACAATAAAGCCGAAGCTTACCGATACTATGGAAATTATTGTTCCTCCTACGAACTATAATATGCCTCCTATCGACGGCAAGGTTACAAAAATCAAACGCAAAAAAAGCACAGTTCTGACGCGTTATATAGAAAACTTCAGAATAAAGAGAAAAAAAGACCTTCTTATTAAGCAGAAGAGGGAAAAGGAACAGGATTATATGACGGCTATGAGAAAGCTTCAGAAAAATTCTGCTCCTAAGGCGGAAAAAACAGCGGCGGCTATGAAAAAGACCGCTCATCACATTAAACAGCCGGCAAATAAGGCACAGGAAAAGCACAATAAGGCCGGAAAAAAGAAGTAATAACACGAGGACATAATGGAAAATAAAAAAATAAGTCTTAAGGACGGTTTATATAAACAGAATATTGTGTTTATGAGCGGACTTGTGATAGCGCCGGCGATAGCTTGTGCCACAACGCTTATGAAGAGCCTTGCGGTATGTCTTGTATTCTCGCTGGTTTCGTTTTTTACCATAATGCTCTGCCGTGCCGTTCCGAGAAAAATCGCATATACCTTACGAGTAATAATATATTCTCTTGCCGCTTCGGCTCTCTATATTCCGACTATCCTTCTCGCAAAGGCAATCTTCGGAATGGATATTATAACCGCGGCAGGCGTATATCTGCCCGTTCTCGTAACAAACTCCCTTATCCTTTCAAAAGCGGAGACCCGTTTTTACGGCGAGCCCTTCGGGGATATGGTAATGGATTGTGCCGTATTTATAGCAGGCTTTGATATTGCCTGTATCTTTACAGGGGCAGTAAGAGAGCTTTTCGCAAAAAGCACTATAGGCGGAGCATATATAAATATGCCCTTTACGATACCCGCCCTCGAAACGACCTTCGGCGGCTTCCTCTTTATAGGCGTATGTGCCGGAATTTTCAGAGGTATTTATAACTACCGCAAGGAACAGCTTCTTAACGATGAACGTGACGAAGAGGACGATTTACTTGAATATGCAGAGGATATGGGCGAATTCCTTACAGGCAAAAAGCATTCCGAGCCCGAAAAGATTAAAATCTATAAGGCTTCGAAGAACAAGAAGAGGGAAGAACCCGAAAATATTCTCGATATGAGCTTCAACGATAACAGCAGCGTACTCGATGAATTTGCGGCAATTGTTGCCGAGGGTGCGGAAATTATCGCTGAGGAGAAGACAGAAGACGAAGAGGCTGAAGAAAAAACAGAGGACATTACAGAAGAAGCTGCTTCGGACGAGGAAAAAGAAGAACCCGAAAACGACGAGGAGGATACGGAATAATGGAAGCTTTCGCAAATATTATCTCTGCCTCTCTTGTGGCTATTTTTGTCCAGAACTCGATTTTTGAGAGAGCACTCGGTATAAACGTTCTTCTTTATGCGTCGAGAAAAAGAGAAAATCTTCTGGGATTTTTTATCGCAATTACCTATGTAACGACTATTTCTTCCGCTATTATATGGAATTTCGACAGGCTTTTCGCACAGAATGAATATTATTATATTTTTATGCCGATTTTATATGTTGCGGTAGTAAGTATAGTATATGTTGTAAGCCTTATTGTAATATGGAGATTTTTCCCGAAGCTTTTTAAAGCTTTGAAAAAATATGTTCATCTTTCGGTTTTCAACTGTTCGGTAATAGGTGCGTTATTCCTTTCGTCACAGCAGGGAGAAAGCATTTTCTCCTATATCGGCTACGGCTTTGGAACAGGTATCGGCTTTCTGCTTGCCGCATATCTTCTTTACATAGCGGTAAAACGCCTTAACTCGCCTCTTGTACCTGCCGCGTTCAGAGGTTTTCCTGTTATGATTGTATATGTGGGAATCTTATCCCTCGCACTCTACGCTTTTGCAGGATACTCAACAGCGGCTATGTAAAAATATATTAAGGAACGGGGAAGGATAATTGAAAAAAAGAAAGAATTACGGACGAAAAATAAAGAAAAAGAAAATAAATCTGTACCCTAAGAAAAAAACAAAGGCACAGAAAATTATAAATACGGTGCTTACGCTTATCTTATTACTCGGCATTGGTTTTTTAGGCTTCTGTTTAGGAAAACCGATTATCGAATATATCGAAAAGAACAAGGGTAAGAGCAACGAGCCTGTATGGACTCCGCCCGCACAGACCACAGAAGCAGCGGAAACTCTTCCCGATACGACAACAGCACCGTCTTCGGAATCACAGCCACAGACAACAGTCAAAGAGGAAATGGCTGTTGCGGCAGGGAATTACTATTCCGCTCCCGTGCCGTCATCGGCTCTTTCGAATACCGCTTCTCTTGCCGCATTCGGAGCGAAGGCTTCAGCGGAAGGATATAATGCGGTTACCGTACAGCTTAAAAATAACAGCGGTTTTATAAAATATGCTTCGGAGATAGAAATATTACAGGGCACAGAAGCGGTTACAGGAACTCTTTCCGCAAAGGAAATAGCTTTTATTCTTAAAGAAAAGGGTCTCGCTCCAATAGCTGTTGTTTCTGTTCTTTCCGACAACGAGGGCTGTATAATAAATCCCGATATAAGCTATAAGGTAATAGACGAGGCTGATATGTCCTGGCTGGATTATACGGGAGAAGCTCCCGTACGCTGGGCAAATCCCGAAAACTCCGCAACAGCGGAATATAACCGTGCTATCGTTGAGGAGCTTCTTGCCTCGGGCTTCAGCGAAGTAATCCTTACAAACGTTGTCTATCCCGATTTCCAGGAATATGACAGACGTTATATAAGTGCAAAATATTTTGAGGCAGACCGCTACAAGCATCTCAATAATGTTGTTTTCGACGGTACAGCGGTAGAAGTTAATGCTTCCGACATTATTTCGGGCCAGTTCACAAGGACTGCCGAAGTTTTAAAGAACAAATCCGTACTTTCGGACAACAAGATAATTGTCCGCATAGAAAGAAACGCTTTTTCGGCAGAAGACGGCTATCCCGCTGACGCCTCCGCTCTTCTCGAGGATATAATGACGAGAATTTCTCTTAAAACCACAGGGCTTAAGCTTTCGCCTATGGTAATGACGGCGGATTTTACTCCCGAAGAGGTTTCGGCTATGAAGGAAAAGGCAGAAAAAATGGGCTTTGAAGATTTTTATCTTTCATAAAAACGCTTGACACCGCCCTTTATCTGTAATATAATATATGGATAGATAAAAATTTCCATTTAAAGAAAGGAATAAAAATATGAAGTACGATTTCAGTGCCATTGAACAGAAGTGGCAGAAATACTGGGCCGAACACGACAGCTTCAAGGCTGTTACAGGCAGTCCCAAGCCTAAGTTCTATGCTCTCGTAGAATTCCCTTACCCCTCGGGTTCGGGTATGCACGTTGGACACATCAAGGCTTATTCCGGTCTTGAAGTAGTAAGCAGAAAGAAGAGATTACAGGGATATAACGTTCTTTTCCCTATCGGCTTTGACGCTTACGGCTTACCTACCGAAAATACCGCTATCAAGACAGGCGTTCATCCCCGCCAGGTTACAGATAACAATATCGCAAAGTTCACAAGCCAGCTTAAAAAGGTAGGCTTCTCATTCGACTGGTCAAGAGTTGTTGACACTACCGAAGAGGACTATTATAAGTGGACACAGTGGATTTTCCTCAAGATGTTTGAAAACGGCCTTGTTTTCAGAGACAAGACCTTAGTAAACTACTGCCCCAGCTGTAAGGTAGTTCTTTCCAACGAGGACTCCCAGGGCGGTAAGTGTGATATCTGCCACAGCAATATCGTCCAGAAGGATAAGGAAGTATGGTACTTACGCATTACAGAATATGCGGACAAGCTTTTACAGGGTCTCGACGAGGTTGACTTCCTTCCTAACATAAAGCTCCAGCAGGAAAACTGGATTGGCAAGTCCGTAGGTGCATTCGTAGAATTCTCCATCAAGGAACAGGACGAAAAGCTCCGCATCTATACAACAAGACCCGATACACTTTACGGCGTAACCTTTATGGTTATTGCTCCCGAACACCCCATTATTGAAAAATACCGTGATTCTATCGCTAATATCGACGCACTCGACAAGTACAAGGAAGAATGCAGTCTTAAGAGCGAATTCGAAAGAACACAGCTCGTAAAGGACAAGACAGGCGTAAAAATCGAAGGTCTTACCGCTATAAATCCCCTTACAGGCAAGGAGATTCCTGTTTATGTTGCCGACTATGTAATGATGGGCTACGGTACAGGTGCTATTATGGCTGTTCCTGCACACGATACCCGTGACTATGACTTCGCAAAGAAGTTCGGCATCGACATTATCGAAGTAATCAAGGGCGGAGATATTGAAAAGGAAGCCTATACAGGCGACGGCGAAATGGTAAACAGCGGAGAACTCAACGGCATTACCAACAAGAAGGACGCAATCGCTAAGGTTCTCGAAGTACTTAAGGCAAAGGGCGTAGGCGAAGCAGGCGTTCAGTTCAAGATGAAGGACTGGGCATTCAACCGCCAGAGATACTGGGGCGAGCCTATTCCGATTGTACATTGTCCCGAATGCGGTATCGTTCCCGTACCTTACGAGGAATTACCCTTAAGATTACCCCCTGTTGAAAACTTCCAGCCCGGCACAGACGGCGAAAGCCCTCTCGCAAGAATTGATGATTTCGTAAACTGCAAGTGTCCCAAGTGCGGTCACGACGCTAAGCGTGAAACAGATACAATGCCTCAGTGGGCAGGTTCTTCCTGGTACTTCTTACGTTACTGTGACCCGAACAACGACAGTGCTTTAGCTTCCAAGGAAGCTCTCGACTACTGGATGCCTGTTGACTGGTACAACGGCGGTATGGAGCACGTTACAAGACACCTTATCTACTCACGTTTCTGGCATAAGTTCCTTTATGACATTGACGCTGTTACAAGCTCTGAGCCTTATGCAAAGAGAACAGCACAGGGTCTTATCTTAGGACCTGACGGCGTAAAGATGAGTAAGTCAAGAGGAAATGTTGTTGACCCTAACGATGTTGTTGACGAATACGGTGCAGACGTATTAAGAGTATATGTACTCTTTATGGGCGACTACGAGCAGGCTGCTCCCTGGAGCGAAAACAGCCTTAAGGGCTGTAAGAGATTCCTCGACAGAATCTGGAACATGCAGGATATTCTTACTGACGGAGACGAATTCAGCAAGGAATTATCCGCACCTCTCCACAGAACAATAAAGAAGGTTTCCGAAGACATCGAGGCTCTTAAGTTCAACACAGCTATTGCTTCTATGATGGCGTTTGTAAATGCTGTTTATGAAAAGGGAAGCATCAACAAGGCTGAGCTTAAGGCACTTATCACAATACTCAATCCTTTTGCACCTCACATGACAGAGGAAATGTACTCAAACATTTTCGGCGGTATTCTTTCCGAACAGGCGTGGGCAGAATATGACGAGGCTCTTTGTATTGAAGAGACAGTAGAGGTTGTAGTTCAGCTCAACGGCAAGGTAAGAGCGAAGATGAACATTCCTGCTGATATGAGCCAGGATGATATGATAAAGACAGCTCTCGAAAACGAGACAATAAAGCCTATGGTAGAAGGCAAGACAATCGTTAAGTCTATTGCCGTACCGAAGAAGCTTGTAAACCTTGTAGTAAAATAAAAATAAGGGGCAGACGTAAAGTCTGCCCTTTCTCTTACAAAAAAACGAGCGAAGCGAGCAAAGAAAGTTTTCGCCAAGCCTTTTTCCAAAAGGCTTGCAGGGGTTAAGGGGACGGAGTCCCCAAGCTTGTGAAAATAAGGGGCTGCCGCCCCTTGCCCCCGCCAACTCTTTTATAAAAGAGTTGACAGATAATTTTTATTGCTCGCTTCGCTCGGATTTTTCAGAGATTATTGCAAGAAACGGGCAGACTTTATGTCTGCCCGTCATCGTCATCATCGTCACCTTGCTTAAGATAAAGCTCTTCCGAGCCTGCCTGCAGGATTTTAAGATACTGGATAAATCTGATGTTGTCGTTTCTGTTTTCCGCTTTTTCCATTTCACCGATAATATCTGTAATACCGTTGAATAAAAAGAAATAAAGTGATTTGTAATCAATCATTTCTGTTCCCCTCCGTTTCGCTTTTTATATCTTCCGTCCGATAACTACCCTTCCTATTCCTTGTAAGTCCTTGATTATTTCGGATTTTAAGCCTTCCGCTTCAATTATCCTTGAAACAGCCTCAGCCTGCTTGTCGCCGACCTCGACCGCAAAAAAACCGCCGTCTTTAAGCCTGCCCTTCCACAAACGGAAAAGACGGTTATAAAAGTAAAGCCCGTCATCTCCGCCGAAAAGTGCCGTTTCGGGCTCATATCTTACTTCTTTCTGTAATTCGTCCATTTCGGTTTTTGTAAGATAAGGCGGATTTGAAAAAATCGAGTCGAAAAGTATGCCGTTAAAGTGTGAATTATCAAGTGCGTCGCCCATAATTGCCGTAACATCGGCATCGTTATGCTTTATATTCTTTTCGAGATAGCCGAAAGCTTTTTCGTAAAGCTCAACAGCATAAGCCTTCGCACCTGTTTCTTTATTTACAGATATGGGAATACAGCCCGACCCGCTGCAAAGGTCAAGAAAAACGCTGTTTTTATTAAGCTCTTTACAGGCAATATCAACGATAAGCTCCGTTTCGGGGCGGGGAATTAAAACCCCGTCGCCTACAAAAAACTCATACCCGTAAAATTCCCATTTTCCGAAAATGTACTGAAGCGGATACCCCTCGGCACGTTTTTTTACTATTTCTCTTATTCTAAAAGCCTGTTCATCGGAAATCTCCCTTATAAGAGAGGGATGGGAGTTACAGATTTCCTTTATTATTTCCACAGCCTCGTAACTGCTGTCAAAAACCTCTGCTTTTTCAAGAACAGCCGTAATCTCCGCTAAAAGCTCCTTCGCTGTCACTGGGAAGCCTCTTCCTTCGGAATAACAAGCTTCATAGCTTCAATCGCAACCTCAATCTGCTTCTCGTCGGGCTCTCTTGTTGTAAGACGCTGGAGAAGAAGTCCCGGAGCAGAAATAAGACGGGTAATAAAATTGTCATATTTTCCCGCAAGTCTTATTATTTCGTAGGATATACCCATTATCACAGGTAAAAGAAGAATCTTGCAGGATACTCTTAAAACAATCGCTATAGTTTCGCTTACGCCGAAGTTTTCCATAAATAACGCATTCGTAATAGGGAAAACAGAGTAAACGAGGATGCTTATAAGAAGCACAAGGAAAATAAAGCTTGTACCGCATCTTGGATGGAAGCGACGCTGAATTTTTACGTTTTCGACAGTAAGAGGGAGCTTTGCTTCGTAGCAGGCTATGGTCTTATGCTCTGCACCGTGATACTCGTAGGTACGGCGGATGTCCTTTGAAACAGCAACAATGCCCATATATGCCACAAAGATTATAATTTTAAGGATGCCCTCGAAGAGAGACTGGAAAGAAGATATATCCGTATCTCCCGCAAGATGCTGAATACCTGTAAAAATCCAGGTAGGAACGAATACGAAAAGCACAACCGCCATAGCCACACCCAGAACCATAGCCACGCCCATAACGGCGTTCATAAGCTTTTCGCCGAACTTATCGTTGAGCCATTTCTCGAATTTTGAAAGCTCTTCGCCCTCTTCCTCGTCAGCAATTCCAGAAAGCTCAGCACTTCGGCTTATATAATTGTAGCCCTCGGAAAGCTGTGTTATGAAGTTGGCTGTACCTCTTATAAAGGGTGCTTTATTGTACCATTTTTTAGGCTTTGCGGGAGTTTCTTCCGTTAAAATCTGACCGTTTACGTGTCTTACAGCCATAGCTGTCTTTTCGGGGCCTTTCATCATAATGCCCTCGAGAAGAGCCTGTCCGCCTATACTTGTCCAGTTTGTTTTATTTTTTGACATTTCTTGTCCTTTCTTTTTTAAAGAGATTAAACTACAAATTTATTATATATCTAAAAAAGGGGTTTGTCAACGAAAGAAAAATGAAAATTATGTAAATTCTGTTTACTGACTTGTGATAGTGTATAAAAGTGACAATTTTATAGGTTACGAAATAACCGCATTTATCTATATTTACAGTTGACAAATAAGTGTTTGCATGATAAAATATAGTAAATGATATTTACATATCATAAATTGAAAAAACATATCTCAAGAAAAGGGGAAATTAAACAATGAAAAAGTTTTTATCCGTACTTTTAGCCGCTATGGTTCTTACAGCAGCAGGCTGCGGTCCTGCTAAGGAAGCTGAAGAAGAAACAACAACCGTTGCCGAAGAGGAAGCAGCAGAAGCTACTACAACCGAAGCAGAGGAAACAGAGGCTGAAACAACAACTACCGAAGCTACAGAAGCAGAAACAACTACTGAAGCTACAGAAGCAGAAACAACCGAAGCTACAACAGAAGAAACAACCGAAGCTGAAACAGAAGCCGCTCCCGAAAAGGATCTTACAGGCTTAAAAGAAGACCTTTTAACTGATGAGATGAAGGAATTCATCGAAACTCTTAAGGCTGAGGTTCCGATTTACGCTGACTATATGTATGAAACATCCCTTCTTCCTACAGCTATGGGCTTTGCTTACGAAGCAGATATGTACGGCACAGGTACGCTCAGCAAGGTAAC
Organism: Ruminiclostridium sp.; assembly: GCA_017624025.1. GTDB lineage: Bacteria > Bacillota > Clostridia > Oscillospirales > Ruminococcaceae > Ruminiclostridium_E. The sequence goes on along the minus strand of JAGANY010000005.1, from coordinate 57,099 downwards.
TATGGATATCCACATGGAAGGCCTCAATAAGATGGCTTTAATCACAAAGACAGACGGCGAGGGCGCTACAGTTATTCTTGACGGCGACAAGTACTATATGGTAAGCGACGCTGAAAAGACTGCTATGTATATGACACTCAGCGAAGAAGAAATGTCTTCTATGGCAGACACAATGAAGGGTTCCATTTCGACGACCTTCGACCCCGATACAGCTACTTTTGAAACAGGTACAAAGGAATACAACGGCACAGAAGACCTCTTCGAAACAATCAACACTGTTGAAATGGGCGACATTACAATTTATGCAGATAAGGCTACAAAGGAAGTAAAGTACATCGAATCTGCAGGCATAACAATGGAAATCACATTCTTAACACACGAAGTTGACCCTTCTGTATATGAAAGTCCTTCCGACTACGTATTAGTTGACTTAGCAACTATGTTCGAAGGTCAGTAATCCAGGCAAATAAACAAAAACCCTAAGAGGTTGCTTTATAAAAAGTGTTTATGAGCATTACCGAGGGAAACCCTTTTGAAAAAGGGCTTTCCCTCGAGCTCCCTTCCGAAAACTTTCAGTATAAATTAAAGAACCACAGGACTTTCCTGTGGTTCTTTAATTTATATTAAAAGTCTTTGGAAGAGGGTACGGGAGAAAGCCTTTCTTCAGAAAGGTTTCTCCCGATAAATACTTATAACGCTTTTATAAAGCAACCCCTTAGGGTTTTATTTTACTCTTGGTTTTCTTCCTGTGAGGAATTCGATGGAGCGTTCTACGGAGGTTCTTACGTGTTCCATTTCGGGAGTATGAAGCTTGCCTGCATTACGGTAGTCGAAGCTGTTGCAGAAGTCGTTTACGTCGCTGTTAAGGCTTGCCATATAATCGGTAACGAGTTTATCGAGAGCGTCGGTAAATTCGGCGAGGTCGCCCTTCTGGAGCTTTGTCTGTGCCTTTTCCATAAGCATAATGTAATGGGGGATACAGATATATTCCTGTGCCTTAAAAAGCTTCTTGAAGCCGGGGTCTTTTACGAACATAGTAAAAACTGTCTCCAGCATATGGTCAACACCCCAGTTTACCTTACTGCAAACGAAGCAGGTTTCTTCCATTTCGCTTGCTTTTTTTGCTTTTTTCGCCTTTGCACCCTCTTTGAAGATAAGAGCCTTCTTATCGAAAACGTTGGCACGGGCGGTCTCGAGATATGTATTGAGCATAAGTCCGAGAGAAAGGCGGTTATTCTGCTGAAGAAGCATTTCAAAATGGGTAAGGCAGAAGCCGAGTTCGTTTGTCTCCATTCTTACGTCGGGCTCCATCATAGCTGCACCCATAATATATTCGCTGATATGCTCCTCGACAGTATTTCTCATAGCACACATAGGGCATCCGCAACGGGGTTCAAAGACCTCGTTAACAGGTATTGTTAAAATACTTTCTCTCATAGCTTTTAAAAACTCCTTAATTTATTTTCATAAAAATTTCATATCATATAGTTGAAATTATACTTAAATTGTATTATAATAAGAAGAAATAATCAAGAGTTTTCCGAAATTTTTTTAAAAACGGCGAATTTTTGTACAATATTACATAACGGACGGTTAAAATTTTGGTAATAGATTATCTTTTAAAAACCGACACCTTTAATCTTATACAGACTCTCGAGGGCGGTCAGGCTTTCCGCTGGTCTCACGATGATGACGGGATTTTTTCGGGATATTCGGGCAGCCGCTTCTTACGTCTTAAGGAATGTGACGAGGGCGTGCTTCTTTTAGGGGTTGACGAAGAGGATTTAGAATACTGGTTATCCTATTTCGACACAGAAACCGATTATAACGCTATTATCGAGCAGTTCAGCTCCGACGAAACATTAAAGCTTGCGTCGGGAGAAAACAGGGGTCTCCGTATTTTACGGCAGGAGCCTTTCGAGACGCTTATAAGCTTTATTATCTCACAGAACAACAATATTCCCCGTATAAAAGGCATCGTTTCAAGACTTTGCGAGACCTTCGGCGAAAAGAAAGGGGAAGGATATGCCTTTCCCACAAAGGAAAGACTTTTAGAGGCAGACGAAGCGTCGCTTGCTCCCCTGAAAGCAGGCTTCAGAGCAAGGTATATTCTTGACGCTGTGAGAAAAACTAATGATAAGACAGTAGATCTTGAAAAGATTTATGATATGAGCTACGAAGAGGGAAAAGAGGAGCTTAAAAAAATCGTCGGCGTGGGCGATAAGGTTGCCGACTGTGTGCTTCTCTTCGCTTACCATAAGACCGAGGCGTTTCCTATGGATGTATGGGTAAAGCGTATAGTTGCGGAGTATTACCCCGACGGGCTCCCCGAATGTATGGGAAGCTATAAGGGTATCGCCCAGCAGTATCTTTTCGAGTATTTCAGAACTCACGGAGTATAGGAGGAAATTTTATGTATTGCAATAACTGTGGAAAATTTATAGATGAGGGTGCAGCGTTCTGTACCAACTGTGGAAAAAGAATGGAGGCGGCTCCGCCTGTTACAATATCCCAGCAGGAAGCCGTTTCAGCCGAAGCTTCGGCAGTAACAGAGCCTGCTCCTGCAGCAGAACAGACAAACGCTTCATACATCAATTACAATCCTTATAACAGCAACAGCGGCATTTACGAAAAAACCGAGCCCGCTGATCCGCCTGTAAATGAGTTTTTAAGAGCACAGGAGCCTCCGGAAAAGGTTGATTTCGGTAAGGGTGCGTTAGCTTTCTGTCTCGTAATAATCGGACTTCTCGCAATTTCCACAGGCGTTTTCGCCGGCCTTTACTTTTCTTTGATATAAAGCTATGAGATTGAGAGAATTTTTTTCATTCCGTACGGTAAAATATATTATCGTTATTGTTGTCGCACTTGTAGCAGGCGTCTTTCTCGGTCGGTTCATAACGAATTACGAGACAAGATATCTTCTTAGCCGCGAATATTGCGGAAGCTACAGGGGCATAGACGTATATAAATGCGGAGAAATAAACGCCGAAAACTTTATCGGCCACGCACACATGCTCGAACAGGCTCCCGAAGTAATTGTCGAGTGCTGTACGGATATGTATTTTGTCGGAGGAGAGATTTCTATTCCCGCATCGGGAGGCGGAATCGCCCTCGGACTTACACAGGATTCGACAGTTTATATTTCTACCGATTCCTTTGACGTTGACGTAGTTTATCACGAGCTTTTCCATACCTATGACAATGTCAACGGCGGCATAAGCGAATCGGAGGAATTCCTCAATATATTCTACAGAGAGCAGGACAATGTTTTTGTAGAGGTTATTGACAGCGACGATCATTCAGCGGAATTTTTTGCGGCGGCGGGAGCACAGTATCTTCTCGAACCCGAAACCCTTAAGCTTGCCGCACCGAAAACCTTTGATTATATAAACGGTCTTTTAGGCTGTTATTAAATTATACATATAGTATAGAAAAGGACAGAATTATGGTAAAACTCGGAAACGAATGGGACGAGCTCTTAAAGGGCGAGTTCGAAAAGCCTTATTATTTACAGTTAAGACAGTTTTTAAAGAGCGAATACAGCACCTATACTATCTATCCCGATATGTATGATATTTTCAACGCCCTTAAGCTTACGCCCTACAACGACGTCAAGGCGGTAATTTTAGGTCAGGACCCTTATCACGAGCCAAACCAGGCACACGGGCTTGCGTTTTCGGTAAAGGACGGAGTTAAGCTGCCGCCCTCTCTTATAAATATCTACAAAGAGCTTAATACGGATTTAGGGCTTCCCATACCCGAAAAGGGAGACCTTACGAAATGGGCAAAAGAGGGTGTTTTGCTGTTAAACACAGCTCTTACCGTAAGAAGAGGCAACGCCAACAGCCACAGAGGAAAGGGCTGGGAAATATTTACGGATAGTATAATAAAGGCTATGAACGAAAGGGAAAAGCCTGTTGTATTTATACTCTGGGGAGCGAATGCGAGAGCGAAAACGGCTCTTATAACTAATCCGAACCATAAAATCCTTACCTGTGCACATCCGAGCCCCTTATCGGCATACAACGGATTTTTCGGCTGTAAGCATTTTTCAAAATGCAATGACTTTTTAAAGGAAAAGGGCATAACACCCATAGACTGGTCTTTATAAAAAGCCGGACGAATATCAGGGTATTGCTATTATAGAAGTATTTATAGGTATTAACGGGAGAAACCTTTCTGTAGAAAGGCTTTCTCCCGAACCCTCTTCCAAAGACTTTTAATATAAATAAAAACCATAGGGTGTTACCCTATGGTTTTTATTTATACTGAAAATTTTCGGAAGGGAGCTCGAGGGAAAACCCTTTTACAAAAGGGTTTCCCTCGTTAATACTCATAAATACTTCTATAAGAACAACGTCCTTGCTGTCCGTTTCTGTTATAATATTGACCAGACAACCGTATTTTCCGCTTCGTTAATAAGAATCGCCTCGGTATTCGGATGATTGAAGTTATAGTTTGAACGCATTATGTATATATCATATCCATAGGGCTCCGTTTCAAGCTCTTCGGGAATATACGCATAAGCCTTTTTTTCCATATCATTAAGATATTCTTCAAGGCTTCTTATCTCCCTTGCTGTTTCTTTGGCGGTTTTCTTTATCTCGCTGATACTTTCCGCATCAGTTTCAACGGATACGATATAATGCCCCCAGCCCTGTAGCATAGGGGGGATAAATTCTGTGTAATAATCATTTATCGGTTCGGGGAGCTCTTCGGGCAGAAATGAAACATCAAAACCCCTGTATTCCTCTGCATACCATTTCTGGAAAGGGTATCTGAAAACCGAATCGCTGTGAAAGCCTGTGGGGAACATTGAAAACCAGAGCATTATTAAAAAGCCGATAATATGAGGAGCAAGCTTTATTCTTTTCGCTAAAAGACAATAGGTAAGGAGACCTGTGCTTATAAATCCCAAAAATAAAAAACCGCCCTCGGTAAGAAGATAGATAAGAAGATGATAAAGAGTAATACCGCCCCATAAAACAGAGGCAATAATACGGCTGACTTTAAGAGGAATTACTATTTTCTTCATTTTTCCGCCCCCTTTTTACGCACATATTTTAACATAACAGCCGCATATTGTCAATTATATACTATTTTTATATAAATAAATTTAAATTAGGTATTGTAATTTGAGGGCGAAATATGTTATAATATAATGAATTATTATGGAGTAATGTTTTTTGAACGGGAAAGGAACGATAAATAATGGAAGAACAGATAATTTACGGACGTAATGCTGTAACAGAGGCATTACTTTCGGGAAAAACCATTGATACCGTTTATATACAGAAAAATTCAAAGGGTCTCGGAAAAATAATTTCTCTTGCGAAGGAGTCGGGAGCGGTAGTAAAGGATGCAAACGACGAAAAGCTCAACACCCTCGCCGAGGGCGGAAAACACGGAGGCGTTGCGGCAGTCCTTGCGGCGGCGGAATACGTTACCGTTGACGAGCTTTTAAAGGTTGCAGAGGAAAAGAATGAACCGCCCTTTCTTATTATTGCAGACGAAATACAGGACCCCCACAATCTCGGTGCCCTTATACGTACAGCCGAAGCGGCAGGAGCTCACGGAATCATTATTCCGAAAAGAAGAAGTGCAGGTCTTACCTCTACCGTCTTCAAGACCTCTGCAGGTGCAGTAAACTGGCTTAAGGTAGCGAGAGTATCGAATCTTGTTGAGACAATAAACGATTTAAAGAAAAAGAATATATGGGTCTATGGAGCGGAGGCCGACGGCCAGCCCTTCCATAAGGCAGATTTAAGCGGAGCAGTTGCTCTCGTAATAGGCTCCGAGGGCTTCGGTCTCGGAAGGCTTGTACGTGAGAGCTGTGATATGATTTTATCCATAGATATGTATGGAAAGGTAAATTCTCTGAATGCGTCGGTAAGCGGCGGCATTCTTATGTATGAGGTAGTAAGACACAGAAGATAAGGAGGTGTCGGAATGTCGGATTTTTCTCTTGAAGATATCCTTGCCGAAGTCGATTTAAAAAGAAAGACAAGTACGGTAGCGGAAGATGCTGATGAAGAAACCCCTGTGGGATACAGCATAGATGAGATTCTTGATGAAACTCTCGGTGAGGCACCGAAAAAAGTAAGTCCTGTAGATGAAAAGCTTGCAAAAAGAAGAGCAGAGCAGGAGCGAAAGGCTAAGGAAGCGGCGGCTAAGGCCGAAGAAAAGGCACGCATAAAGGAAGAACAGCGAAAGCTCGCCGAACAGCAGAGAGCGGAAAAAGAACGCCGTGAAGCAGCCGAAAGAGAAAGAAAGCTTAAGGAAGCGGCAGAGGCTAAAAAGAAAGCCTAATAAGCGGCACTGAAGAAACGACAGGCTGAACTCGAGGAGAGGCAGAGAAAAGCAGAAATAAAGCAAAGAAAAGCAGCGGAAGAAGCTGCCGAGCTTTTACGTATAAAGGAAGAAGAAGAAAAGAGAAAGGCCGAAGAAGCGGCAAGAATCGCTGCCCTCGCCGCCGAAGAACAGGAAGCGGCAAGAAAAGAAGCCGAAAGATTACGCCGCGAGCAGGAAGAATCGGAAAAACGCTTCGCAACAAAGAGCATTGTTTTCGAGGAAGCTCCTATCGAGATTCCGAAAATCGAGGAAGAGGTTACCGATGACGCTCCTGTAGAAGCGACAGCAGAGGAAATCGAGCTTGAAAAGGAATTAAGACAGACGAAGCTCGAAGCGGAGACCCAGAAGCGTCTCGAAAGAGAAATCGCTCTCGAAGACCCTGACGATTTTCTTTCTGCCTTTAATCCTTATGACAGCGGCGAAAAAACAGGTCTTACACAGATTATCGAAACCATTCCAGCACAGCAGCTTTCGGGCGACACCGTAGGTATTGCAGGAAACGAGCTTAAGGATATTGCGAGAGCAAACGCAAAGCCTGTTGAAAGACCTATAGAAGATATTATTTCGGGCGAAACTATGATAATGCCCGAGCTTTCGAGAGCCTCTGAGCCGGCTATAGACCTGGATAAAACCTTTGTGCTTGCCGATTTCCCAAGCAGTACAGGGGAATTCAAGCCCTTTAACCCCGATATTAACCCTCTTAGCGGCGGTACTCTCGAAATCCCCGCAAAGAAAACAGAGGAGAAGGCTGAGCCCTTTACAGCCGAAAGCGAAGGGGGAACAGCTGAAATCCCGGCTAAGACAAAGGCCGGCGGTACAGTTGAAATCGCTCCTAAGGGCGGTAACGGTACGGTTGAAATTCCTTCAAAGAAAAAGAACATTGACCCGAAGCTTGCTTCGATAAATAAAACAATCGAACAGAAGCGTCTTTCTGACATAGAGGTACAGTCGGTACGCTCCGTTACCGAACAGCTCGAAAAGGCAGCAAAGGGTAAAACCCAGCAGAACGGCTTCCTTATCGAAATCGACAGAGCTGTTGTAATGCCCCAGACAGGTCATATCCCTGTATCAAATCCCGTTATCGGCGAACAGAAGATAAAATCCCTCGCTTCCAAGAGAAAAAGACGTATTACCGACTTTGTGCTCGAGGATATAACCGACGATGATGATTTTTCATTGGGCGACGAAGAGGACGATTTCGACATTACTGACGATGAGGGTCAGATTTGGAACGACCTTACCGAAACGCACAAGAGCCTTAAATTAAGATTTGTACTGCTTCTTATAATAACGCTTATAGTATGCGGAATTACCTTCGCACAGGAATTTATAAAGAATTTCGGCGTAAATGTCCTCGAAGGCGACAGCAATTTCCTTAATAAGAGATATTTCGCTGACGGATTTATTTATTTTAATCTTATTGCAGGCGTAATTGGTATGGGCCTTTGCAACTCGGCTATTGTAAACGGCGTTGTAAAGCTCTTTAAGGGAAAAGGCGACTGTGACAGCGTATGTGCATTAAGCTCCGTACTGTCCCTTGGCGGAGCGGTATTACAGCTTATGGATACCGACGATATCCAGCGTGACAACGCATATATCTTTATCCCTGTGGCTCTTGTGGGACTGCTTTTTAACACCCTCGGAAAGCTTAGTATGATATCGAGAGCGAGAAAGAATTTCCGCTTTATATCCGCCGACGAAAACAGGTATTATGCGGATATAATCGAGGGCGAAAGCGAAGTAAGCGCCTTTACAAAGGGCGTTGTTTCACAGCTTCCCGTTCTCGTAGCTATGAGAAAAACAGAATATCTTACCGACTTTTTAAGAAAAAGCTACTGTGATGACAGAGCGGACAGAATTTCCCGTTTCTTAACTCCTCTGTCCCTTGTCGTAGGCACAATATTGGGTATTCTTACCTACTTTATTCCTAACGGCATTGACGGAATGGAGAACAATATTTACTGGGCAAGTACAGTTCTTGTTGGTTTTGTGTGCATATTTGCACCGTTCTCCATTATGTTTATTGTAAATAATCCTCTTAAGAGAGCGACAAAGGCTCTTTTAAAGACAGGAAGCACACTGCTCGGCTACAGCACAGCCGAAGAGTTCAGCGAAACCAACGCTGTAATAACTGATGTATCGGCTATTTTCCCTGCATCGACTGTTGAATGCACAAACCTTAAACCTTGTCGTTTACAGAACTCCTTCAACAATATTTCTCTCGACCAGGCTATTATCTTAGCCGCAAGTCTTGCGATAAAGAGCGGCTCGATACTTTCCCGTCTCTTCTACGAAATGGTAGGCGGAAAGGAAGAGCTTATCGAGGATATTGACAGCTGTGTTTATGAGGACAATATGGGCGTTATGGGCTGGTACGGCAACAAGCGTCTTATTATGGGCAACCGTGAACATATGAAGCATCACAGCATAAAGGTTCCCGAAATGAGCGCAATCACAAAGTACTGCCGTAACGGTTCTGATGCGGTTTATCTTGCGGTAGGCGGCGAGCTTACGATAATCTTCTTTATCCGTCTTACAGCTAACGCCAACATAAGAAATTATCTCTGTGACCTTTCGGACAGAGGCGTTTCCCTTATCGTAAAGACAACGGACTCTATTGTAACGGGCGGAAAAATTGCTGATTTATTTGATATTGACCCCGAAAAGATAAAGGTTATCGGAAGCAATCTCCACGAAGTATTTACGGAAACCACAAAATACACCTCGAGAGGCTCGGGCGGTATTACCTGTAACGGTACGTTTACTGCTTTTGCGAGAGCACTTATTGCTTCGAAAAAGCTTATAAAGGACGTAAATCTTTCACAGACAACGATGCTTGCGGGAATATTCTTAGCGGCGGTTCTTGGCGCGATATTTGCGCTTTCGGTAAAAACACTGGTATTCTCGCCTGTTGTTATTATCTGTTACAATTTATTCTGGATGCTCCCCGTATTACTTGTACAGGCCTTCAGAAAATACTAAAAATCTCTCAAAAAGCCGAGCGAAGCGAGCAAGAAAAGTTTTCGCTCAAGCCTTTTTCAAAAGGCTTGGCGGGGGAAAGGGGCGGCAGCCCCGAATATCCTCGGAACTTGTACTCGGATATAAAAAACGCTTATGACAAAGCTGTCATAAGCGTTTTTTTGTTAAACAATCGGGCAAAGCAGAACAAATATCCGCAATTGCCCTCGATACACCTCATCCGTCACAGCAACCGCACACGGTCACTGTGCAGGCTTTTTATTCCCCGTTAAAATTTATCATTTCCCTTAACAGGAATAGTCATAACTCCCGATTTCATAACAAGCTTTCGTAGTGACGGCGAATACATAAAGGGGCATTTAAAGACCTTAGCCGAAAGCTTAAGCTTAAGAGAGGCAACCGCCTTTTTATAAGCCTTCTGGGGATTTTTAACTCCCGAATTAAGAATTTCAGCAAGCGTAATACCGCTTATTACAGCACTGCTTATGCCTTCGAGAGAGCTGGGGCTTATAAAACCGCCAGCTTCGCCCGTAAGAAAAATTCCGTCCTTTCCGCTGAAAAAGCTGTTAAGACCTGTGGGACGGAGCACGAGACAGGCTTCCGTCTTTATGGGCTCGCCGAACTTCATTCCAAGCTTCATAAGACTTTCTTTCTGCCTCTCGAAAAGCATACGCGAGTCTTTTCGGGGATAGGCTCCGCCGAAAATAAAGTAGCCGTCCTTCGAAACCGTCCAGGAGTAGCAATCTGTAATACTGCTGTCAAAAATACAGGAGTAAAAGGGAACGGGGTTTTCCTCTCTGAACCATTGCTGTATGGACATATAGCTTCTCGTTTTAAGGTCGGGCTTTATAAAACGGCGGACGATTGACTTTGCTCCGTCAGCACCGATAAGATATTTACATTCAGCAGTTTTGCGTTCTCCGTTTACGGTATAGCCTACGAGATAGCCCTTTTCCGTTTTTGAAATATCGGTCACAATGCCCTCGTCACGGTCGATATAATCGGGAATTTCCGAAATAAGCCACATATCGAACCTGTGGCGGTTGAGATTTATATACATACGCTGGTAGCTTTTTATAAGGTTATTATCCATATCTATTGTACGGACGGAGAAAATCTGTGGGTCAACGAGGACGTTTTTTGGAAGATTAAGCCCGAGAGAAGCAAGTGCTTTCTGGGCGTCGGGGGCAAGAAGTCCGCCACAGGGCTTCATAAATCCGCCCGATTCTTTTTTTCGGTCAATACAGAGTACAGAGAACCTCTTGTCGAGAGCTGACGCCAGCACAGACCCCGAAGGCCCGAGCCCTACAATAATTATATCGTACATAGCCTACCTCACTTTTTGTTTCTGTAAAAATTATACTACCGAAGGCGAATTTCGTCAAGATAAAGTCCCTTAGGGCAGAAAATATTGGTTTTTCTGTTAAAAAATAATCATTGGGGAAGAAAAAGTGAAAAAATTGCTTGCAATATCTTATGTTTTGTAGTATAATAGATTGGATAATAGGGTTAGTAGCCGATATTTTCGGGTACGGCAGTCAGAGGCTGGATAAAAGAACCCGGAAAATTTTGAAAGGACAGGCAGTTATGGATATAAAAACACTTGACCATTTATGTAATCTTTCAAAGCTCAATTACTCCGAAGAGGAACAGAAAAAGACTATCGCACAGATGTCCGATATTATTGAGCTTATGGATACAATAAAGGATTTTGATATAAGCTATGACGATACTAAGGATAAGAACGAGATAGCTTATGACGATTTACGTAAGGACGAGGCTAAGCCCTCTTTCGATACCGAAAAGCTTCAGCAGAATACACAGCCCCGTGATAACTGCTACGTAGTACCGAAGATGATGGAGTAAAACGGGACGTTTTACTCTGATGAATAGTGAAAAATGAAAAATTGTGGTATCGGCTTCGCCGATGATATTTAAAAAATCGTATTAACGCTGTTTGTTTTTCATTATTAAGCATCCAATAAATAAAAACCTTCTCAACACGAAAGGATAAATACAAAAATGGATTTAAAGAACATAACCGTAGCTTCTTTACGTAAAATGCTCGACAATAAGGAAATCGGTGCCGAGGAAGCTACAAAGGAATTTTTAACCGAAATAAAAGCAAAGGATGAAAAAGTCCTCTCCTATATCACTGTTACCGAAGAAGAAGCTCTCGCTTCCGCCAAGAACGCACAGAGCATTATCGACAGCGGTAAGGCTTCTCCTCTTACAGGTATCCCCCTCGCTATAAAGGACAATATCTGTACAGACGGCGTAAAGACGACCTGTTCTTCGAAGATGCTCGAGAACTTCGTTCCGCCCTATAACGCAACAGTTATCGAAAAGCTCAACGCTGAAAACTATATTATGCTCGGAAAGACCTCTATGGACGAATTCGCTATGGGCGGTTCAAACCAGACCAGTGCTTTCGCAAAGACAAAGAACCCTTATGATACAGAATGTGTACCCGGCGGTTCTTCGGGCGGTTCTGCAGCGGCAGTTTCTGCCGGCTTCTGCACAGCGGCACTTGGCTCCGACACAGGCGGCTCTATCCGCCAGCCTGCATCCTTCTGCGGTGTTACAGGCTTAAAGCCTACCTACGGAAGAGTTTCACGTTACGGCTTAGTAGCTTTCGCAAGCTCTCTCGACCAGATAGGACCTATCGCAAGAACAGCAGAGGACTGCGGCATTATCTTAAACGCTATTGCAGGCGTTGACGCTCACGATGCAACAAGCAAGAACGTAGCCTTTACCGATTTCAACGAAAAGCTCGGTCAGTCCGTAAAGGGTATGAAGATTGCTCTTCCTAAGGAATTCTACAGCGACGCTGTTGATGAAGAAGTAAAGAATGCGGTTATGTCTGCCGCAAAGGAATATGAGAAAATGGGTGCTGAGCTTGTTGACTGCTCCATAAGCTCCCTTAAGTATGCGGTTCCCGCTTATTACCTTATCGCTTCCGCTGAGGCAGCGTCAAATCTTTCAAGATACGACGGTATAAAGTACGGCTTAAGAGGCGAAGGAAGAAGCTTCGAGGAAATGATACGCGACAGCCGTTCGAGAGGCTTCGGCGAAGAAGTAAAACGCCGTATTCTCCTCGGCAACTACGCTCTTTCAAGCGGTTACTATGACGCATATTACCTTAAGGCTCTCGCTCTTAAGCAGGAAATCATAAAGGAATATAACGAGGTATTCGAAAAGGCAGACGTTATCCTTACTCCTACTGCTCCCTCTGTTGCATACAAAATCGGCGCACAGGACAACGACCCCGTTAAGATGTACACAGCGGATATCTGCACAGTTACAGTAAATATAGCTTCTCTCCCCGCAATCAATACGACCTGCGGTTATGACAAGAACGGAATGCCTATCGGTATGAGCATTGTCGGAAAGCGTTTTGATGAAGCAACTCTTATCCAGACCGCTGACGCATTCGAAAAAACCTTCAGCCCCGTACGCTGTACATTATAAGAAAGGAGAACTGTAGAAAATGGCAAGACTTTATCCTACAATAGGACTTGAAATCCATGCAGAGCTCCTTACAAAATCAAAGGTGTTCTGTACCTGTTCCGCTGAATTCGGCGGAGAACCAAACTCCCGTTGCTGTCCCGTATGCTCGGGACTTCCCGGAACATTACCAATACTCAACCACACAGCTGTTGAATATATCGTAAAAGCGGGTTACACAATGAACTGTGATATTTCCCGTTTCACAAAGTGGGACAGAAAGAACTATTTCTATCCCGACCTTCCCAAAGCATATCAGATTTCTCAGATGCCCCGTCCCGTATGCTTAAACGGCTATGTTGACATAAAGACAAGCGAAGGGGATAAGAGAATAAGAATAAACCGTATCCATCTCGAAGAGGACGCCGGAAAGCTCGTTCACGATGATTACTCAAAGGCAAGCCTTGCAGACTATAACCGCTGTGGTATTCCGCTTATCGAAATCGTAACCGAACCCGATTTCCACAGTGCTGAAGAGGTTATGGCATTTATTGAGAAGATAAGACTTCTCCTTAAGTACGCTGAAGTTTGCGACTGTAAAATGGAACAGGGCTCTTTAAGATGCGATGTTAATATCTCTCTTGCTGAAAAGGACGCTGAAAAGCTCGGCACAAGAGCAGAAATAAAGAACTTAAACTCTGTAAAGGCCATCGGCAGAGCAATCGAGTATGAAATCTACCGCCAGACCGAAATTTTAGAGGCAGGCGGAGAGGTTGTACAGGAAACAAGACGTTTCTCCGACAGCACAGGCGAAACCTCTACTCTTCGTTCCAAGGAAGACGCACACGATTACCGTTATTTCCCCGACCCCGATATCCCTCCGATTATTTTCACGGAGGAAGAGCTCGTGGCTATCCGTGAAAGCCTTCCCGAAATGGCAGAGGACAGAAAGAACCGCTATATAAATGATTACGGTATAAAGGAAGCCGACGCTGATACCCTTATTAATGACAAGGATATATGCGATTTCTTCGAAAACGTATTAAAGACATACAACAACCCGAAAACGGTTCTCAGCTTTATGCTCGGCGAGTTTATGAGAAGAATAAACTTAGGCGAAATGAGCATGGATAATCTCGAGGTAACTCCCGAAGAGGTTGCTAACCTTATAAAGTACGGCGATACCGATAAGATTAACAAGAACAATTATAAGAATATTTTTAAGGCTATGCTCGAAACAGGCAAGACCCCCGAAGAAATCTGTGACGAGAATGATTACTGGGTAAAGGAAGACAACGATTTACTCGAAAAGGTAATCGGTGAAATCATCGCCAATAACCCCGGTCCTGTTGAACAGTACAGAGCAGGCGAACAGAAGGTATTCGGCTTCTTTATGGGACAGGCAAACAAGGCTCTTAAGGGTCAGGCTACTCCCAACGCTATCCGTGAAATGCTCGAAAAGAAGCTTAAGGGCGAGTAATAAAACACAGAAGGGGCGACCTTTAGTTGCCCGTCCTATAAAAATCAACATAAAAGAAAGGTAAAGACGACAATGTTTCTTAAAAACAAGTATCGTGACCATACAACCGCTATGATTTCCGAGGAAAATATCGGAGAGGTTGTACGTATTTCCGGCTGGGTTGAAAACATCCGTGACCACGGCGGTATCAAGTTTATCGACTTACGTGACCATTACGGCATTATCCAGGTTACATTCCAGAACAACGAGGCTCTTCTCGAGGGCATCAACAAGGAATGTGCCGTTTCTATCGAGGGTAAGATTTTAAAGCGTGACGAAAGCACCTTCAACACAAAGATTTCAACAGGTACTGTTGAACTCGAAGCAGAAAAGGTTGATATTTTAGGTAAGGTTTCCGTTCAGCTTCCTTTCGAGGTTCCTTCCTCAAAGGAAAGCGGTGAGGATATCCGTCTCCGCTATCGCTTCCTCGATATGAGAAACAAGAAGGTTCACGATAATATCGTGTTCCGTTCACAGGTTATGTCCTATATGCGTGAACAGATGACAGAAATGGGATTTTTAGAGCTCCAGACTCCTATTCTTTCCACTTCTTCTCCCGAAGGTGCACGTGACTACCTTATCCCCAGCAGAAAGCATCACGGCAAGTTCTACGCACTCCCCCAGGCACCCCAGATTTTCAAGCAGTTATATATGGTTTCCGGCTTCGACAAGTACTTCCAGCTTGCACCCTGCTTCCGTGATGAAGACGCAAGAGCTGACCGTACTCCCGGCGAATTCTACCAGCTTGATATGGAAATGTCCTTCGCAACACAGGAAGACGTTTTTGCAGCAGGCGAAAAGGTTTTTGCGGCAGTGCTTGAAAAATTCGGCAAGAAGGAATATACACACGCTCCTTTCCCGAGAATAACCTTTGAAGAAGCTATGCTTAAGTACGGCTCCGATAAGCCCGACCTTCGAAACCCTCTCTTTATCGTCGACGTTTCCGATTTATTTATCGACAGCGAATTCAAGCCTTTCGCAAACAAGACAGTACGTGCTATCCGTGTACCAAAGATGGCTGAAAAGTCAAAGTCCTTCTTTAAGGATATGGAAAGCTACGCACTTTCTATCGGCATGAAGGGCTTAGGCTACTTCAAGGTTGAAGAAACTATGGCATTCAATGGACCTATCGACAAGTTCTTACGTGAAGGCGACAGAGAAGAGCTTATCAGCCGCTGTGCTCTTGAAGCAGGCGACGTTCTTTACTTTATCGCTGACAACAAGAAGAACGCTGAAAAGTTTGCAGGTCAGATAAGAACAGAGGTTGCTAACCGTATGGGTCTTATTGACGAAAGCCGCTTCGAAATATGCTGGATCGTTGACTTCCCTATGTACGAAGAGGACGAAGAAACAGGCAAGCCTATTTTTACACACAACCCCTTCTCTATGCCCCAGGGCGAGCTTGAAGCTCTTAACACAAAGAACCCCTGTGACGTACTCGCTTGGCAGTATGACGTTGTATGCAACGGCGTTGAGCTTGCTTCCGGTGCGGTTCGTAACCACGATATTGACGTTATGGTAAAGGCATTCGATATTGCAGGCTACACAGAAGAGGATGTTGCGGCAAAGTTCGGCGCTCTTTACAGTGCATTCAAGTACGGTGCTCCCCCTCACGCTGGTATGGCATTCGGTATCGACAGAATGATTATGCTTCTTCTTGATGAAGAAAGCATCCGTGAAGTTATTGCGTTCCCGCTTAACTCCAACGCACAGGATTTACTTTTAGGTGCTCCCACAGAGGTTACCGAACAGCAGCTTCGTGAGGTTCACATAAAGGTAAGACAGAGACCCCAGGATTTAAAAAATCAGCAGAACTGATTTATATAAAATATCAGCATAAGAAAGGATAAAACAATGGATTTAATCAGATTATTAAGCGGTGCTGCAACAACAACTGATGCTGCTATGGGCGAAGTAGGCACAATGCAGCAGCTTCTCGTTACATTTATACCCCTCGCACTTATGCTTGTTGTATTTTACTTCTTCCTTATCCGCCCGAAAAGAAGAGAGCGAAGAAGATGAAGGAAATGCTCGACAACTTACAGGTTGCTGACGAGGTCGTTACAACAGGCGGTATCATCGGAAGAGTTTTAAAGGTAACAGAAGATACAGTTTTACTCGAAACAGGAAGCGACAGAACACGCATCCGTATTTTAAGAAGTTCTATCGCCGAGAACAGAACCGTTCACGATGAAGTAGAAACCCTTAAAATCAAGAAGTAAATATTTATGAGAGTTTATCGGGAGAAACCTTTCTGAAGAAAGGCTTTCTCCCGAACCCTCTTCCAAAGACTTTTAATATAAATTCAAGACCCATAGGGTAACACCCTATGGATCTTGAATTTAAACTGAAAGTTTTCGGAAGGGAGTTTGAGGGAAAGCCCTTTTTCAAAAGGGTTTCCCTCGATAAGCATCATAAAGATTTATGTCCCGATATAAGCCAGAAGAAATCTACAAGGCGTGCAACAATACTCTTTTGCGGGTAAAGGATGTTGTATATAAAATTGATTATAAAGGCGGGGATAAGGAAAATAAGTGCGATTTTACAGAGACTTTCGATTTCGCTCGTAAGAAGTCCGTAAAAGGTTGCACGGTAAATACATACCGCACCAATACTGTCCGACATATTTTCGAAGGCGGTATTGTTTATCTCTTCGTGGAAAAAGGGCGTAACCCAGTAAACGATAAAAGGAAGGATATACCACATACTGTTCCTCATAAGAGCACCTAAAAATATAAGCAATACAAATATGCATACAAAATAAGGTGTTCCGACAAAAAGCGTTGTCGCAAGCCCGTTATCGTCATAGTCGCCGATAATCGCCCCGCTTATCTCCTTGTTTGCGTTGAACAGGTCGAAATAATAGGATATTCCGCCCGCTAAGATGATTGCGGCTACGATTACGAGCCCTCTCCAGAGTATTCCGAGGACAATCTTTTTCGGGTCGAGG
The DNA here is from genome assembly GCA_017624025.1 of Ruminiclostridium sp. Classification (GTDB taxonomy): domain Bacteria; phylum Bacillota; class Clostridia; order Oscillospirales; family Ruminococcaceae; genus Ruminiclostridium_E. Next base: position 39,853 of record JAGANY010000005.1, on the reverse strand, counting down.
CGGTTTTCATTTACAGGCGATACGGCTGTATTCTGAACAGGTGCAGGAGTATTTGTGACAACAGAAGCTCCCGAACGGTTAAGCGTATCAGTCTGTTGAGGCATAGGATTTATGACAGCGGTTTTATTACCGCAAGCGTAGCAGAATTTTGCGTCATCGGGAAGATTTGTTCCGCATTTTGTACAAAACATATTATATCCCCTTTCTTGATGTTTATAATTATATTATCACATCGGGGCGGCTTTGTAAATAGTTTTATATAAAGGTTAAAGGCTGTTTTTTGAATTTTAAAATGTATATTTGGAAAAAATCATAGCAAAATAGTAAAGCAGTATAACTGCTTATAAAAAACTCCGAAAGGAAACTGCTATGAAGATAAGAAAACTCCTTTGTATTTTAGCGTCTGTAGCTATGATTTCGTCACTTTCCGCCTGTGGCTGTACTGTTGATGACCCTGCCGACGTAAACGGCACAGGCACAACAACTACCCCTGTGACAACGACTATGGAAACAACAACAAACGCTGATACCTCTGTAATCGGCTCGGAGGATAAAACGGAAAGAACTACCGAAAGAACCCCCGAAGAAACATCCGAACGTACAACTGACAGAATGGATGACTCAAGAGTAACTGACGAGGCGGCTTATGCCTCGTCCTACATTGACATTACAAAAGTATGCTGGGGTCTCGGAAAAGAGAAGAACGAAAAGAACCAGCCCATTGACGCAATAAAGGCGGAGGAAAAGTATAAGCTTTATAATGCCGAATTTTTATCGGAGGATAAAACCATACGCCTTACATTCGACGAAGGCTATGAAAACGGATATACGGCGGAAATCCTCGATATATTAAAGGAAAAGGACGTAAAAGCACTGTTTTTCGTGACTTATGATTACTGCAAGAACAGTCCCGACCTTGTTCAGCGTATGATAGACGAGGGTCATACCGTCGGAAATCATTCCTATACTCATCCGTCCTTTCCCGATTGCTCCGAAAGCGAAATAATCGACGAGGTTATGGTGCTTCACGATTATGTAGCAGAGCAGTTCGGTTATGAAATGACATATTTCCGTTTTCCGAAAGGAGAATTTTCCGAAAACGCCCTTAAAACAGTAAAAAGCCTCGGCTACACCTCTGTTTTCTGGTCATTCGCCTATAACGACTGGGACACAGGAAATCAGCCCGACAAGGCCGAAGCCTTACAGAAAATAAAAGACTCCACACATAGCGGAATCTATCTCCTCCACGCCGTTTCCGAGACAAACACCGCTATCCTCGGCGAAATTATAGACTACTGGAAAACCGAAGGCTACACCGTTACAGCATAGCCGTTCTTATAGAAGCGTGTGTGAGCATTACCGAGGAAAACCCTTTTGAAAAAGGGCTTTCCCTCGGGCTCCCTTCCGAAAACTTTCAGTATAAATTCAAGACCCACAGAATATTTCTGTGGGTCTTGAATTTATATTAAAAGTCTTTGGAAGAGGGTTCGGGAGAAAGCCTTTCTTCAGAAAGGTTTCTCCCGATAAATACCCGCACAGGTTTCTGTAAGAACCGTTATGCTAATCTTTCGTAGAGCATTTCGAGGGCCTCGCCTCTTGTGATTTTGCGGGAGGGGTAGAACTTTCCGTCCTCTCCGCCCATATATCCGAGAGCGTTGGCAACAGCGATATAGCCTAAATACTTGCTTGTTTCCTTAACGTCGGAGAAGGGGGTTTTGAATATTCCCGGAAGCTCCGCACATTCCTCGGAAATAACACTGTTAGTAAGAATTTTTGCGGCAAACTGTCTTGTAAGAGCCTTGTCGCCGCCTGTGGAATTGTAGTACCAACAGCCTACATATCTCATAAGCTCCGCAAATTCGTCACGGGTTATATATTCGTCCTCGTTAAGTCTGCCGTTTTCATCCATAAGAGTTATGTTGTAGCTTGCGAGTTTTTCGGCAATATCCTTGTACTTACTGCCCTCGAGGTCGGTGTAACCGCCCTTATAAACTCTTATGAATTCCTCGCCGTTTGAGTAGGTAAGCTTGCCTGTAAATGCGTCGATATAAAGCTCATTGTCCGCATTATAAACAACGGCAGTATATACAACATCCTTAGAGGTATCGGGGTCTTTCTTTATTGCAAGCCTGTGCTGGAGGTAGTATTCAACCTGGTCGAAATATTTATCAACAGCCTCGTCCCTTGCGATGATTTTTTCAGGCTCAGGATATTCGATTCCGAGATAGTTTATGCTGTAGTCGATAATTTTGCCTGCCTTGTTAATGTTTATGGATATTGACTCAGCCATTGTGGGAATATCATAAACATATCTGGGAGAGGAAGCGGAAGCGAAGATTATATGGGAATCCTCGGCAGGAGTACCGTCCTTGTTCTTCTTATCATAAGAAAGCTTAACGTCATCAACCTTGAATTCCTTAGCCTTTTCACCTGCTAAGATGCCGATATATTTCTTTATAAAGGTCTTTGAATTCGCCTCGCTGAGCTTCGCTTCACAGGGGTAAGCACTGGAGGAGCTGAAGCTTTTTATTTCGCCTGTCTTGGGGTTAAGACCTACGTAAGCGGTAGTTGTAACGGTTCTTTCCTTCTGGATATCCTCGCCCGTTTCCTTGTCCTCGGTTATATAGTAGGTCTTATCCTTTGAGGCAATGGTAAGATTCATATAATACTCGTCGTTTTCAACGTCGGCATAGCTGTAGGAATATTCAACTCCCGGGTTTTCGCCCAGCCAGAACATATCCATATCCACCAGCATCTGAACGGCTTCCTCGGCGGTCATAAGAATGCCCTCAAGCTCAAGCTTCTTAAGCTCTGCTTCGGTAAAGCTTACGCCGTTTCCGCCTGTGGCGGGATTAGCGTCATCCTCCGCATCGCCCTCCAGGTCGGCGTCGCCGCCGTAATAATTGAAATAGCTTCCCTCGAAGGTAGTAAGCTCGCCCGAAAGAGCGTCTATATCGCTAAAATCGGTCTGGCGGTAAATAAGATGAGGGGTATATTTTTCTTCTTTATAGTCATAGGTCGCTGTATAGACTAAATCTGTGGGCATTTTCTCTTTAAATGCGTCCATAGCCTCGCTCTTCGAAATCATATCGTCGTAGTCGGGGAAGCCTGCACCGAGTATCCAGTCAAGGCCGTAGTCAATAAGTTCGCCTGTGTTTTTATTGATAATAATGCTTCCGTTTTGTCCCATTACGGGGATACCGTCGCTTGTACGGCGAATAGTCGCACTTGCATAATCGGAGCTTACAGAAATTCTGAGGCTTTCCTCGTCGAGCTCAATATCCTTATAAACGGAAGGATTAAGCTTTTTTATCCAGTACTCCATTTTTTCAACAATTTCATCGTGTGAAAGCTTGCCGAAGGAGTAGCGGTCATCGGGATTGAAGTCGGGTTCTTTGTCACGGCAGTATCCGCTGTAGCTTACGATAACCTTTCCTCTTACGGAGACATCGATATAGTGGTAGATATTATCCTTATTGTCGGGAGTTCTCCAGTTAAAATCGTAAGTAGTCTTACCGTAGCGTACGCTTTTCGAGTAATCGAATTCCGTTAATTCTTCGGGAATATCAATCCTCTCCTTTACATAGGTAAGAGCCTGTCTCATAGCGGCTTCGGAAGCTTCATCCGCATAGGACACGATAGAGGTGCCTGAAAAAAACGTTGCGAGGGCAAGACCCGAAGCGATAGTTCTTTTAAATTTCATGGTTTTTCCGTCCCTTCTATATAAATATTATTTTAAACTTGTGCGGTACCGCAGGTTGTAGGTCGTTGACAGGTTACGGTACCGCGTCAGAAAAAGCCTGTCTATTATATATAACGTTTCAGAATGGAAAAAGGTGACAGATTTTCAAAAAAAAATTTAAAAAAAGAGAAACGGGCAGAAATATGCCCGTTTCATAAGCTTTGCCAACAATCAAGCACGAAGTATTTACAGGCGTTTTTGGGGCTGCCGCCCCTTGCCCCCGCCAAGCCTTTTGAAAAAGGCTTGACCGAAAATTTTATTTGCTCGCTTCGCTCGGTATTTTCAGAAGAGAAATTATACAATCTTTACTGTCTTCATAACAACAGGCACTAAAGGCTTATCCGAATAGTCGGTTTCAACAGAAGCGATTTCGTCAACAACCTCTATACCTTCAACTACCTTGCCGAATGCCGCATAGCTTCCGTCAAGATGAGGAGCGTCCTCGTGCATAATAAAGAACTGACAGCTTGCAGAGTTGGGGTCAGCCGCACGAGCCATAGAAAGCACGCCTCTTGTGTGCTTAAGGTTGTTTACAACACCGTTTGCGAGGAATTCACCCTTGATATGTGTGCCTGCATTGCCTGTGCCGTTGCCGATGGGGCATCCGCCCTGGATCATAAAGCCGCTGATAACTCTGTGGAAGGTAAGACCGTTGTAGAAACCGTCATTTACAAGCTTCTCAAAGTTTTCAACTGTGATCGGAGCGATATCGGGATAAAGCTCGATCTTGATTTCTTTTCCGTTTTCGAGTTCAATAACTACCATTTTCTTTAAATCCTTTCCATATAAAAGCCCGTCTTCGGGCATATTGACTTTTTTATTGCTGAATATGATGAAAGCTCCCGTACCGATTACCGCTAAGCCGAGAACAGAAACGATTATTATAAGAACCGTATTATCCTCTTTCTTTGGAGCAGGAACCGTGTTTTCTTCCTCTTCGAAGGCTTCGGTTGTTGTGAGAGGCTTCTCCGTAACGCTTGTTTCGGGCGGTTCGCTTACAGCCTCAGTATTTTCCGTAAGAATTTCCGTAGAGGGGGAGGGGACTGCCTCAAAAAAGCTTCTACGCTGTGCGTAATCGGCTCTGTGGTCGAGGGAAAGGGCTTCGTCGGATATATCGAAGTACTTTTCGTGAGGCTCATCCTCTAAATATTCGCCGTTCTTATAGTCTCCGCTTCCGTTCCAACAGCTGTCAACCCAGACCCAACGTTCCTCTTTTTCATAGTAAAAGGCAGTAAATTCGTGGTTCTGGATACCGTCGGTAAGGTTTTCGTATTCGATAGTGTCGCTTGTGCTTCCGCCCTTTATATTTACGGCGTCAATACCCTGTGCCTGTAATAAAGCACAGTACAAATCCGCAAAGCCTGTGCAGACGGTTTTAGAGGTACGTAAGACCTGTGCGAGAGAGACTGTTTCCTCTGTTACGCTGGTGTTTCTTGCGTCGTGGTCGTAGTAAAAATGCTCCGCAACATAGGAAGAGAGAGTTCTTGCTATTTCGTAGCTGTCCGTAAGTCCGTCCGTAACCGAGTCGGAGATAAGCTGTATCTGTTCGAGAACGCTTTCTATTTCTCCCGCTTCAGCCGTAGGGCTTATATAATAGCCTACGCTTTCGGGAGAAGCATTTGTGATATTGTCGAAAACCTTTCTGTTTTCAGCAGAAAGACCGTTTTCGGGGAAATAGTTGCCATTGTCACAGTCTATTCTGTATCCGAAGGAAGCTCCCGAAGAAAGCTCAATACAAATCGAGGTATAATAATATCCCGAGGGGATGGAAAGCTCTGCTTCGTAGCTTCCGTCGCTCTTTACGCTCATCTTATAGCTTCCCGAACGCTCTTCGCCCCAGAAATAAAGGCGTTTTATCCTGTCATCGGCATATCTGCCTCTCGCATAGAGCGTATCACCGTTTATTTCGAAAAGGGAGTAATATTCGGGGTTATGAGAGGTACGTAAGAAGTTCCGACGGCCCGATTGCTCCGCATTTACGGGAACAGAAAGTCGGAAAAAGGAGAAAAACAGAAAGACTGCTAAGAGAAAAACTCCTGCCCGTCTCTTTAAAAAACGGGCAGTAGATTTGTTTATTGTCATTATAAAAGCTTCTGGAGCTCTGCCTTGTCGGGGCTGTAGATCATAGCTGTTTCTCTTGTAATAATATCGTCACGAACGAGACGCTTTAAGCTTTCGTTCATTGTTCTCATACCCTGGGATGTGCCGGAAGCCATAACCTGTTCAAGCTGGTGAACCTTTTCAGCACGGATGTTGTTGGCGGAAGCGTCGTTGTTGATAAGAATTTCGAAAGCGGCAGTTCTTCCTCTTTCGGAGTTCTTCATAGGTACGAGCATCTGGGATACAACGCCTCTGAGGTTTGTGGAAAGCTGTGAACGGATCTGGTTCTGCATTTCGGAGGGGAATACGTCGATGATACGGTTTACTGTATGAGGAGCACCTGTTGTATGGAGAGTACCTAATACGAGGTGACCTGTTTCAGCAGCTCTTAATGCAAGAGAGATAGTTTCGAAGTCACGCATTTCACCTACGAGGATAACGTCGGGGTTTTCACGGAGACCGCTTCTTAATGCAGTATTGAAGTCCGGAACGTCGCCGCCGATTTCTCTCTGGTGAATTGTAGCGAGTTTAGGATGATAAATATATTCGATAGGATCTTCGATAGTAAGAATGTGGCAGGCACGGGTCTGGTTGATGTGGTCAACCATTGTTGCGAGAGTTGTGGATTTACCGGAGCCTGTAGGGCCTGTAACGAGGATAAGACCTTTTAATTCCTTTGTAAGCTCGATAGCGGCGTTAGGAAGGGAAATATCCTTAAAGGAGGGAACCTCTTCGTTTAAAAGACGGATAGCAGCAGCAAGCTTACCGCCGTTGTAACGGTAAACATTGACTCTCTGACGTCCGCCGCTCTGTGCTGTGAAGGAGAAGTCGATATCTTCGCCTGCTCCGAGACGCTTTTCCTGTTCAGCGGAAAGCATAGAGAGGATAGTACGACTTACTACTTCTTCGTCCATACCGTCGAACTTCTTAAGTTCGCCGTTGATACGGATAGAGGTAGGAGCACCTACTGTAAGATGAATATCGGAAGCGTTCTTGCTTCTCGCAAAATTAATTAACTGTTCAATAGTCATTGTAATTCTTTCCTTTCTCTATTACTTAATTCTGAACTGGATACCGCTTGCGGAGAGGTAAACTTCCTGTGCGGTATTGGCGATTCTCTGGTTTACTGCACCCATAATTTCACGGAATGCAATCTGTTCGGGGTCCTTAGGGCATACGGAGAAGCCGGGTTCTATAGAAATAATAACCATAGCACCGTTAAGCTCTTCGACCTTTCTCATACATTCTATAACATTGTCAACAACGATTTTTCTTATTTCGTCGTGTTCTTCTCTTGTGATATTTTCAACATCCTTGGCAACCTTACGCATAACAGCGGAGGTATATGAACCGAGACTGTCGAAGATGAAGAACTTATGGTCCTTGATATAATCTACGGGGTTTTCTACTTCGGATTCAACTACCCATTCAACATTATTCTGTTCGTTTGAGTATTTCATTCTGTGGAGGGTATCCTCGCTTATGCGGGAACCTGTGTTGAGAAACAGGACATTGTCACAGGTCTTGAAATACGATATTGCCCATCTGGTCTTACCGCTTCCTGCACCGCCTGTTATAAGGGTTATATTTCCCATAATTTTACCTGACCTTTCCATATCCGGAAGAAGCCTTGCGTTCTCCCTGTGCATTTAATATATAAGACTATTATATTATATTTTTTTCTGATAGTCAAGTTTTTTAAACTCAATGTGAAAATCATCGGAAATATGCACTAATACCCCTTGTTTTATTTGTTTAATTGTGATATAATAAGTAATCAGAGCAGTTACAAAAATATAAATCATTTCCCGAAAGGATAACAGATATGGACAGATTTTCAGAACAGATAATCGTAAGAACCGCCGATAAAAAATCGTTTGTGTTAAAGTGCCTTATTGCGGCGGGCTTGCTTTTAGTGCTTGCGGCTCTTTCGCTTCTTCTCTATGCGTCCCAGCTTTCTCTCACTCCCTTCTGCTTAGCGGCAGGTGCAGGTGCGTTGTGGCTTGCTGTGTGGCTCGCTAAGGGTCTTAACGTTGAATATGAGTATATTGTGACGAATGATGATTTTGACGTTGATAAGATTATGGGTCAGAGAAAGAGAAAACGCCTTATAAGTATCGACCTTAAGGCTATTGACGAATTTGCACCCTATGTTGACAATACTGAGCTTCGCTCCGATGTAACGGTTCTTGCTGACGACGGAACAGGCTACGATATGTGGTACCTTTTTGCCGATACGGAAAGCAACGGTAAGATTGCTATTATCTTTAATCCCGATGAGCGTACACGCCGTAATATCGTTGCGGGACTTTCTTCTCCTGTACGCTTAAAGACAGACGCAAAGCTTTCGGAAAACGAAGAAGCAGAGGAAGCTGTAACAGAAGAATAATTATAAGCCGTCGGGCACATAGCCTCTGACGGCTTCGGCTTTTTGTGAAAGGATATATGTATGAAGAAAGCACTGGCGAAAAGTGCGGTAAGAGAAATAAAGAATACGAAAAACCGATTTTTCTCCATATTCGGAATAGTAGCTATCGGCGTAGGATTATTTTCCGGCGTAAAGGCTTCCGCTCCCGATATGAGAATAACGGCGGATAAATATTATGACGATACGAACCTTATGAATTTCCGCCTTGTTTCGACCTACGGCTTCGACGAAAAGGATATCGAGGCAATAAAAGGACTTAAGGGAGCAGAGGTATATCCTTCGTATTACACCGACGTTATCGCTTCGGCAGAGGGCTCGACTCCCGAAGCCTCGAGAGTTATTGCTTTTTCCGAAAACAACAGCACCCTTAATACAATCACCCTTACAGAGGGACGTTTACCGGAAAATGCCGGCGAATGCATTATAAGTGCTTCGGATATGAACGGAAGCTGGCTTCCTATGGGAACGAAGGTAGTATTTACAGACGGAGACGGCGAAAACCCTGATGATATGCTTAGCCGTAACGAATTTACCATTGTCGGCTCCTTCATTTCCTCTTTATACGTGGATAAGACAAGCTACGGCAGTACCTCTGTGGGAAACGGTTCTATAGATTCGGTATATTATATCCCCGAAGAAAATTTCTGTGTTGAATATAATACCGAGGTATATCTGAGATTTCCCGAGCTTGACGGACTTATATGCTATAATGACGAATACAAGGATAAAATCGAAGCAATAACCGAGGAAATCGAGGCTGTTGCCGACAACCGCAAAGAGGGCAGATACGAGGATATAATAAAAGAAGCAAACGAGACCCTCGAAGAAGCAAAGCAGGAGCTTGCTGATGCGGAAAAGGAAGCAAACGAGGAGATTGCTGACGGAGAGAAAGAGCTCGAGGACGCAAGAAAGAAGCTCGAGGACGCTGAAAAAGAGATTGCTGACGGAGAGCAGGAGCTTCTCGACGGAGAAAAAGAGCTTCTCGACGCAAGAGAAGAGCTGGATAACGCTTATATCGAGCTTGCGGACGGAAGAGCGGAATACGAAAAGGAAATAGCCGATGCGGAGCAGAAGATTGCTGACGGCGAAAAAGAAATCGCCGAAAACCAACAGAAGCTTATGGACGGCGAAAAAGAATATAATGACGGCCTTAAGGAATTTAACGAGGGATACGAAAAATTCCTTGAGGGTAAGAAAGAATACGAAGACGGCTTAGCCGAATACGAAAAGGGCAGGGCGGAGCTTGATGAAAAGCTTGCCGAATGGGAAAAGGGCTACGCCGAGTACGAAAGCGGACTTAAGCTTTTAGAGGACAGCAAGGCGGAGCTTGACGGGGCAGAGGCACAGATAAACCAGTTAAAAATGCTCTACGGCGAATCGAACCCCGTATATATTGCCGCAAAGATGCAGTATGACGAGGGGCTTGCCGCCTATAATGCAGGTTTAACGGAGCTGGAGACGGCAAAGGTACAGCTTGACGAGGGGAAGGAACTTCTCGACGAGGGTCTTGCACAGCTTGACGAAGCAAAGGCACAGCTTGATGAAGCGAAAGAGCTTATTGATGAAAACGAAAAGACAATAAACGAAGCTAAGGCTGAGCTTGATAAGGCAAAGGAAGAAATCGAGGACGGTAAACGTCAGCTTGAAGAAGGCAGACAGACCTTAGAGGACAGCAAAAAAGAACTCGAACAGGCGAAAATTGACGCTGAAAAGGAATTCGCTGACGCTGAACAAAAGCTTGCTGACGGTGAAATTGAATACGAAAAAGGTCTTAAGGAGCTTGAAGACGGACGAAAAGAGCTCGAGGACGGTAAAAAGGAATACGAGGACGGCTTAAAGGAATTCAAGGACGGCGAAAAGGAGCTTGAGGACGGAAAGGCAGAGGCAGAGGAAAAAATTGCCGACGCAAAGGAAGAGCTTGCTGACGCGGAGCAGGAGATTGCTGACCTTGAAAAGCCCGAATGGTATATATTTACCCGTGACGATAATGCGGGCTACAGCGAATACGGCGAAAACGCAAACCGTATCAACAATATTGCGGCGGTATTTCCTGTGTTCTTTATACTCGTAGCGGCACTTGTATGCCTTACGACAATGAGCCGAATGGTAGAAGAACAGAGAACACAGATAGGAACCTTAAAGGCTCTCGGTTATACCAACCGTGAAATAATATTGAAATATGTGTTCTATGCCGCTCTTGCAACCTTTACAGGCGCTCTTACGGGCGTACTTGTGGGAATGCAGCTTTTCCCCATAGTTATTATACTCGCTTACGGAATGATGTATAATATCCCCGAGCTCTGTACCCCTATAGATATTCCTGTTGCTTTAGGCTCGATACTCGCTTGTCTTGCGGCGATAATCCTTACGGTATTCTTTACCTGTAAGTCCGCACTTTCGGAGCAGGCGGCACAGCTTATGCGGCCGAAAGCACCAAAGGTCGGAAAGCGTATTCTTTTAGAAAGAATAACTCCCCTCTGGAAGCATTTCAATTTCAGCAACAAGGTTACGGCACGAAATCTTTTCCGCTACAAGCGTAAAATGTTTATGTCAACGGTAGGTATTGCAGGCTGTACAGCACTTCTTCTTACAGGCTTTGCCCTTTATGACAGCGTAAACGACATTATCGCTCTTCAGTACGGCGAGATACAGTTCTATGACGGAATAGTTGTTTATGACGGAGAGAAATATCCCGACGCTGATGATAAGACCACAGAGCTTCTCTCTCCTTACGGCGGAACCGTAAGTGTATATCAGAAGCAGATGGGAGTAAATGCAAACGGAAAAAGCGTTGACGCATATATCGCCGTACCCTCCGACCCTGTCGCTTTCTCACAGTTCTTTACTCTCCGTGACCGAAAGACAGGAGAGAAATATTCATTAAATGACGGAGATATTTACATTGACGAAAAGATGTCGATGCTTCTTGATAATGTAAACGGCGGCGATACCCTCGTAATAAACAAGTCGGACACAGAAGAAATACCCGTTAAGCTTACAGCATACTTTGAAAACTACCCCGGACACTTCGTTTATATGACCGAAAAGACATACGTAGAGCTTTTCGGAGAAGTACCGGAGTATAACGCACTTTATTTTTCCCACAACCTAAGCGAGGAGGAAGAGGACGGACTTGCGGAAGAGATACTTAAGACAGAAGGCGTTCTTACGGTATCCTTTACCTCGGATATGAAAGCCGGCTATGTCACAATGCTCGAGACCTTAAGCTATGTAATTATTGTAATTATAGTTGCGGCAGGGGCTCTCGCATATATCGTAATGTATAATCTTACGAATATAAATATTACAGAGCGTATAAGAGAAATCGCTACATTAAAGGTTTTAGGCTTTTATGACGGAGAAGTTGACTCCTATATTTTCAGAGAGAACATACTTCTTACGATTTTAGGAACTCTTGCGGGGCTTGTTCTCGGGGTATTCCTTGCGACCTTTGTAATAACAACAGCAGAGGTTGACCTCGTAATGTTCGGAAGAAATATTTATCTCAGAAGCTATCTTTTAGCGGCAGTATTTACCCTCGCTTTCTCTGTCCTTGTAACACTCGTTATGCACAAGAGACTTAAGGAAGTAAATATGATAGAAGCACTTAAATCTGTTGAATAAAAAGATATTGCTCTTATATAAGCGATTATGAGCATTAACGAGGGAAACCCTTTTGTAAAAGGGCTTTCCCTCGAGCTCCCTTCCGAAAACTTTCAGTATAAATTAAAGAACCACAGGTTAATCCTGTGGTTCTTTAATTTATATTAAAAGTCTTTAGAAGAGGGTTCGGGAGAAAGCCTTTCTACAGAAAGGTTTCTCCCGATAAATACCTATAATCGCTTATATAAGAATATACCCCTATATTTTCATCAGTCAAAAAAATACCGCAGGCTTTCTTGCCTACGGTATTTTGAACTAACATATCATTAAGCGAATTTGTGCTTCATCTTGTCAATAAAGCCCTTAACTGTGTCGATTGTAGCAACGATATAGCTGTTAATCATAAATACGTCGAAGTAGATGCCGAGCATAAGAATGTCGGAAGCTTCAGAGTGACCGCCCTGGCCTGTGCAGAATGTGCAGGCTGTGCCAACGGGATAGTGGTATAAGTTGCGGCAAGCTTCATTAGCTGCTACGCAAGCGAACACGCCGATCAACTCGATTGCTGCATAGATAATGAACACAGTAGCAGCAATACGGGAAACGTACGCAATCTGTGCAGTGTTTACAGTGTCCATAGACTTTGTTGCCTTTGCCTTATAGATAAGGAATGCGAAACCGCCGAGCTGAACGAGAACGCTAAGAACAATAAATATATACGGAACAACAGCTATTCCGATTTCCTTTAAAAAGTTACCGATAATCATTTTTTGTTTCTCCTTTCTTATTTAAAAGGCATATACTTGAAATGCTTGCCTGCGAATAATGCGATGAATGACCATAAGCCGTTAAGAACAACGTAAAGTATCCAGCAGGGAGCACCGTCAGTAATAAGAGCAGGTCCGCCCATAACAAGGGAAACTGCAAAGAAAACAACGAATGCTGCAACGTCAACGAGAGCGGCGAGCTTATTTCTCTTTACTAAGAGCCAGAGAGATGTGAAACCGCCGATGAAAGCGTAGGCAACCTGTGCATAGCCTGCAATCATAAGACCAAAATAGTTAGCGTCGATTGCAGCAGGTCCGAGACCTGTGAAATTGCTGATTGCTTCGTCGGGATAGATATGACCAAGAACTACGCATAATAATGCACCTAAAGCGGCAAAAACACATATAAGAGCAAGAACAAAGCGAGCGCCGAGATATGCCTTAAGTCCTACGCCGAACTCGTCCTCTATGTAATCCTTTTCGTAAAAATCCTCAGTAATCTGAGATACTGTATTTTCGGACATTGATACTTTCCTTTCTTTCGGGCTCTGCCCGTTATTAAATCATTATGAATTATACCACAATTTGTACTTTTTGTCAATAGAATAAGAGTGTTGCTAAATAAATTTGTTGCTTTTTTAAAGGCTCTTCACAGCTGTTTTTTTACGTTTATGTAGATTTTAAAACTGTATATTTGTGCAGGATTAACAGTTGAAATAATTATCCGCTTATGATAGGATATTATGTGAGACTATAATTAAATTTTCCCGAAAGGAACGATTATGAAGTTTAAAAGATTTTTTTCTGCAGCTCTTGCGGCGATAACTGCCGTTTCAATGCTTGCGGGCTGCAATAACAGCAATACCGCTGATACCGAAGCGACCACAACTGCCGTTTCCGAAGCACCTGCTATAACAGTACCGGAAAGCGTAGCGGGAGAAATACGTGATATTCCCTCTATGGAGCTTATAGGCGAGCTTGTGGCAGGCTGGAACCTCGGAAACACATTCGACGCAACGGGAACAGGGCTTGAAAGCGAGACCTCCTGGGGCAATCCGAAAACTACAAAAGAGACCCTTGATACCGTAAAGGCGGCAGGCTTTAACCTTATCCGTATTCCTGTAACCTGGAGCGGACACCTTGACGCCGAGGACAACATAGACCCCGAATGGATGGCGAGAGTAACCGAGGTTGTAAACTACGCTATCGACGAAAACACCTATGTTATTATAAATCTTCACCACGAGGACTGGAACAACACCTTTGCCGACAACAAGGAAAAGGCTGTAACAAAAATGAAGAAAATCTGGACACAGATTGCCGATAATTTCAAGGATTACGACGAACACCTTATTTTCGAGGGACAGAACGAACCCCGTATGAAGGGTACAGACAAGGAATGGGGTGCAGGCGACGACGAAGGCTGGGATGTAGTAAATGCGACAAACGCCGCTTTCGTTGAAACCGTAAGAGCCTCGGGCGGAAATAACCCGAAGCGTCATCTTGTGATACCCGGCTACTGTGCGACCTCCGACAGCTCCGGACCCGAAAGAATAATTCTTCCCGAGAATGACGACAAAATCATCGTTTCCGTTCACGCATATCTCCCCTACGGCTTTGCTCTTGACACAAATCCTGCCGCTAACAAATTTGTTGCGGACAGACCTGCCGCTATTTCGGACATACAGAGACTTGTTGAAACCGTAAAGACAGGCTATATGGATAAGGGTATTCCTGTTATCATCGGTGAGACCGGCGCTATGAACAAGGATAATCTTGAAGCCCGTATCGAATGGGCAGGCTATTACACAAAGGTTATGCGTGAAATCGGCGTAACCTGTACCTGGTGGGACAACGGTTCCTTCAGCGGAAACGGAGAAAAATTCGGTCTCCTTAACCGTAGAGACAACACCTGGATGTTCCCCGAGGTCGCAAAAGCATTTATCGAAGGTGCAGGCGGCACTTGCGGCATACAGTAAGATGTTGTTATAAAAGTATTTATAGGTAGTAACGGGAGAAACCTTTCTGAAGAAAGGCTTTCTCCCGAACCCTCTTCCAAAGACTTTTAATATAAATTCAAGACCCACAGGTTTATCCTGTGGGTCTTGAATTTAAACTGAAAGTTTTCGGAAGGGAGCTCGAGGGAAAGCCCTTTTTCAAAAGGGTTTCCCTCGTTAATACTCATAAACACTTAAATAAGAGCATCATAACAGGGCTCAAAAGTCTTTGTGAGGCCGGCACTGATGACGATTTTTCTTGCTTCGGCAACCGAAGGGATAGCACCCGAGCCTACAAATGCACAAAGAGCGTTACCGATAGATGTAGCTTCTGTGGGGCCTGCCACGACGGTTCTTCCCGAAGCATCGGCGGTAAGCTGGCAGAGAAGACTATCCTTTGTTCCACCGCCGAACATATAGATTTTATTATAGCTTTTGCCTGTTATTTTTTCAATATCAGCGAGAGTGCTGGAAAATTCTCGTGCGAGGCTGTCATAAACGCAGCGAATAATCTCGGAAATGCCCGAAAGAGGCTTCTGACCTGTCTTTTCAACATATTTTTTCACCTTTTCGGGCATATCTCCCGGCTGTGAAAAGCTTTCGTCGTTGGGATTGATAAAAGAAACAGAGGGCTTTGCGTTGCGGGCAAGAGTCTCCATTTCGGCAAAGCTCAGAGGAACGCCTTTTTCTGTAAAATCACGGCGGATTTCCTGGAAAAGCCACATACCCATAATGTTTTTAAGGAAGGTAATCGTACCGCTGTGACCGCCTTCGTTGGTAAGACCTGCCTTGTACGCTTCCTCGGAGATAACGGGAGCGGAAAGCTCCGTGCCGAATAATGCCCAGGTGCCTGTGCTTATAAAGAGGAATTCCTTTTCTTCCGACGGTACAGCCGCAACGGCCGCCGCTGTATCGTGGCTGGGTACGGCAACAACAGGAATATTCATTCTTCTGCGGGTAAATTCGGGCTTTAAGAAGCCGTATATCTCTCCCGAATTTATCATCGGGCAGAATATTTCGGGGCTTATGCCGAGCTTTTCGAGAATTTCCTTGTCCCAGTCCTTTGTTTCGGGATTAAGCAGGGAAGAGGTTGTAGCTTCCGCGTACTCGTTTCTGAATGAGCCTGTAAGATAGTGGGCGATAAGGTCGGGCATCATAAGGAAATGAACCTTTCCCGAAAGACTTTCGGGGCGAGTCTTTTTAAGGGCATAAAGCTGGTAGATGGTGTTGAACCAGGCACTTTGGATACCTGTTTTCATATAAAGCTTGTCTGCACCGCCGAAGAGAGCGTTTACCTCGTCAATTACATCGGCTGTTCTCTTATCACGGTAATGAACGGGTTTTTCAACAAAATTTCCCTCATCGTCCATTATAGCAAAGTCAACGCCCCAGGTATCTACCGAAACAGCCTCAAAGCCGTAGCTGTCAGCCTTTATAACGGCAGTTTTAACTTCGCTGAGAAGCGTATCTATATCCCAGTAAAGAGTATCATTTACAGTAATAGGGTTGTTGGGAAAACGGTGAATTTCTTCGGTCTTAAGGTTTTTTCCGTCTGTTTCAACCATAATTGCACGGGCAGAGGAGGCACCGAAATCGAAAACAAGTACTTTTGACATAATAATCCCTTTCGTTAAAAATCTGTGTGTGAAAAAAGCCTCCGAAAACGGAGGCTTTTCTTAAGTACGTAATTTTAAATTACTTTCTCTTCTTAGAAACGAGAGCAGCACCGGCAGCAACGATTGCAAGACCAGCAACAACTGCTACGTCTTCAGCACCTGTGTCAGGGGAGCCCTTGGAAGAATCTGTACCAGCGTCAACATCGCCAGCAGCAGGAGCTTCTTCAGTGTCAGCAGCGGGAGCGTCAACGATAGGTGTTTCTTCAACTGTAGGAGCGTCAGCTGTTTCTTCGAGGCCGTAAACTTCGAATGTAACTTCAATCTTGGACCATTCTGTTAAAGAAGAAATGTCGATAAGTGTAGGAGTAGCTGTAGCTGCATCCTTAGTGATGTGGTCTTCCTTACCAGCGTCGTAAGCAGCCCAAGCATTGTAGATGTTTGTTCTTCTGCCGCCGTCTTCATCGTTTGTGTAGGAAGCACCCTGGAGAGGGAAATCTACACCGTCGATTGTTACGGACTGGATGTCAACACCTAATGTAGGATATTCGCCGTAGATCTGGAGACCCATAGCACCGATGCTGTTACCTGTTGTAAGAACGAGATCGTCGCCTGTGTCTTCGTCAACCCAACCGTCAGCTGTGTAACCAGCGGAGAGGTCTAAAGATACTGTGTAAACACCGTTGCCGTTAAGAACAGCTGTCTGCTGGTAGCTGGAGTCGATTGTATCGCCGTCCTTGCCCCAGAAGGAAGCCTTCCAGTCAGCATCACCGAAGCCGATTACGAAGATACCCTGATCCATAGGTTCAGCGGAAGTTGTGATAGCCATAGCGGAAACTGCAACAGCAGAAGCCATAATGCCTGCTAATACTTTTCTTAATTTCATTTGAGTGTCCTCCATAAAATGGTTTTGCGTTGTGGTTACGATTACACCACAATCGTATAAAGATATTATACAGTATTGCAGTAAAACAAACAATTCGCATTTTGCACAAAATTATATATAGATTTATACGATTTTATACAATTTTTAGGTTATAAAGTAAAAGAAAAGCCGAAAATAAAATCGCTTCCGCTGCGTAATGAGCGGAAGCGATTTATCGTTTTAATTAAGGTTCAATTACTTTCTCTTTCTTGTGAAAGCGATAGCAGCACCTGCAAGGATTGCGAGACCGCCGATAACAGCTACGTCTTCAACACCTGTGTCAGGGGAGCCCTTGGAAGAATCTGTGGAAGCGTCAACGTCGCCGGCAGCAGGAGCTTCGTCAGCAACAGGAGCTTCGTCAGCAGCAGGAGCACCAAGGCCTTCTACTGTGAATTCGATTGCAAGGGATTCTGTGGGGAATGCGAGACCATAGGAACCGATATCTGTGTTCCAGATGTTTACGAGGCCGATATTGAAGCAAGCCTTTGTTTCGTCACAAATGGGGTTTTCGTATGTCTTAACAGCTTCGCCGTCAACATATACTGTAGCGGATGTACAAACTGCACCAGCGTCTATAGGAATATTTGTGGAAACGAAGATGAGGTTGAAGTCGGATTCGCTCTTTAAGCCCCAGTCAATGCCTTCAGCCTTAACTGTGTATGTGCCGTCGCCTGTGATAGCTACGTCTGTGTATGTAGCAGGGAGAAGGTAACCAGCGATATCATAATCGAAGTAATCTTCATATTCGGGGAATGTTTCAGGGTCTGTGTTAGCGTCGCCCCAAACTACGAAATCATCGAAGTAATCGGTAGCTAAACCGTAGTTAGCTTCGTCCCAGTCGTTTCTGAAGCTGTAAGTTGTTGTCTGGAAACCGATATAGCCTGTGTAGTCAGCAGCTGCTGCTGTTGTAGCTAAAGCGGATACTGCAACTGCTGCGCCTGCAGCTGCTGCTAAAATCTTTCTGATTTTCATTTTTTAAATCCTCCATAAAAATTTTTGTTTTTTTGATATTACACTATCGCATAATATATCATTGTCATTGTATCATATCAAAACGAAAAAATCAAGTGTTATTTATGCCGTATTGAGAAAAGCTTTTTTGTGCATATTTAACAAATTGAAACGTTTACACTTTTACAGTGGTTTTTAAAGTAAAAGACCATAAAACCCGCTCAGCAACAGGCATTCCCGTTATTTTTTCGAGGGCGTCGCTGTAAATTTTAAGTTGCCCCTCGTATTCTTCCCGGAGCATTTCGGGAGTTACGCCTGTATTGGTCTTGTAATCCACAAGCACGATTTTTCCGTTTTCTACGAAGAATAAGTCGGCAATACCCTGTACAAAAGGTTTTTCCTCGTCCTCGGGGAAGCCCTCGGGGCAGTATTCACAGAATACGGGATACTCCTTATAAACCTTATCGCTGTTGTTTAAACGACGGCAGAGGTCGCTTTCGAGAAAGGCTTTTATTTCTTCGTCATCGATAGAATTACGTTCGGCTTCCGTAAGCTTTCCTTTATTATAAAGGTCGTCGAGCTGGCTTACATCGCCCGAAAAGTCGAGAAGCTCCATAGCCTTATGGTATGCGTCGCCCTTTTTCTTTCCTGTAAGCTTTTTAGGCTCATCGCTTTTTACAAAGGTCGGCATTTTAAGGAATCGGTCAACGCCCTTTACCTCCGCCGAAAAGTCATCAACGCTCTTTACGCCCACCTGTGTTGCGGTAACCTTAGCGGGAATTTTCGAGTATTCCATATAGCTGTATTCCGTAAAAGGCTTTATAAAAATCCTTTCGGCAGCCTTTTCCTCGGAGTCCTCTCTTTTTTCGGGAGCATAGTCGAAATAAATTTCGCTCTTTATAAGCTCCTGCTGAACTGCTCGGCTTCCTATTATCCATTTAAGATGACAGTCATAGCCCGTAAGCTTTTTCGTCGGGGCGGTAAAAATAAGCTTTTCCTTTGCTCGTGTTGCCGCAACGTAAAGAAGTCTCATTTCCTCGCTTAATTCCTGTACAGCCATAAGCTTCTTTATATAATTGTAGAGAAATGTGTTTTTAACGAGATGCTTGTCGTTATAAACCACCTGCATACCTATTCCTGCGTCAATATCCGATATGATTTTACCGGGGGAACGCTGGAGATAGAAATCGGGGGTGTTTGATACAATACATATAGGGAACTCGAGACCTTTAGAACCGTGTATGGTCATAATCTTTACGGAATTATCGGAAGCGGCGGCACTCTGTGCCTGTGCGAGAGCGATACTTCCTCTGTCAATGTTCTCCATATAGTTAAGGAAATCGCAAAGCCCCTTCTTTCCGTTTTCGGAGAACTGTTTTGCGTAGTTTATGAGAAGCTTAAGGTTAGAGTCTCTCTTATCTCCGTCGGGCATAGCGAGAATTGCCGTTACAACTCCGCTTTCGTCATATATTTTACGTACGAGCTGTTCGGGAGAATGTTCGGCCGAGAAATTACGGAGAGCGGTAAATTCTTCAAGGAACAGCCTTGCTTTTTCGTTTTCCTTTGCATACCCGATAATTCCCGAAAACATATTTTTATGCTTCTTTCCGCCCGAAAGCTTTCCTTCCATAAGCTCGTTTGCGGAAAAGCTGTAGGGCGGATTGGAAAGAACGACCGCAAGGGCACAGTCATTGTAAGGGTTATCTATGATACGGATAAGGGAAAGCACAAGCTTTACCTCGATAAAATCGGTAAAGGCACCGTCTTCTTTAGCTTCAAAGGGCACACCCGCTTTAGCCAGAGCGTTTTTATAGATAAAAGCGTTAGTCTTGTACTTACCCATAAGTATAGCGAAATCGCCGTAGCAGCAGGGTCTTCTTCCGTCCTTATCGGTAACGAGGAAGCCGCTTTCGACCATATTTCTTATACGGTCGGCGACATACGCCGCTTCGGATATGCGTGCGGCCTTCATATTCTTTCCGCAAAGACGGATAAGCTCGGTTTTATATGCTTCGTCGGTTTCGTAAGCCTTGCCTTGTACAAGCTTTGCATTTTCGTCGTAATCGACCTCGCCGACCTCTTTTGTCATTGTCTTTTCGAAAAGAGCGTTTACCGAATCGATGACCGCCGAAGAGCTTCGGAAATTCTTATTGAGATATATTGTTTTAAAAGCAGGGTCTTCGAGGATACGTGCGAAAACGTGGGGGTTTGCACCTCGGAAATGGTAAATCGACTGTTTTATATCTCCTACGAAGAAGAGGTTTTTGCCGTCTCTCGAAAGAGTACGGAAAATTTCATACTGCATATCGTTGCTGTCCTGGAACTCGTCAACGATTATAACGGATATGCTTCGTCTTAGGTCGGCGGCAATTTTTTCGTCCTTTAAAAGCTTAAGGGTAAAGATTTCCGCGTCGGAAAAATCCACCTTATTCTTAAGGCGTTTACGTCTCGAGAACTCCGCTTCGGTTTTTTCCGAAAGAGAAAGAAGAATTTTAAAAACAGGAGCACATTCGGTTATATCCTTCGTAAAATTCATTATATATCCGAACTCCGTCATAAGCTTCGTCCAGAGCTTTTCAAGCTCTTTATCTATTTCCTTGAGATATGAATTATCGAAGCCCTCCTTCATATTTTTACGGGGAACGGTGGGAAGCTCGGCTTCTATTACATCGATAAGCTCGGTATGGGTGCTGAACAAATCTTCAACATACTCGTCGAATTCTTCATCATCCTCCGTATAGGAGCGGGTGTTTTCATTGTAAAAAATAAATCCGTCATAGACCCTTGCGTAGATACAGGCAGACTTTATAAGATTTCTCCAGTTTTCGAGAAAAGGAGCGGCTTTTTCGTCCCATATAAACCGGTCTTCGGGTAAAGTGTTTATAAGCTTATTGATAATGGGCTTAATAAAGCGGTCTATATAGATATTGCGGTATTCGTCTTCGTAAAGGGCAGGGTTTTCGTAAAGATGAGTCCAGTCCTTTACCGCCTTTTCGGAATCGGGAAGCTTTCTGAAAAAAGTACAGAGGTTTGTTATATACGTACATAATTCCTTGTCGTTTTCCTCGCCGTACCAGTCATAAACAAGCCCCTTTTCCTCTTCGGGAGCATTTTCATAGAAATCGTCCAGCGTCGTTTCGAGAGCACGGGCGAATAAAAGCTTGCTTTCCGCCTCGTCTATGATTCCGAAGTCGGGAGAAAGACCAAGAGCTACGCTGTTATTGCGGATAAGTCGGATACAGAATGAGCTTATAGTAGAAATACTTGCGTCCTCAAGCTTTAAAAGCTGGTCTTTAAGATGTTCGTTATGGGGATTTTCTTCCATAGCCTTTGAAAGTGCGGTATTAAGACGGGTCTTAAGCTCGCCTGCCGCCTTTTCCGTAAAGGTTGCAACAACAAGCTCGTCCGCATTTACGGGGTTTTCCTCGTCCATAAGAAGCCTTATTACTCTTTCTACAAGAACGGCGGTTTTACCGCTTCCGGCGGCGGCGGAAACTATAGCAGAGCCTTCACGGTGGTTTATAGCCTCCAGCTGTTTATCAGTCCAGCTCATCTTCATCCTCCTTTCCGATTTCGTGACCGCATATAAGCTTATAGTCACAGTATTTACATTTCTTATCATTCTTCGGGCAGGCACTTACCATACCGTTTTCTTCCTCGAGAACGATAGCATTTACATAAGCCTTACAGTATTCCCTAAGGCTTTCGTAGTTATTTTCAGAGATAATTTCAGAGGTAGAATAGCCTCTGTATTTCTTTCCGTAGGTCTCTATATAATGGTCGTTGATTGTTTTGACGTCTTCGACTTCGGGAGAACCGCTTATAATAATACCGTTAGCCTTGTGGCTGTCGGCATTTTTACGTGCCGCGTCCCCTGCATCGGCGGCTATATCGGAGCTTTTCACTGCCTCTTTTTTCATAGCACCGATAGGCTGGTACATAACCGAAGCAGGCTTTGCACCCAGCTCCTCGCATAAGCCGAAGAGATAAAGGAGCATCTGGAGATTTTCGCCGTTATAAAGGCTTTCGAGGGGAACCTTGTTCTTTCCTCTTTTATAATCTATGATACGGACGTATTTTTCTCCGTCCTTTTCGGAAATATCGTAACGGTCACATTTACCCTTTATCATAATATCTCCGAACTTAAAGGAAAGCTTTCTTTCGAGCTCTTCGGGCATAAAGCTTCCGCATTTTATATTGTCGCGTATGCTTATAGCTGCCGGGACAGCGAGAGCGGAGAGACGTTCAACCTGGTAGGAGAAGCGTTTAGAGGAGCCGAAGCCGTCTAAAAGATTATCCATAAGATAGTTCTTTATGGATTTATTTACGTGCTTTTTTATGTCGTCGTCGGAAAGAGACGAGAAACCGCCTTTATCGCCCTTATAGTCCGTAAGAAGCTGTTCGAGGCAGTAATGAACCACATTTCCCGACAGAAGAGGACTTACTTCTCGTTTTATTTCCTCGGAAAGCTCTAAGCCGTCGGAACAGAAATAGTTGAAACGGCAGTTATTTATAGCTTCGAGAGAGGTAGGCGAGTAGGTCTCCTTTTTCATAAGCTTTTCCACAAGCTCGCCCGTTATAATATGACGTTCCGATTTTTCTGTGCTTGCGTCTTCGAGAAGCTTCGTATAACCGCTTTCGCCGATAGCCTTTGAAACCGCCTTTCGCTCCGCCTTTTTAGAGTAATCGGAATAGATTTTTGCAAGGTATCTCTTTGCGGATTTTTCGGTACGGCAGTAAAAATCTGCTCCGTAATCGTCCGCACCCTTTATCTCTGCCGAAAAGTCATTTTTTATCTTTTCGATATAAGGGGAGGGGAGAAGCTCGGAAAACTTGTTGTTAAGAAGCGGGTATGTAATAAAAAGCTTTTCCTCGGGGAGATTTGTACAGCGGTAAAGCTTAAAGGCTTCCGAGCTTGAACGGCTTATACGGTCAACGCCTATGGTTATTCCGCTTAAAGCGAGCTGTTCGGTCTCTCCGCCTGTAAAATTGCCTGAAACGGAGGAGGAACGAGGGAAAACGCCCTGGTTCACACCGCATATAAATACCGCCTTTACCTTTCCGAAACGGCTTCTCGATACGTCGCCCACGGTTACCGCGTCAAGTACCTGGGGAGGCTTTGCGATTTCGGCAGAGGTAAATATATCCGTAAGAATTTCGGTGTATTCGTCTATGGAAAGGAATGAACCCTTAAGAGCCTCGTGGGCAGACTCGAAGATTTCAACTACGTCTTCCCATACGGCACTGTATTCGTCCTGTTTTTTCTTATCGACGATAACCTTCCCGTCCTCGTCACGGTCGTTAAGATAGAGGGAATAGATAGACCTGCTTATATCCATATCCTTACACAAAAATTCACAGAGTGCCTCTGTCATTTCCGCACCGTCAGCGTTTTCAAAGGCATTCTTAAGCCTTTTAAGAGGGTTTACAATATCCTGTCTTATTTCTTCAAGCTCGCCGTTTTTATCGGCTTTTTCGGGGAAGGGCTTAAGCCAGTCCCTTTTTCGTATATCATAAACACGGCAGAGCTGTTCTAAGCGGTCTGTCATTATATTGCTTATGGTCTTTCCGCTTCGTAGCCTTAAAAAACCGCTTTTTACGAAACGGAGAATATCGTCTGTCTCAAAGCTTAAAGCCTGGAGCGAGTTTACGGCAAAGCGGACAACCGCCTTATTTATAAGAGAATCGGGAATATCGATAAAGCAGGGGATATCGTATTTTTTCATTGCACTTTCGAGAATCTGACCGTAAGCCTTATCGGGAATAAGGACGGCAATATCTCTGCAACGATACCCCTCGTCAAAAAGACTATGGATTTTTGAGCATATCCAGTCGCTTTCCTGCCACATATCACGGGCACGTACGATTTCACAGCCTTCGTTTTTGCGGAAGCTTTCGCAAAGCTTAGTAAGAGAGGGCTTTTCCCCGGTCATAGCTATAAGCTTTTCCATAACCCTCGAGGTACCCCAGAACTGCTGTTTTTCGGAAGAGGGGGTATCTGTGGTAACAGTAAAAACGGTTTTTTCCGCTTTCATCATAAGAGATTTTATAAAATCAAGCTGGCTTCCCGAAAATTCATCAAAGCAGTCGAAAAAGCACACCGCACCGTCGAAATAATCCGAACCGCATATAAGCTCAGAAGCTCTTCTTATATCGTCGAGCCTGTCGTCAAAGGAAGCGGTAAGGAGTGCGTCATATTCGGTATATATCTCGCATATATCATTAAGCTTATTAAGAAGGATTTCCGAATAGCCCTCAGCATAATCGGAAACACGGCTTCTTAAAGCGGACGGAGTAAGCCCTCCGCTTCTTAAACTGCCTATGATTCCAAGCATAATATGGGGGAAGGCAGGGTTTTTAAGCTGTTTTCTGTAATAGCTTATGCGGTCGTCGGCAGTAAAGGACAAAAGCACTCTTTTCATAAGCATAGCCTTTACAACGTCATTTGCGTAAGCCTTTGTTTCGCCGTATATTGAAAGAATCTTTCTCGCCGTATGGGAGAACATTGTAACGGTTACATTCATTCCATAGGGAGGCTTTACGGTTTTATATACGTTCTTTTCCGCCTCGAAGCCGAACTGGTCGGGAACGAAAAGGAACACCTTTTTACCTTTTTCGGCTTCTTCGTTTATCTTTTCATACAGGAGCGTAGATTTGCCTGTTCCTGCTTCGCCGTAGATTATTTCGAGCATTCTCTCACCCTTTCTGTAAAATCGATTTATGGAATAACAGGACGGCATAAAACCGTCCCATAATATGTTTATAAATTGTTTTTTGAAGTGCTGACCGTTCACGGGTATCTGGGGTTGCCACCCCTCGCCCCCGCCAAGCCTTTAAAAAGGCTTGACCTAAACTTTATTATTGCTCGCTTCGCTCGGTTTTTTGAGAGAAGAAGCTTATTTTCCGACACAGAACCGCTTGAATACCTGGTCGATAACGGCTTCGCTTACGTTTTCGCCCGAAAGCTCATAAAGCCTGTCAAGTGCGTTTTCGCACATTATTCCCACAGCGTCAAGAGTAATTCCCAGCTCAAGTGCTCCGAGAGCTTCGGAAATATAGCCCTGTGCTTCCTTTATACAGGAACGCTGTCGCTCGTTGGCAATAAAGCCGGAGGAGAGGTCGAGCTTTCCGAGTCCTGTTTTTTCCTTTACCGCTTCGGCAATTTTTTCTGCAGAAGCTGTGTCCTTTGCACTTATTTCGATAATCGTTCCGAACTGTGAAAGCTTCGATTTATCTATAATCTGTGTAAGGTCGGTCTTGTTGATGATACAGATACAATCCTTACCCTTAAGTTTTTCCATAAGCCTTTCATCATCGGCGGAAAGGTCTCTGCTTCCGTCAAATACCGCAAGAATAAGGCTCGCCTTATCGATTTTGTCGAACATTCTTTCAACTCCGATGCTCTCGACAAGGTCGTCGGTATCTCTTATGCCGGCACAGTCCGCAAGACGAAGCATAACGCTTCCTACCATAACCGTTTCTTCCACAATATCACGGGTAGTTCCCTCGATATCCGTAACGATACTTCTTTCGTTGCCCGTAAGAAGATTCATAAGAGTGGATTTTCCCGCATTGGGTCGTCCGACAATAGCACAGGGAACGCCGTCACGCATAAGCTGACCGCTGTCATAGCTGTCTAAAAGGCTCTGGAGCTCGTTATAAACCGTCTTAAGCTTTTCCGCTTCAAGATTTCCGTCGAAATCGTCTTCCATTTCGTCGGGGTAGTCTATCCACGCTTGTATAAGCGTTGTAAGAGAAAGAATAGTTTCCGAAACGGCACGTACACGGCGGTATAACGCTCCTTCTCTCTGTGCCTTGCTGCAGAGGAGATACTGCTCGTTCTGTGCGGAAATTATATCCGCTACGGCTTCCGCCTGTGTAAGAGACATTTTTCCGTTCAGTAATGCCCTTTTCGTGAATTCTCCTGCCTGTGCAGGCTCTGCACCTGCCGAAAAGCAGGCGGAAAGAACTCGTTTAGTTATAAAAAGTCCGCCGTGACAGGAGATTTCGGCTACGTCTTCTCCTGTGTAGCTGTGGGGGGCACGGTATATTAAAAGCACTCCGTCATCAAGCTTTTTGCCGTTGTCGGATATTTCGCCGTAGGCGGCTGTATAGCCCTTCATTTCCTTTACAGGCTTTCCGCTTACGGGCTTAAAAACCTTTTCCGCAATTTCAACAGCCTTTTCCCCCGATATTCTTATTACTGAGATTCCGCCCTCAGCGAGAGGTGTAGCAATAGCGGCAATTGTATTCATATTATCAATCCTTTACTGTTACTTTTTTCCGAAAAGACGAGCGAAAAAGCCCTTTTTCTCCTGCTTTTCATCGGGTTCTTCGGGTTCTTCGGGAGCCTCGGCATATTCCTCGTCCTCTTCGTAAGCTTCTTCTTCGGAATAAAGCTTGTCGTATTCGTCGGAATACGGGTCGGCCTCCTCTTCCTCTGTTCCGAAAAGGAATTCGAAAAGGGTACGGCGTTTAAGCTCGTCGGCAATATCCGCAAGAAGATATGTCCAGGTTCTTGTGGGTACGGCAAGAGCGGTATTTTCGATACCCTTATCGAGAACTTCGGCAAGTATCATACCCATCTTTTCTACCGACATTTCCATCATTTCGTTATAATAATTTTCGCTTTCGATATTAAATTCCTCGCCTGGTACCTTTCCGCCTATAGCTCTTAAATGGATACCCTCACGCAAGGAAGCAACATAGTCGAGATATTCGCTCCAGTGTTCATTTATAACCGAAAGAGCGGCTTTTTTCTGGAAAGCGTTTATTTTTTCCTCGCCGAAACGGCCTGCTGCTTCATTATAATCGGAGCTGAAATTATCCTGCCAGATAGTACATTCGTTTTCTCCCGAAAGCATTTTTTCACGGGAGGTAAAAATCGCCTTTCTGTGGGCTTCGGTTATGAAATTGAATTCGAGGAGCCTGTTTCTTTCGTTAAGACGCTTGATTTGTGAGATATGCTGGATATAATTTACTTCCTTTAAAAGAGTCTTATCGGTAAGCTCTTCTTCCGTAGGCTCGGGATAATGACGGTCGGGGACGTTTTTCTTAAGTCCGTATATCTCCATAATTTCTTCATCGAGAGAAACGAAAAGCTTGCTTTTACCGGGGTCGCCCTGTCTTCCTGCTCGGCCGTAAAGCTGGTTGTTGATACGCTTGCTTTCGCCCATAAAGGTACAGATAACGTAAAGACCGCCTTTTTCCGCAACCTCATCGTGCTCTGCCTCGTCCTCGCCGCCGAGCTTTATATCTACGCCTCGTCCCGTCATATTTGTTGAAACGGTAACGGAGCCTTTTTTGCCTGCATTTTTAACAATCTCCGCTTCAAGCTCATCATTCTTTGCGTTAAGGACAGTATGGGGTATATCACGCTTCTTAAGAAGCTCCGAAAATTCTTCGCTCTGGTTTATATCCGCTGTACCCACAAGGACAGGCTGACCCTTCTTATATGCAAAAAGCACCTCGTCAGCGGCGGCGTTAAGCTTAGACGCCTTATCGTAATACACCGACATAGGCAGGTCAATACGTACAGAGGGGGTATTTGGCTTTACTTCCTTTACGGTAAGCCCGTAAAGAGTCTCGAATTCTTCCTTTGCAGAGAGGGCTGTGCCTGTCATACCCGAAAAGCGGTTAAAAAGACGGATAAAGTACTGGATAGTAATATTTCCGATAATAAGACCTCTTTCTGCCGCCTTAAGACCGTGCTTAAGCTCTACTGCGGCGTGGGTAAGGCTCGGATAGTGGCGTTCTTCGGAAACTCGTCCCGTAAACTTATCGATAATTCCGATACCGTCATTCTTTACGATATAATCGACGTCTTCCTTAAGGACATAGAGAGCCTCGAGACAGTCGCCTATCTTCGAAAGAAGCTCATTATTCTCTTCGTCGAAGATATTATTAAGCTTAAAATATTCTTCTGTCTTTTTCTGCCCCTTAGGAGTAAGATAAGCACTTCCCGTTTCAAGGCTTACCTCGTACTCGTCCTCGGAAAGACCCTTTACGTAGCTGAAAATATGTGGGAAATCCTCGTCGAGCTTTACCGCATAGCTTCCTGCGGCAACCAGCGGAATACGTGCTTCGTCAATAAGAGTCGAATCCGCTTCATCGACGATAGCTCTTTCGAGCTTTCCTAAAACTGCTTCTTCGGGGTCAAATACCGCAAAATCACGGAGATAGTCGAAGCCGCATTCCTTTATCGTTGAATAAACAACATCACAGCGGTATATCTCCTTTCTCATTTCACGGGGAGTATCCTCGTTTATATAGGCTGTACTTACTCCGAGGATGTCATATACAGGCTTCATCCACTTACAGTCTCTTTTTGCAAGATAGTCGTTAAAGGTAAAGATATTAACGTGTTCGCCGTTTATAACGCTCCAGTATGCAGAGAAAACAGCGGCAATGGTTTTTCCTTCTCCTGTCGCAAGCTCTACAATATTCTCGTTTTCGAGGTAACCGCCTGTTTCTATCTGTGTATCGTATGGAGTAAGGGAAAGCCCCTCTTTTACTGCACAGAATACCGCCGCAAAAGCCTTTACGGCATTTAATTCCGCTCTCGCCTCGCTGTTGAGCAGGGCGGCAGACTGTCCCTCGGCGGCTTCCTTTACGCTTTTTATGAATTTAGCCTTGTTCTTTTCGAATTCCTTTATCATAAGCTTTTGCCTTTCTTTGAAAAACTATAAAACCTTGTTCAATAAATCAATACCTTATTATATCATAAATCTATTATCAAATCAATACAGAATATCGGACAGGGAAAGGGTGAAAATATACACTTTCCTCTTGATTATTTTGTTAAAATATGAGATAATAAAAAAGTATGTAAAGGAATATTCATTTAATATCATATACAGAAAGGCGAAATTATGAAAAACGGAGTAATTATATTAGCGGCAGGCGACGGCACAAGAATGAAATCCTCCCGTCCGAAGGTTATGTGCGAGGTGCTTGAGACCCCTATGATAGGCTGGGTTATCGACAGCCTTTCTGAAGCAGGCTTTGCTTCGGAGGATATCGGAGTTATAACGGGAAACGGTGCAGAAATTGTTGAAAAATATCTCGGAGAAAGAAATGTATTAAAAACCTTCCGCCAGAATGAGCGTAAGGGCACAGGCCACGCTGTTATGCAGGCAGAGAGTATGCTCGGGGAATATGACAATGTGCTTGTTCTTTGCGGCGACGCTCCCTTTATGGACGCCGATACAATAAAATCGACATTAAAGGCTCACGAAGAAAGCGGAAATTCCGTAACAGTAGTCACAGCCTCTCTCGTAAATCCTACAGGCTATGGAAGAATATTACGTGACATTGACGGAAAGCTTCTCGGAATAAGAGAACAGAAGGACTGCTCCGAAGAAGAAAAGAAGATTGCAGAAATCAATTCGGGGGTTTACTGGTTCAAGGCTTCCGCCCTTAAGGACGCTCTCGGGAAATTAAAGCCCAATAATGCGGCAGGGGAATACTATCTTACAGATACGATTGAAATAATCCGTGACAACGGCGGACTTGCCGAAGCCTTCTGTGCGGAAAATGCCGACATTGTGCTCGGTGCCAACAGCCGTAAGGATTTACTTAACTTAAACACAATAGCAAGAAACAGAATTATTGAAAAGCATCTCGATAACGGCGTTGAATTCGTAGCAACAGACGGCATTATTATCGGAAAGAACGTAGTTATCGGAAGAGATACAAGAATTCTTCCCAACACGATTTTAAGAGGGAATACGGTTATAGGCGAAAACTGTGAAATCGGGCCGAATTCTCTTATCGAAAACTGTACTCTCGGAAATAATGTTACTCTCGATAACGTACACGCTTATGAGGCTAAGCTTTCAGACAACGTAAAGGCGGGCCCCTTTGTTCATCTCCGTCCCGGTACAATTCTTCACGACGGAGTAAAGATAGGCGATTTCGTCGAGGTAAAGAATTCCGAGGTAGGGACTATGACCTGTATCGCTCATCTTACCTATGTAGGAGACAGCGACGTAGGCAAGGACGTTAATTTCGGATGCGGCTGTGTAACGGCGAACTATGACGGCTTAAATAAATTCCGTACCGTTATCGGAGACCACGCATTTATCGGCTGTAACACAAATCTTATTGCTCCTGTTGAAATCGGAGCCAACGCAACAACAGCGGCAGGCTCTACTATCACAAAGAATGTTCCTCCCGACAGTCTCGTAATCGAAAGAGGACAGCCCAGAACAATCGAAAACTGGGAGCATAACAGTAAGAGAAAGAGAAAGGCGTAATTTTAGTGAAAAATGAATAATGAACGATGAATGATTATTGTGTCGGCTTTGCCGACGATTTAAAATATAATTACAAACAACACTATAGCTGTGCACTTGTTATAAATTATATTTAAATCCGTGACGCCTTGCGTCACACCTTAATTTTTCATCTTTCATCCTTCATCATTCATTGCCTATTGGCTATGGGAAAGGAAATGAAAATGGAAGAAACGGTAATAGCAGAAGAAAGAGATAAGCTTTCGGATTATAAGAAAATTGCCTTTAAGGTCGGCTTATTCGTGGTAATATCCTTCCTGCTCCGCTATCTTGCAGGAATACTTATAAACGGGGTTTATTATCTGTTCGAGGACAGCCTTTCGGGGACTGTGCTCTATAGCCTTAATCTTATGATATCGGGGCTTTTTCTCCAGGTCATTCCCTCTGTGGTTGCGGCAGGAATGTTCGGGTTCTTTAAGAACAAAAGCGAAAAGCTAAGACATATTTATAATATCCCCTCGAGATGCTCGAAAGCAGTAGGAAATTTTGCGGCGGTATATGGAATGGGTCAGATTACGAACATTCTTACTATGCTCGTAACGGTAATAATTATGAAGATTGCCGATTTAAACGACTCCTTCAATACTGTTACAAATATCCAGCCTCCCGATTTTACCTCGTCGCTGGTACTGCTGTTCTCCCTTGTGGTAATTGCTCCCGTATTTGAGGAATTTATCTTCCGAGGGGTGCTTATGACAGAGCTTAAGCCCTACGGAAACGGCTTTGCAATCTTCGTTACAGGTATCCTCTTCGGTATCTACCACGCTAATTTCAGCCAGCTTTTCTATACTGCCGTTATTGGTATAGCTCTCGGCTATATAGCTAATGTAACCGATTCGATTGTTCCCACGACTATTATCCACGCTATTTTCAACAGCATTTCGGGAATACTTCTGCTCCTTATGTCAACCCCCAGTGTACAGGAATATCTTATGAGCGGAAGCACAGAGGAGATTCCCGACGGAGATATGATAGTGATTCTCGCATTCGCACTGTTTATGATAACCGCACTTGTGCTTATGCTTGTGGGAATAATCTGTGCTGTAATAAAAATAAAGCAGATAAAGCGTTACCGTGTTCCTAAGGTATGGGAAGAGATAACCAACAGGAAAAAGACTGCTCTTCTTTTAGCTACAGTACCTTCGGTAATTGCGGTAATTCTTATAATCGACACATTTGCGGGCTTCTCCGACATACTTATGGAAAAGCTTTTTAAATGAAAGGAAATCTATGTACGAAAACAGCCTTGATGTAAATATCCACGCCGAACAGAGACAACGCTTCCGCACGCTTTCAAAAAAATACGGTGCGTCGATGGTTGCTCTTACGGTAAACCCCTATATTTCATCATTCATATTTATTCTTCTTGCGGAGATAGTATCAAAAATCATAGGTATAAATCTTCTCGAGGAAAACACAGACATCGGCTATTATACAACTCTCGCACTTAATGAGCTTGTGGCTTATGTTTTTCCGATAATCTTTCTGAGTCTTATTTTTAAGCAGAACAGACAGCTTTTTATTCCCGATAAGACCTATAAGCCCTTTTTCGGGGAAGCGTTTATGCTCTTCCTCGCAAGCCTTACGGCAGGAGCAATAGGTACTATTGTTACCGAAACAATAAACGACATAATCGACCATTTCTTCGGTACGGGAGAAATAGAAGAAGCCTTTGCGGGACTTGAGCCTTTGAGTATGGGGCAGTTCTTATTCTTTACCTTCTGTGTTGCCGTTATAGCTCCAATAGCCGAGGAGTATATGTTCAGAGACCTTCTTTTAAAGCCTCTGAGAGCCTTCGGAGATACAACGGCGGTTGTCGTTACGGGTCTTCTTTTCGGGCTTTATCACGGAAATTTCGACCAGTTCGCCTTTGCGACCCTTGCGGGAATGTTCTACTCTATGATAGCCGTAAAGTACAACTCCATAAAGCCAACCATAATCCTTCACTCCTTCAACAACCTTATTGTAACAATATCCAGCGACCTTACGGGAGCGGTAGAGGGAATGGGCGAAGAGGTAAAGAATGCCTGTGCCGTTATTTCCGATATATGTGCGTCAGCGGTAGGGGTGATGATGTTTCTGGGAATCGGGGCTTCGTTCCTTCTTATCCTTTCGGGCAGGCTTAAATTCAACAACCACAACATATTTGTCCCCGAAAAGGAAGCTATGAAAACATTTTTCTCAACACCCCTTGTTATTGTTGGGCTTATAGTTATGCTTGCGGTATTCTTTATAAAATAGCATATAATGAACGGGCTTCAGAGTTATTTCTGAAGCCCGTTACTGGCTGTCGAAAAAGTCATTTTTAGTGAAAAAGTAAGAGTGAAAAGTGATGAGTGATGGAATCGCCTATGGCGATGGATTTAAATAAAACTCTGCACAAACGCGCTTCATAAAAGGTTTTTTAAAATTCACGCCCACAGGGCGCTCCTCAACTATTCACTATTCATTATTCACTTTTCACTTTATAAATCACATTATAGGGTTTATCGACAAGCTGAGCAGGGCTTTGCCTTGTTTTATTTTTTCTAAAAGTCATTTATAAATTTTAAAACCGTCACGTTGTTTTCACAATAAAACATTAATATTATCTATAGAAAATCCATTTGCAATTCGAAAGGTAAAATATGAAAAGATTTTTTTCGGCTTTATCCGCTCTCTTTTTTATCGGCGGATGCAATATGTCACAGGAGACAGGCGTAAATGCCGTTCCTACGGAAAACTCGGAAGTAAACAATCTCAGCAATTACAACATACTCGAAGAAACCGATTCATTTAAAAACGAATGCCTTATAGATTTCGGCGATACTATTACAATAAGCGGACAGGGAGCATGGATTGACGGAAACTGTGTTAAGATTTCGGGCGGAGGCGTTTATACCGTTACGGGAACGATTGACGACGGAATGATATACGTTGACGGAGACGAGACGGTAAAGCTTGTGCTTAATAATGCGTCAATAACCAACAAGTCGGGCTGTGCAGTTTTCTCTTCGGGAAAAAAGCTTATTATCGAGTCTGCCGAGGGAACGGAAAATTTCCTCACCGACAGCGAAAGCTACAGCTATTCGGAGGATTTCGAAAGCAAAGCGGATAAAGAGCCCGATTCGGCTGTTTATTCGAAAAACACTGTTATCCTTACAGGAAAAGGCGTCCTTAACGTAAAGGGCAACTTCAAAAACGGAATTACAGGCAACGATGAGCTTATAATAAAGGAAGCGAATATTAACGTTGAGGCAGAAAACAACGGAATTAAAGGAAAGGACAGCCTTACTGCCGAAAATTCAGATATAAAGGTTATAAGCGGAGGCGACAGCATTAAAACCGATAATGCGGAAGCGGGAACTATCTCTGTAAAGGACTGTAGTCTTACCCTTGAAACAGAGGGCGACGGCATACAGGCGGATTCCTCGCTTTCTATTACAGGCGGAGTGGTAAGCATCACAACAAAGGGCGATGTTGCTTCGGACGAGGAGCTAAGCAGTAAGGGTATCAAAGGCGGAGATATAACCGTCGAAAACTGTGGTCTTACTGTAAACGCAACAGACCACGCCGTAAAAGCCACAGCCTCTCTGACCCTTACTGGCGGAAGCCTTGAAATTTCTTCCGAGACAGGAAAGGGCTTAGCTTCCGAAGGAGTTCTTACGGTTAATAATTCCGATATAAATATCCTTAAAAGCGAAGAGGGTATCGAAAGTAAATCGAACCTCAATATAAACGGCGGAAATATAAATATTACCGCTTCTGACGACGGAATAAATACGGGCGGAGATGACCTTACCGCCGAGCATACCATAAATATAAGCGGAGGCAATATTGTTGTCAATGCAGGCGGAGACGGCTTCGATTCCAACGGAAGCATCAACGTTACAGGCGGAGTTGTTGTTGTATTCGGTCCCGAAAAAAGCGGAAACGCACCTCTCGACTGCGGTGAATTCGGCGGAAAAATAAATATTTCGGGGGGAATGGTCTTATCTATGGGTATGGCGGATATGATGAGCTTCCCCGAGGGCAGTTATCTTTTCTCGTCCGCCTTCAACGGAAAAAGCGGAGACCGCATAACCGTTGCCGACAGCGATAACAACATTATAATTTCAGCAGTTACCCCGAAAAACGCAAAGAGCGTTATATTCTGCAACGGCGGGGATGTTACAGCCTATAAGCTTATAAGCGGAGGAAATACCGATATTTCCAATGACATTATTATTTCCGAGGGCACCGTTACAGGCGGAACCCAGCTTACTCCCGAAGAGGGAACGAGCTTCGGCGGTTTCGGAAAGGGCGGTCGTGGCGGTAAAAATGACAGGTTCAGCGGTGAGGTTCCAGAGGGAATGCCCGAGGGAATAAACCCCGGATTTCACGGTGGGGAAAGACCCGAAGGAATGCCCGAACCACCCAAAAACGGTATGATCCCCGAAATGCCGTCAGTATAACAAGCATTTTTCTATACTTCTCCAAATATATACCGTGTGTTGCACACAACGAAAGCCTGTCCGAAGTAATCGGGCAGGTTTTTGCCTTTTTGGATAATTTTTAGTAAAATGTTGCAGAAATTATATTCACAAACAAAAACATTATCCGTTTTAATCGGTCAGGCTGTTTCTTTTTCAATGTAATTTAATAAAAAATCTGAATTATTTGATTTAAAAACTTGCTATTTTTTAAAAACTATGGTATAATTAATTTATATTTTCACTTACAGGAGGTACGATATGGCTTCACATTACGCCTTTTCACAAGTTACACCACAGTTAGAACGTCTTGCGTCGCTTTCTATGACCAATAATAATATCGTTCCCGAACTGTACACTGAACATAATGTTTTCTGCGGTTTAAGAGACATTAACGGTAAAGGCGTCCTTACAGGACTTACCGATGTTTCGGAAATCGTTTCTAAAAAAGAAGAAAACGGAGAGCTTGTACCCTGTGAGGGCGAGCTTTATTACAGAGGTATAAATATAAACGATATAATCGACGGTTTTATGAGCGAAAAGCGTTTCGGTTTTGAGGAAGTAGTTTATCTTTTGCTTTTCGGAAAGCTTCCCGATAAGAACGAGCTCGAAGAGTTCAACAGCCTTATTTCCGACTACCGCCAGCTTCCCTCGTCCTTTGTCCGTGATATAGTTATGAAATCGCCCAGCGAGGATATTATGAACACAATGGCGAGAAGCGTTCTTACTCTTTACGCTTACGACGATAACCCCAACGATTTAAGTATTCCCAACGTTCTCCGCCAGTCCTTGGAGCTTATTGCTCTTTTCCCTATGCTTGCAGTTTATTCTTATCAGGCTAAGAGATACTATATCGATAATAAGGGGCTTATTATCCATCAGCCTCATAAAAACCTTTCCGTTGCGGAAAATATTCTTCATCTTCTTCGCGAGGACAGCAGATATTCAGAGCTCGAGGCAAGAGTTTTAGACCTTGCTTTAGTTCTCCACGCTGAACACGGAGGCGGTAACAACTCTACCTTTACAATGCACGTAGTAACCTCCTCGGGTACAGACACATATTCTGCCGTTGCGGCTTCCTTAAGCTCCCTTAAGGGCCCGAAGCACGGCGGTGCTAACCTTAAGGTAGTAGAAATGTTCGACGACCTTAAGGCAAAGGTAAAGAACTGGGAAGATGAAGAGGAATTATGCAATTATCTCGACAGCCTTTTAAATAAAGAAGGCTTCGACAAGAGCGGTCTTATCTATGGTATGGGACACGCGGTTTACTCCGTTTCCGACCCTCGTTCGAGAGCGTTTAAGGGCTATGTTGAAAAGCTTGCAATCGAAAAGGGAATGGAAAAGGAATTTAAACTTTACGCAACTGTTGAACGCCTTGCGGCAGAATGTATTGCGAAAAAACGCCGTATTTACAAGGGCGTAAGTGCAAACATCGACTTTTACAGCGGTTTCTGTTATACAATGCTTGGTCTTCCTGCGGAGCTTTATACTCCTCTTTTCGCTACAGCGAGAATTGCAGGCTGGTCTGCACACCGTATAGAAGAGCTTATAGTCGGAAAGAAGATTATCCGCCCAGCTTATCTTAATGTACAGCCGAGAACGGAATATGTTTCTTTAAAGGACAGATAATAAAAAACGGACGGGTATTTTTATCCGTCCTTTTTTATAACTGCCTCTGCTTAGGTTTTGTGCGAAACTATCACGAGCTGTTGGGGCTCTGCCCCTTGCCCCCGACAACCCTTTTAAAAAAGGGTTGACCGAAAATTTTCTTTGCTCGCTTCGCTCGGCTTATTCAGAGAGAAGAGATAGTATGATTATGCACAAAAAATTTAGGTCAAGCCTTTTTAAAGGCTTGCGGGGTAAGGGGCAGAGCCCCTCTCTCAACTCTCTCAAAAATCTCAGAAGTCTCAAAAAAATCAGGCTCCCCTCGCTCTGAGTAGCAGGGGAGCCTGTCGCTTCTCTTGGTAACCCGTCGTAAATCACAACGTAAGGGGTAATGTCCATAAAATCCGATATCCATCTTTGCAATCTCAGCAGAACCACACCTTCATCGAGAAAGGGTTTGCCGCCCGAAAGAAAGCCCTGGATACCGCCGATTGATGTCTTTTTAAACCAGGCCTCGGTCATAGAAACACCGGAACACTTCCGTTACATTTAAAGATAACGAGCTTGTAAAGCAGCTCTTTGTTATATAACGCCGAAGCGATATATACATATATAAGGCTTATTCGCCAATAGTTACTGTTTCGGGGAAGATGTTCTTGCTCTCTTCCTTGTTGAGGAAGGTCGTGCTTACATAACCCTGGATAATAGCACCGTCATTTACTGTAATCGTAGAAGCACTGATGTCGCCGAAAATTACAGCGTCGCTCTTGAATTCAGCTTTGCCTGTAACGGAAAGATTACCCTTTACCTTACCGTTTACATTAGCGTATGTAGAAGAAAGGTCGCCTAAAAGAAGAGTATCACGTTCAATAAATGCGTTGCCCTTCATCTGAATGTTGCCCTGGATCTGAGAGGTGCGGAGGTTTGCGTTGTTGCAGGCAATGTTTCCTACTATCTTACCGTTAAGGTCAATGTCCTTTGTAGTCTCAACGTTGCCCTTTATGTTTCCGTCAATGCTCATATTTGCGAAAGAACGTACGTTACCGTCAATAACTGTGTTTCTCGAAATAATCGTCGTCTCGCCGTCATCAGCCTGATTGTTGTATGAAGCTGTGGAGAAGGAGCTTGGCTCGGGCTGTGAGTAAATGCCCTGTCTCGGAGGAGCAGGGGGAGGGGTCTGACCGCCGAAGGACTGCTGTCCGAACTGGGAGCTGTAGCTGTTCTGCTGTCCGAACTGGGGAGGCTGGGTGTAGCTCTGCTGGGACTGCTGAGGAGCAGTGAAAAGCGGAGGCTCCTGCTGAGGCTGCTGGGGAGCCTGAGGCTCTGCCGCTTCGGGAGCAGGCTCGGTGTAGCCGCCCTGTGAGAAAGCGTTCTGCTGACGGTTGAGGTTTTCAGCTGCAAGAGCCGCACGGCGTTCGATTTCCTCGAAATCATCGTGTGTGGAGGAAGCGTCGTTTTCTGTAACAGCCATAAATTCCGATGTATCTTCAGCAGCTATGGCATTACGCATACCGTCAACGGTGGATTTATTGTCGGATTTCTTTTCTTCCTTTCCGCCGCCGGTAAGCTCACGCATAGCCTGTAAGAAATTTTCTTTTGTTCCCATTTTTATTACCTATCCTTCCCGGTTAAAACTGGACGGGTCTTACCGTGTTGGTAAGCTTGTCGAATTTGTAACCACGCTCGTCGGTTAAGAGAGCCTTTATTATATCTTCAAGAACAAGTACTGTATTGTACCCGTTATTATGGTCGTGCATAAGGATTACGGCACGGTTTACGTTTGCGGTCTGTTCGAGGACGTTTGTGTACATTTCTGTCCAGGTAGCTCCGCCGGCGTCGTTGCTGTCAACGTTCCAGTCGAAATATACGAAGCCGCGTCTTGTCATTTCGGCGATTATTTCGTCCCTCGTCTCCTCGTTGAAGTCATTTATACTGCCGCCGGGGAAACGGAAGAGTTCACATTTTACGCCTGTTGCCGCATAGATTATATCGTAGCATTCCTTGAAATCCTTAAGATAAGCCTCGACGCTTTCGTAAATATCGTTGTAAACGTGGGTCTTTGAGTGAACGCCGATTGTATGACCCTCGTCAACGATACGGCGTAAAAGACGGTTGCATTCATCGCTTCCGCTTGGAACAACGAAGAAGGTCGCCTTGATATTGTACTGGTCAAGGTAGTAGAGTATATTCTCGGTATATTGGGAGGGACCGTCGTCGAATGTCAGATAAACACAGTCCTTATCCTCGTCATATACTACATTTTTTGTTGTGTCACAGTAAAGCTCGGGATAAATATCCGAATATTCCGAAACCTCGGGAGGAGGCGTTGTTGTAAATTCAATTAAAGGCACTTCCTCAGGTACGGTAGTGGTTACTGTGGTAGTTGCTGCAGTGGTTGAAGCAGTTGTGCTTACGGGAGAGGGAACTACCTCTGCCGGTATAGTATTATCCCCGTTCATAGCGGGAAGGCTTTTTACGAATTTATCGTAAAGCTCGCTGTCATATTCGCTTAAAAGCTTTAAGAAGCTTTCCTTGTCTTCGAGGTTCTTATAAAGCTCAAAAAGAGCCTCGGGCGTATCGGGCATTGCCGTATCGCCGGTACTGATACCGCTTACCTGTGCCTGTAAGCTTTTTATTTCATCTGTTTTTTTCTTGTTGCTTACGGATAAGCCCATGCTTATTCCTGTGGGGACAGCAATAGCGAGGATTATAACGCCGATTATGAGATGCTTGAAAAATTTAACGCTGCCGAAATACAAATCTTTACCCCCATAAGATAAATCTAAAATTACATATATATTAAATAATACTATAATAATGCCCGATTGTCAAGTAATTTTCCTGAATTTCAGCACAGAGGATAACTAAAATACAGACATAAAAAAGCTGTTTTTGGGAGAATGTTAAAAAATTTACAAAACCTATTGCAAAAGTTACGCTTTTGATATATAATATATATGTGTGTTCGGTGCCTTATGAAACGATAACGGACAGGCCCCGATACAAAATTCTGAAAGGAGTTAGTAACTACTATGACTTATTCACACGAAGTTGAAACAATGTGCCCCGTAAAGCAGGGCGTTGCTCACGGTGCTGCACCCATTCCGGAAGAAGCAAAGTGGGTAAAGGCTAAGGATGTAAAGGACATTTCCGGTTTTACACACGGTATTGGCTGGTGTGCCCCTCAGCAGGGTACTTGCAAGCTTACACTCAACGTTAAGGAAGGTATTATCCAGGAAGCTCTTGTTGAAACAATCGGCTGTTCCGGTATGACTCATTCCGCAGCTATGGCAGCTGAAATCCTCCCCGGCAAAACCATTCTCGAAGCTCTCAACACAGACCTCGTTTGTGACGCTATCAACACAGCTATGAGAG
>JAGANY010000050.1 GCA_017624025.1 Ruminiclostridium sp. | reverse complement strand
TATAAATTTAAGACCCACAGGTTTATCCTGTGGGTCTTAAATTTAAACTGAAAGTTTTCGGAAGGGAGCTCGAGGGAAAGCCCTTTTTCAAAAGGGTTTCCCTCGTTAATACTCATAAATACTTCTATAAGAACAACGTCCTTAACAAAAGTGAGTTTGTATTTTAGTTTATAGCAGCAAGGCCCTTTTCAATGTCGGCAATAATATCGTCAACATTTTCAAGACCTACGGAGAGACGGATAAGACCGCCGTCGATACCTGCCGCAACAAGCTGTTCATCGGTAAGCTGACGGTGAGTTGCGGAAGCGGGGTGAAGAACACAGGTTCTTATATCTGCTACGTGAACCTCGTTGGAGGCGAGAGTAAGAGCGTCCATAAACTTAACTGCATTATCTCTTCCGCCCTTTATGGAAACGGCAATAACACCGCTGCAGCCGAGGGGGAGATACTTTTTCGCACGTTCATAATACTTGTCACCCTCTAATCCGGGATAGCCAACGGAAGCCACTTTATCGGACTTAGCGATGAATTCAGCAACCTTCATAGCGTTTTCACAGTACTGCTTCATTCTTACGGAAAGAGTTTCGAGGCCTAAATTAAGAAGGAACGAGCTGTTGGCAGCAGGATAGCAGCCGAAGTCTCTCATAAGCTGCATTCTTGCCTTTAAAAGATAGGGAGCAAAGGGATAATCTCTTGTATAGATTGTACCGTGATAGCTTTCATCGGGTTCGGTAAGGCAGGGGAATTTGCCGTTTTTCCAGTCGAACTTGCCGCTGTCAACAATAACGCCGCCTACCTGTACAGCGTGACCGTCCATATACTTACTTGTGGAATGAACAACAATATCAGCACCCCATTCAATAGGACGGCAGAGGATGGGAGTTGCGAAGGTATTATCAACGATAAGGGGCAAGCCGTTAGCGTGAGCTGCCTTTGCCCAGGTCTCAATGTCGAGAACGGTAAGTGCGGGGTTAGCGATAGTTTCGCCGAAGTAACACTTTGTGTTGGGCTTAGCCGCCTTTACGAGAGTTTCGTAATCAGCGTCACAGTCAACGAAAATACATTCGATACCGAGCTTTTTAAGAGTAACAGCGAAAAGGTTTATTGTTCCGCCGTAGATAGAAGCGGAAGCAACAAAGCTGTCGCCTGCTTCGCATATATTTAAAATAGAACAAAGGGAAGCCGCCTGGCCGCTTGAAGTACACATAGCAGCAACGCCGCCCTCAAGGTCTGCTATCTTCTTTTCAACAGCGTCTGTTGTAGGGTTAGCAAAACGGGAATAGATAAGACCTGCTGTAGGGTCATCGAAAACGTGAGCTACTGCGTCGGTAGAGTTGTAAACATAGGTTGTACTCTGGTAAATCGGTACAACTCTCGGTTCGCCGTTTTTGGGGCTGTAGCCGGAATGGAGGCATTTGGTTTCAATATTCATATTAAACACCCTTTCTTTTATTCTGTGATGCTTTACATTATACCACATTAGTTATCGTTTGTCACCACTTTTATGAAATTTTTTATAATTTTCATATTTTCTGCAAGTATATTTTTGATTTCTGTCAGATATATGCATTTTTTTCCTGTTAATTACATTTTAATAAGCTTTAAAGATTTTTTTGAATTTTTTTTAAAAAATATTGCAATTATATTATACGTATGATATACTTATAATACTAAATCAATAAAGGGAGGTTTTTCTATGGAAAGACGTACACAGGAGCTTGTATCCGCAAAAAACAAAAGCATTAAAATCGGTATAATCCCCGGTCATTTCGCTACAAACCACTCTCATATCAACTACTACGTTGACCTTAACTCTATCAAGAGAAGCTTTAAAATGGCTAAGGAAACCGCAAAGGAGCTTGCATCGGAATACATCAATACCCATATCGATACGATTATATGTATGGAGGGTACTTCTATGCTCGGAGCTCTTCTCGCCCAGGAGCTTTCCGAAGGAAGCCAGCATTCTATAAATTACGGCAACGATATATATCTTATAAACCCCGAAAAGAACTCAAATAATCAGATTGTATTCCGTGATGACAGCCAGGGTAAAATCTGGAACAAGCGTATTCTTCTCC
This sequence comes from Ruminiclostridium sp., assembly GCA_017624025.1. Classification (GTDB taxonomy): domain Bacteria; phylum Bacillota; class Clostridia; order Oscillospirales; family Ruminococcaceae; genus Ruminiclostridium_E. The sequence continues at coordinate 1,980 of JAGANY010000050.1, read as the reverse complement.
TTATCTCTTCCGCTTCAACAGGAAGAACCATCAACCGTTTTATCGAATGCCTCAATTACTACAACGGCGTTCTCGTCGGCGTTACCGCTGTGTTCAGTGCTATTAAGGAGCTTGACGGAGTAAAAATAAACTCTGTATTCTCTCCCGAGGATATTCCCGACTACTGCTCTCATTCAATAAGCGACTGTCCTGCCTGCAAGGAAAAGCACAAGGTTGACGCTCTCGTAAACGCACACGGTTACTCAAAGCTTTAAGGAATATCGCTTTTATAGAAGTATCTGCGAGTATTTATCGGGAGAAACCTTTCTGAAGAAAGGCTTTCTCCCGTACCATCTTTCAAAGACTTTTAATATAAATTTAAGACCCACAGGGTAATACCCTGTGGGTCTTAAATTTAAACTGAAAGTTTTCGGAAGGGAGCCCGAGGGAAAGCCCTTTTTCAAAAGGGTTTCCCTCGGTAATACTCATAAATACTTCTATAAAAGCGATTTCTATACAACTATTCTGTTTCTGCCGGACTGCTTACCCTTATAGAGAAGCTTGTCGGCACGGTTTACTGCTGATTCACGGTTATCGCCGTTTCTGAACTGGGAAATACCAAAGGTCATAGTAACCTTAAAGGTTTTACCTTCATACTCATAATTGGTTTTACGGATTTCTTCAAGGATTTCCGTAACGATTCTTAAGGATTCCTCTGTTCCCTTTGAGGGAAGGACAATAAGAAACTCTTCTCCGCCCCATCTCGAAACAAATGCCTCGTTATCTCCTGTGTGCCTCTTAAGCAATGCAGAAACTTCCTTTAAAACATAGTCACCGCAAGCGTGGCCGTAGGTATCGTTTATTTTCTTGAAGAAATCTATATCGCCCATAGCTACGGTATAAAGAATCTTGTTCTCGGTAAATTCCGTCATCTTCATAAGACAGCTTCTTCTGTTGAGGAGCATAGTAAGAGGGTCACGCTCTACCATATCTCTTAGATTTACATAAAGCTTTTCGGCGTTTCGTCCGATATCGCCTATCTCGTCGTCACGCTTAAGGGTCTTTTCCTGCATACGTGCGTCGAAATCCCCGGCGGCAATTTTGTTGATATACTGCTTTATATCGCCTAAATCCTTTATCATCTTCTCTGTAAACACAATACACAGAGTTACGGATATTATAAGCGTTACCGCAACGACGATGATAAATCCGATTATTACCATTCTTACGTTATCTATAGCCGTACGAAGCGGCCTTCCCGCAAAATACATACCGGCAATAGCTCCGTCGGAATTAACTATAGGAATATAACAGCCCACATATATTTCGCCGTTTATATCTATGTTGTCATAAACCATTGTTTTTCCGCCGTTTATTACATCCTCGGCAACAAAATCCATAGCCTTCGTTCCGACGGGGGTACTTCCGCTCGGATTTACTATAGTAGTAAATATACGGATATCCCCGTAAAACACAGTAAATTCAACATCATCGGAACAGCCTATATAATCGACGATATTATAAAAATCCTCGGCAATTACTATCTCTTCACCGTATCGGTAAATAAAATACGCACTGCTGTTGAGGTCGCCGGGGTGCTCCTTTTGGAAAAGATTACGGAGGGTCTCGGCAGCACCGACTATTTCATTGGAAATTCCGGCTTTTGTTACATCGTATATTAATTTCGCTCCCACAAAGGTTATAAGCATAGCAACAACGGTAATATTAAACAATATCAATAAAAGCACTTTATTTGCAAGACTTTTTTGTTTCATTCCCGTCTCCTGTTTCAATTTATTATTATAAAAATTATACCATATTTTTACCATTCCTTCAAGATAATTATTGAATGAAATTAAGCGTATATATTCTACAAATCTGACAAATAAATGTCAAAGATTGTAAAGGGTCTGCGAGTACTGTCGGGAGAAACCTTTCTGAAGAAAGGCTTTCTCCCGAACCCTCTTCCAAAGACTTTTAATATAAATTAAAGAACCACAG
>JAGANY010000004.1 GCA_017624025.1 Ruminiclostridium sp. | reverse complement strand
ATTCATTTGACAGTCCTCCTTTTTCATAGTGATGTGGTTGCCAAACCCACTTTCATTATATCACAAGGAGGGCTTTCTTGTATCTAAAGATTCTTATTCCACCGCTTCAAGCGGTGGTTATTTTACGCTTAAGCTAACAAATATAAAAAGGGCGGTGCACAATGCACCGCCTTCGTTTATTACTCTGTCTTAAAACAGCACGAGGAATTATTTGGGGCTGACGCCCCTCTCCCCTGCCAATCCTTTTGTAAAAGGATTGGCCGAAAACTTAAATTTTCGCTTTGCTCAGTTTTTCAAAATCTTATTATATCCGTATCCTTTTCGATAACCTTGCGTGAACGCTGAACCGCACCTGTAGCTGCAAGCACAATGTCATCGGGAGCAAGCTTTGCGGCTGCTCTTAAAATCTTTGTGCCGAAAGTCGGTATTATTATCATCTGACCATCGAGCATTTTTTCGATAGCATATTCGGCCGCTTCAACGTCAGAAATTCCCGAGGTTGCAAACTCCGCACCTGCAATTTCGTTGAACTCTGTTCTTACAGGACCGGGACAGAATGCACCAACATAGACATTCGATTTTATATAGCGAAGCTCTTCGTGTATTGCTCTTGTAAGCTGTATTACATAGCTTTTTGACGCATAATAGGAAGAAAACTGTGGGCCTGCCATAAAGCCTGCTATAGATGCAACGTTAAGGATAAAGCCTCTGTTTTTCTGCTTGAATTTCTGTAAAAAGAGCTTTGTAAGAACGTGTACAGCCTTAATATTTACATCTATCATCTTAAGCTCATCATCAAGGTCAGTTTCATCGAAAGAACCGAACACGCCGAAGCCCGCACTGTTCACAACAACGTCAACATTAACACGGCTTACCTCTTCAAAAAGCTTCTTACATTCATCAACCTTGGATAAATCGTGAGCAAAAATACGAACCTTTACTCCGTATTTTTCGGTTATTTCCTGTTTTAATTCAACAAGTCTCTGTACTCTTCTCGCAACAATAATAAGATTGAAGCCTCTCTTTGCGAAGCCTAAAGCCATAGCTCTTCCTATACCCGAGCTTGCACCTGTAACCAATGCTATCATAATACGATTCCTTTCATAATTATTCGCCGTTATTCCTTATCATTTCAATAAGCCTTTTCAAATCATCCATAGTCGAAAGAGTACCGCACATAGCACGGTATTTTGCCGCATTCGGCATTCCCTTAAGGTACCAGCCTGTCTGCATTCTTGCCTCTTTCATTCCTATATATTCACCCTTGTTTTCTACAAGCAGCTCTATCTGGTGCTTCATAACCGAAAGCCTTTCTTCAAGAGTTACATCGCTTATTTCTCCGCCGTTAAGATACTGCTCTATTTCGCGGAAAACCCAGGGCTTACCGCAAGCTCCCCGGCCTATCATTACAAGGTCACAGCCTGTATATCTGTACATTTCGGCACACTTTTCGCCGCTATCTACATCACCGTTTCCGATAACAGGAATTTTTACTGCCTGCTTTACTTCCGCAATTATATCCCAGTCGGCATTACCGCTGTACATCTGAGTCTTTGTTCTGCCGTGAACCGCCACAGCGGAAGCCCCGCATTCTTCTGCAATTTTTGCAATCTCGACAGCATTTACGCTGTTATCGTCCCAGCCCTTGCGTATTTTTACGGTAACGGGAATATCTGTTGCCTTAACGGCAGCAGTTATCATCTCACCGAAAAGCTTCGGATTTTTCATAAGCGCACTTCCCGAACCGTTGCCTGCAACCTTAGGTACAGGACAACCGCTGTTTATGTCAATAATATCGGGTCTGTACTTTTCAGCAATCTTTATAGCAGGGGCTACAAATTCGGGTTCACAACCGAAAAGCTGAACCGCCATAGGACGTTCGTAATCTGTAACCGTAAGCAGCTCTGCTGTTTTTCTGTCACTATATACAAGCCCCTTACAGCTTGCCATTTCGCCTACAACATACGCCGCACCGAATTCCTTCGCAACAGTTCTGAAGGCATAATCCGCTACCCCCGCCATAGGAGCAAGTGCCGCTGTTTTCTTTATTTTTACATTACCTATCTCTAAATATTCCATATCAATAGCCTAATATCTTTCCGATTACAGCATTCGAGAGCATAAAACCGTTTCTTGTAAGCCTTATGCTCTTTTCGTTTACGATTATATAATCGGAGGGTATTTTTTTACATCTGTTTATTATCGTTTCCGAAGCAACGCCGAACTTTTCGCATTCCGAAAACTTAAGCCCTTCGGAAAGTCTTAGCTTAAGCATAGCGAATTCATCGAATCCGCCTGCTTCGTCATCGGTTATAACCACTTCCTGTTTATCCGCTGAAATAAACTTTTCAATACTTCTCTCAGTGCAAAAACGAACGCCGTTACAGAAGGAATGTGCCGCCGCACCGATACCGATATATTCCTCACACCGCCAGTATCTTAGATTATGCCTGCACATAAATCCGTCACGGGCAAAATTGCTTATTTCATACTGTTTAAAGCCGTTTTTATCCAGTTCTTCACAGGTATAAAGATAAAGCTCAGACATAGCCTCATCTTCGGGAATATCAATATTCATTTCCGAAAAAGGCGTACCCTCCTCGATTTTAAGAAGATACGAAGAAATATGGGTAAGAGGGAGCTGTGAAAGAGCGTTTACCGAATTATAGATACTGCTTTTATCCTGGTTCGGAAGTCCCAGCATAAGGTCAGCGGAAATATTTCTGAAGCCTGTTTTATAAGCGAGGTTTACCACTCTGACAGCCTGCTCAGCGGTATGCTTTCTTCCGAGAAATAAAAGTTCGTTGTCATTAAGGGACTGAACGCCGAACGAAATACGGTTTACTCCGCCTTCAAGAAGTCTTTCAAGACGCTTCTCGTCAGTAACACAGGGATTTGCTTCAACCGTAATTTCTGCATTTTCACAAAGCCTTACATTACTTAATATTCCGCCGATTTCTTCCCAAAGAAGAATAGGAGTTCCGCCGCCAAAATAAACCGTATCATAAGTTTCATTATAGTGTGAAAGATTGCGGATAACCGCATTCTTATATTCTTCGGCAAGTTTTTTGCTGTACCGCTCCGAATAAAAATCACAATACGGACACTTCGAAGCACAGAAAGGTATATGAATGTATAATCCCGTCATTCGTCAAGCTTAAGAACAGCCATAAATGCTTCCTGGGGTACTTCAACAGTACCAAGCTGACGCATACGCTTCTTACCTTCCTTCTGTTTTTCAAGAAGCTTTTTCTTACGTGTAATATCACCGCCGTAACACTTCGCAAGTACGTCCTTACGCATAGCCTTTACGGTTTCACGGGCAATAATTTTTCCGCCGATAGCAGCCTGTATCGGAACCTCGAAAAGCTGACGCGGGATATGCTCCTTAAGCTTTTCAGCAATACGTCTTGCACGGGGATATGCCTTGTCGGCATGCACGATAAATGAAAGTGCGTCAACAATATCACCATTAAGCATAATATCAAGCTTTACAAGCTTGGAGGGATAGAAGCCGAGCATTTCATAGTCATAGCTTGCGTAACCCTTTGTACGTGATTTCAATGCATCAAAGAAGTCATATACGATTTCGTTGAGAGGCATTTCATAATGGAGGTCAACACGTGTCTCGTCGAGGTACTTCATATCCTTGAAAATACCGCGGCGCTCCTGGCAAAGCTCCATAATATTTCCTACATAGTCAGAGGGACTGAACACATTTACCTTTACCATAGGCTCATACGCCTGCATAATTTCAGCAGGGTCGGGGTAATTTGTAGGGTTATCGATATATACTGTTTCACCGCTCATTTTCTCGATTTTATAAATAACCGAAGGAGCAGTTGTTACAAGGTCAAGGTTATATTCTCTCTCGAGACGTTCCTGGATAATATCCATATGGAGAAGTCCGAGGAAGCCACAGCGGAAGCCGAAGCCTAAAGCAATGGAGGTTTCGGGTTCAAAGGTAAGAGATGCGTCGTTAAGCTGTAATCTTTCAAGTGCGTCTCTTAAATCACCGTACTTTGCACCGTCAGCAGGATAGATACCGCTGAATACCATAGGATTTACGTTACGGTAGCCCTCTAAAGGCTCTTCGGCAGGATTTTCAACTGTTGTAACGGTATCGCCGACCTTTGTATCGCCGATAGACTTGATTGAAGCGGCAATATAGCCTACCTCGCCCGCCTTGAGTTCGCCTGTGGAATTAAGGCTTGTAGCACCCATATAGCCAAGCTCAACAACCTGGAACTCAGCACCTGTTGCCATCATACGTATTTTATCTCCCACACGGAGAGTACCCTCTTTTATACGGACGTAAACAATAACGCCCTTATAGCTGTCATAATAGCTGTCGAAAATAAGAGCCTTAAGAGGTGCGCCGGGGTCGCCCTTGGGCGGGGGAACACACTTTACTATCTGCTCCATAACCGCTTCGATATTGATACCCATTTTTGCGGAAATAAGAGGAGCGTCATCAGCTGGAATTCCGATTACATCCTCGATTTCTTCCTTTACAACTTCGGGCTGTGCGGAAGGAAGGTCGATTTTATTTATTACAGGAACAACCTCTAAATCCTGCTCTATTGCAAGATAGGTATTTGCCAATGTCTGTGCCTCGATACCCTGTGATGCGTCAACGATAAGGATAGCACCTTCACAGGCATTAAGGGAACGGGAAACCTCATAGTTAAAGTCAACGTGACCGGGGGTGTCGATAAGGTTAAAGGCATAGGTATTGCCGTCCTGTGCCTTATAGTTAAGACGTACAGCACGTGCCTTTATGGTAATGCCTCTTTCACGTTCGAGCTCCATATTGTCGAGAAGCTGTTCTTCCATATCACGATGAGCAACGGTTTCTGTCTGCTCTAAAATACGGTCAGCAAGGGTCGATTTACCATGGTCTATATGTGCAATTATACAGAAATTGCGTATTTCCGAAAGATAATCTCTGTCTGCCAAGGTTATTCCTCCTGTAAATTCAATTTAACCTAAATATTATAACATACTTTTTCCGATTTTGCAACAGAAAAAAGCTGTTTTTTCGTTTGACATAGCAACGGATATATGATAAAATAATATGTTAGACATATTCACGAAAGGAACGAAAAAAATGCTTATTCTCGCAAGTAAATCACCCCGAAGAAAAGAGCTTCTTTCTCTTATTACAGCCGATTTTGAAATAATCCCCGCTGTCGGCGAGGAAAACGCCGACCCCTCCCTCCCCCCCGAAAAATTCGTAGAAGCTTTAGCTATAGCAAAGGCACAGGAAATTTCAGATACACATCCTGAAGACACCGTTATCGGCTCTGACACAGTTGTTGCAATAAACGGTGAAATCCTCGGAAAGCCTAAGGATAAAGAGGACGCATTCCGTATGCTTTCGCTTATTTCAGGAACATATCACAGCGTTTTTACAGGTGTTGCCGTTATTAAGGACGGAAAAACATACAGCTTTACCGAAGAAACAAAGGTTAAATTCTTCCCTCTCGACGAATTCGAAATCGAACGTTATATCGCAACAGGCGAGCCCTTCGATAAAGCAGGTGCTTACGGCATCCAGGAGCTTGGTGCTCTGCTCGTTGAGGGTATCGAGGGCGATTATTACAACGTTATGGGGCTTCCTGTGGGAAGGCTTTTCCGTCTTATGAAGGAGCTTCAGATAATATAGGAATTTTTCATAAAAATCCGTCATAATTTCTGACATTTTCGTCAAAGAAAATCAGCAAAAATCAGCTCAAAAAGTTGCAATTATATATAAAATATGGTATAATATATTATTAAAATTATTATGGGGGGAAAGGCTTCTGAGGATAATTGGAATTGACCCGGGCTATGCGATAGTAGGCTTCGGCGTTATCGAATACGAAAAAGCACGTTTCAACGTTATTGACTACGGTGCGGTAACAACCCCTGCAGATATGGATTTTAATTCGAGGCTTCTCGAAATTTATAACGACCTGTGCTACATTCTTGACAGATTCAAGCCCGATTTTCTCGCAATAGAGCGTCTTTATTTTACCAGTAACCAGAAGACCGCTATCGACGTTGCACAGGCAAGAGGAATAGTTCTTCTCGCCGCCCGTCAGAGAGAGATACCCATATTTGAATACACGCCCTTACAGGTAAAACAGTCGGTTACAGGCTACGGAAAAGCAGTAAAGAAGCAGGTACAGGAAATGACAACACGTATCCTTAAGCTTCCATCGATACCGAAGCCCGATGATACCGCCGACGCTCTTGCAATTGCAATCTGCCACGCACACAGCTATAACTCACAGCTAAGTAATTACAGATAAGGAATTTTTGTTATGATATACAGCTAAAAAGGAAAAATAACAGTTATGGAGCCTAATCTCGCCGTAATCGAATGCGGCGGAGTAGGATACGCCTGCCGTACCACAGCATATACCCTGTCACAGCTTAAAACAGGCGAAGAAGCCTTTTTATACACATATATGAACGTAAGAGAGGATGCGGTAGAGCTTTTTGGTTTTGCTGAAAGTGCAGAGCTCAGCTGTTTTAAAATGCTGCTTTCTGTAAACGGAGTAGGACCTAAGGCTGCCCTTTCTATTCTTTCCGACCTTTCGCCGCAAGGCTTTGCTCTTTGCGTTGCAGGCGGAGACAGTAAGGTTCTTACCCGTTCTCCCGGCATCGGAAAGAAGATTGCTGACCGAATCATTCTCGAGCTTAAGGATAAGATTGCAAAACAGGATACCAATATACCCGCCGAAAGCTACGCACAGCTTTCACAGACAAATACCGTTATGGGCAACAATATGTCCGAGGCTGTTTCCGCTCTTGTAGTTCTCGGTTTTTCAAGCCAGCAGGCACAGAAGGCTCTTTCCGGACTTTCTCCGGATATGCCTGTAGGCGACCTCGTAAAAGAAGGACTTAAACGCCTCAGCAGTATTTAACACAGACAACAGAGGAAATTATATGAAGCTTGACGGAATAACGCTTTTTATTATTATTTTCGTCGGAATGTTTGCACTCGTTATGGCATACACCTTCGCTTTAACAAGAATTACAAAAGCAAAGGAAAATTCCGAAAAGAAGAAAAAAGCACTCAGTATTATCGGTAAAGACGCTATAAAATACAAAGACCAGGGAGCAAAGCTCGCTTATAAGGGCATTCTTCTGTTTCTCGACGAAAAATATAATACCGCTGCCGAATATTTTGAGGAAGCGCTTAAGCTCGATGTAGGCGACAGCAACAGGGCTTTTTGCTATGAGTGGCTTGCACATTGCTTCATCAAGCAGCATAAGCATAACGAATATAAAGAAATACGCCGAAGAGGAGCAGAAGCTCTACCATACAATGACGCTGTGCTCGTTGCTTATGCAAACTGTCTCGCTGACGAAGGCGATTTTAAAAATGCGGAATATTATTATAACCAGGCAATAAAATATAATCCGAACAATATTACTGCTTACCGTGCTCTCGGATTTATTGCCGAAACAAGAGGACAATACGAAAAGGCTATAGAATATTTTGAAACTCTGCTTAAGGTTTCGGAGCACGACCTCATATCTATGTATGAAAAAGCTGTATGCTATGCAGCTCTCGGTAATTTCGACGAAGCAGAAAGATTAATGATAAACGCAATCGCTGTTGACAATGAAAACAACTATGAAAAATACAAGACACAGATTATGAATATAAGAAAAATATCCGAACACGATCTTTTCAAGGAAGAAGGGAGCGAAAACTCTTGATCGAAACCTCAAAAAACGAACAGAATTATCAGCGTATTACCGAACCCGACTTAAGACCCGAAGACGTTGATATAGAATACAGCCTACGTCCGAAAAAGCTTGATGAATATATCGGACAGGACAAGGTCAAGGAAAACCTTAAAATCTTTATTGAAGCCGCAAAGGCAAGAGGCGAAAGCCTCGACCACGTTCTTCTTTACGGCCCTCCCGGTCTCGGAAAAACGACCCTTGCAGGAATTATCGCAAACGAAATGGGCGTAAATATAAAAATAACCTCCGGCCCCGCAATAGAAAAGCCCGGCGACCTTGCCGCACTGCTTACAAACCTTAAGGACGGCGACGTACTCTTTATTGACGAAATACACCGTCTTTCAAGACAGGTAGAGGAAGTGCTTTATCCTGCTATGGAAGATAATGTTTTGGATATTATTATCGGTAAAGGCCCTTCGGCACAATCTATCCGTATCGACCTCCCGAAATTTACTCTCGTAGGTGCAACCACAAGAGCAGGTCAGCTTACAGGCCCTCTTCGTGACCGTTTTGGAGTAATCCAGAGACTCGAACTATATACCGAAGACCAGCTTTGTGATATTATTATGCGTTCCTCGGTAATCCTTACGATACCTACCTTAAAGGAAGGTGCCGCTGAGCTTGCAAGACGTTCAAGAGGTACCCCCCGAATTGCCAACCGTCTTTTAAAGAGAGTCCGTGACTTTGCTGAAGTTATGGGAGACGGTAAGATAACGAAGGATCTCGCTGATATCGCCCTCGGAAGACTCGAAATAGATAAGCTCGGGCTCGACAGTCTCGACAGACGTATGCTTACAATGATAATAACAGGTTATAACGGCGGCCCTGTTGGCCTTGAAACCTTAGCCTCGGCTTTAGGCGAGGAAGCAATAACCCTTGAGGATGTATGCGAACCGTTCCTGATGCAGCTTGGCTTTATTGCACGTACTCCGAGAGGAAGAATGGCTACCGCTCTCGCTTATGAGCATTTAGGAATCGCACAGCCCGGTCAGCAAAGATTTTCGTAACATTTATTTATGATAAAGAATATATTGATAGAAAAAATGAAAGGTAAGGTTTAAGCATAAAATGGGCAGATTATTCGGTACAGACGGTGCGAGAGGCGTCGCTATAACAGAGCTCACCTGTGAGCTTGCTATGAACATTGGAAGAGCGGCGGCTATCGTACTTACAAAACAGAAGAAAAACGGCGGAAGAGCAAAAATCCTTATCGGTAAGGATACGAGAGTTTCCTCCGATATTCTCGAAGCAGCTCTTATTTCGGGCATTATGTCCGTAGGTGCGGACGCCGAAATTCTCGGCATAGTTCCTACTCCCGCTGTCGCATATCTTGTAAAGTACTATGACGCTGATGCCGGCGTTATGATCTCCGCTTCACACAATACTGTCGAATATAACGGCATAAAGCTTTTCTCCGGTTCGGGCTTTAAGCTTCCCGATGAAATTGAAAACGAAATCGAAGCACTCATTCTAGACACTCCCGAAAAAATGGTTCTTTGCGACGGAACAGCTGTCGGAAGAGTCACAAGAAATAACAATGCCACTGATGACTATATAAGACATATTTTAAGCACTACCAATTTATCCGTAAAGCCCTTAAAGGCACTTATCGACTGTGCCAACGGAAGTGCAAGTGCTACCGCCAAGGACCTTTTTACCCGTCTTAACGTAGATTTCGATATGGTACACGCTGAACCCGATGGCTGTAATATTAACGAGAACTGTGGTTCAACGCATATCGAAAAGCTCTGTGAAAAAGTAGTAAAGGGCGGATATGACCTCGGTATCGCTTTTGACGGCGACGCTGACAGATGTCTTGCCGTTGATGAAAAAGGCAGAATAGTTGACGGCGATAAGCTTATCGCTATTCTTTCGAAGCATTTACGCGACAAAGGACAGTTAAAGAACAATACTGCTGTTGTAACCGTTATGAGCAACCTTGGTTTCCATACATATATGAAGAACAATAATCTCAGCACTGTTTGTACCGCTGTAGGAGACAGATATGTTCTTGAGGAAATGCTTAAAAGCGGATATAATATAGGCGGTGAACAATCCGGTCATATTATCTTCCTCGATTATGCAACCACAGGCGACGGACAGCTTACCGCTGTACAGCTTATCGGACTTTTAGCAGAAACAAAATCTGCTCTTTCCGAGCTTACATCAGGTATTGAGGATTATCCACAGCTTCTTCTTAATGTAAAAATAACCGAACAGGGCAAAGGAAAATGGAACAAGGACGAAAAAATCCTTTCGGTAATTTCCGAAGCGGAAAAGGCTATGGGCAGTAACGGAAGAATTCTTGTACGTGAAAGCGGTACAGAACCTCTTGTACGTGTTATGCTGGAAGGCAAGAGCAAGGATGATGTTGACTACTGGACAAATAAGATTGCAGATACTGTAAAGGAACAACTCTGCTGAAAGTAAAGGAATTTAAATGAGAATTGCAGAAAACTGGCAGGATTACTGCCTTATTGATACATCAAAGGGCGAGCGTCTCGAACGCTGGGGCGATATAACCCTTATCCGCCCCGACCCACAGATTATATGGGAAAACCCCTCCCCCGCCCGTGAATGGAATACCGCTCACGCTAAGTATAACCGTTCCAACAAAGGCGGTGGTTCCTGGGACTACAGAAAAAAGTTTGACGAAAGCTGGACGATAAAATACGGCGACCTTACCTTTATGGTAAAGCCCACAGGCTTTAAGCACACAGGTCTTTTCCCCGAGCAGGCTGTAAACTGGGACTACTGCGATAAGCTTATACGCTCCGCCGGAAGAGAGATAAACGTGCTTAATCTTTTCGCATATACAGGCGGCGCAACTCTTGCCTGTGCAAATGCAGGTGCAAAGGTATGTCACCTTGACGCTGTAAAGGGTATGGTTGACTGGGGAAAGGAAAACGCAAGATTAAGCGGTCTTTCCGATAAGCCTATCCGCTGGATAGTTGATGACGCTATGAAATTCCTCGGAAGAGAAATAAAAAGAGGAAATAAATATGACGGAATAATTCTCGACCCTCCGAGCTACGGAAGAGGCACAAACGGCGAAATGTGGAAGCTCGAGGACTGTATCCACGAGCTTATGCTCCGCTGTACAGCGGTTCTTTCCGATAAGCCTCTTTTCCTCCTTTTAAACAGCTATACAACAGGTCTTTCACCTTCCGTTATGGCTTATCTTTTAGAGATGACAGTAGGACAAAAATATAAAATAAATGTAACAGCCGAAGAAATCGCTCTTCCTGTAAAGAAGACAGGACTTGCAATCCCCTGCGGAAATACCGCAATAGTTTCCTTCTGCTGAAACTGAAAGGCAAACAGCTAAATGAACATTATTGAAGTTAAAGAGCTTGAATTTGAATATAAGAACTACGATGACGAAGGTAACGAAATCGAAGCCAACAAGGTTTTAAAGGGAATAAACCTCTCTGTGCCGAAAGGTCAGTTCGTTGCCGTGCTCGGTCATAACGGATGCGGAAAATCTACTCTTGCGAAACATTTCAACGGCATCCTTACTGCAACAAAGGGTACTGTTCTCGTTAACGGTATAGACGCCTCCGACGACGACAGAATCTTCGATATACGCCAGAACGTAGGTATGGTTTTCCAGAATCCCGATAACCAGCTTGTAGCTACTCTTGTTGAAGAAGACGTAGCTTTTGCCCTCGAAAATCTAGGCGTACCACAGGCGGAAATCCGTGAGCGTGTTGATGAAGCGTTAAAGACCGTAAGTATGTATGACTACCGTGAGCATTCCCCGCATCAGCTTTCCGGCGGTCAGAAACAGCGTGTCGCTATTGCGGGAATACTCGCTATGCGTCCCGAATGTATCGTACTTGACGAGCCTACAGCTATGCTTGACCCTAAGGGAAGAAAAGAAGTTATGAAAACCATAAAGCTTCTTAATTCACAGGGCATAACCATTATCCTTATAACCCACTATATGGACGAAGCGGCACAGGCACAGCGTGTTATCGTTATGGATGACGGAAAAATCGTAATGGACGATGTTCCGAAAAAGATTTTCTCACAGGTTGAAAAAATAAAAAGCTATGCTCTCGACGTACCACAGGTTACAGAGCTTATGTATGAGCTTAAAAAGAGCGGTGCGGACGTATCTCTTGAAATCCTCGATGAAAACGAAGCACTTGATGAGCTTTTAAAACTCGGCATAAAGGGCGAAGCAAAATATACCGAGCCTGTCGAAGAAGAAAAAGCTGAAAAAGAGATTGCCGCTGAAATAAAGAGCCTTACCTATAAATACAGCGTCGGCACCCCTTTCGAATCTACAGCTGTTGACAACGTAAGCCTTAAAATAGAAAAAGGCTCGTTTATCGGCGTTATCGGTCATACCGGAAGCGGTAAATCTACCCTTATCCAGCATCTTAACGGTCTCTTAAAGCCCACAAGCGGAGAAATACTCATACACGGAAAGAATATATGGGATAAGGATTCCGATATACGTGCCGTAAGATTTCTCGCGGGACTTGTGTTCCAGTACTCAGAGTACCAGCTTTTCGAGGAAACCGTTTATAAGGATATTTCATACGGTCCTAAAAATATGGGGCTTTCCGACGAGGAAATCGACAAGCGTGTAAGAAATGCCGCTAAGAGTATGGGACTTTCGGAAAAGCATCTTAACGCTTCTCCCTTTGAGCTTTCGGGCGGCCAGAAGCGAAGAGTTGCTTTAGCAGGCGTTATAGCTATGGAGCCCGAAATCCTTATTCTTGACGAACCGGCGGCAGGGCTTGATCCCAAGGGCCGAGACAAGGTGCTTGACGAAATACACAGCTATCACGAAGAATCCGGCACAACAATTCTTCTCGTTTCACATTCGATGGAAGATATCGTAAAATATGCCGATAAGGTTCTCGTTATGAACCACGGACGTCTTTTCTGCTTCGAGAAAACCGACCTGGTATTCAGCCGTGCAAGAGAATTACGCCAGGTAGGCCTCGATATCCCACAGATTACAAAGCTTTCGCACCTTCTCGCTGAAAACGGCATAGACCTCGGCGAAGATGTATATACGATAGAACGTGCGAAGGAAAGAATTTTAACTTTACTGAACAAATAAAGGATTATTAAAAATGCTTAAAGATATTACCATAGGACAGTTTTTCCCCGGCAATTCGGTTATACACCGTCTCGACAGCCGTTTTAAGATTGTTCTTGAAATTATATATGTTGTAATGCTTTTTATCGCGGATAACTTTTACGGTCTCGCGGTAGCAGGAATTTTTATGCTTATGGTTTTTGCGGTTTCGGGTATAAGCTTTAAAATGATGGTAAAAAGTTTAAAGCCGATACTTCCGATTATCCTCTTTACCGCATTCCTTAACGTGCTTTTCGTTTCGGGCGGCGAAGAACCTATCGCACAGTTCTGGATAATCCGCATTTATGCCGAGGGCATACGTGTGTCGGCATTTATGATAGTAAGAATTATTTTTCTTATTATCGGTATGTCCCTTCTGACATACACCACTTCTCCTATCGTTCTTACCGACGCAATCGAAAGCCTTCTTTCCCCTCTTAAAAAGCTTAAATTCCCTGTCCACGAGCTCGCTATGATGATGACTATTGCTCTTCGTTTTATTCCTACCCTTATCGAAGAAACTGATAAAATTATGATGGCACAGAAAGCAAGAGGTGCTAATCTCGACAGCGGCGGACTTGTTAAAAGAGCGAAATCTCTCGTGCCGATTCTTATACCGCTTTTCGTAAGTGCCTTCAAACGTGCAAACGAGCTTGCAACAGCTATGGAATGCCGCTGTTACAGAGTCGGAGACGGAAGAACAAAGCTCCGTACCCTTAAGGCTACAAAGCTTGATTTCTGTGCGGCAGGTCTTACCCTGTGCATACTCGGCTTTGTAATAGTAAACAATATTGCTTTCTGATAAGGTGAATTATGATACGTAATCTTAAGGTATGCATAGCCTATAACGGTTCCGCATATCACGGCTTCCAGAGACAGAACAATGCCATTTCAATACAGCAGACCATAGAAGAGTCAATTTCAAAGCTTCTCGGTCAGACTGTAACAATAAACGGCTGTTCAAGAACCGATACAGGCGTTCACGCAAAGCAGTTCTTTTTCAACGTTAAAATCGAAAACGCTATTCCCTGTGAAGGCTTTGTAAAAGGACTTAACGCACTTTTACCTACCGACATTGCCGTTATATCCTGTGAAGATGCAGACGAAGATTTCCACGCACGCTTCTGTTCAAAGGGAAAAGAATATATTTATATCGTAAAAAACACACCTTATCGTGATGTTTTTTCAGATAAACTCGCTTTACATTATCCGCATCCTCTCGATGCAGAAAAAATGAACAAGGCTTCAAAGCTTTTTATCGGCGAACATGATTTTGCCGCCTTCTGTAAGGCAGAAGCAAAGGAGCACCTTAAATCGACCGTAAGAACAGTATATGATTTCAAGGTCGAGCGTGACCGTGACGAAGTTATCTTTACCGTAAGCGGAAACGGTTTTCTTCATAATATGGTAAGAATAATGGTAGGAACGCTTATTTATATCAATGAAAATAAAAGAACCGAAGAGGATATTCTCCGTTCTCTTGAAACGGGAGACCGTGAAACAGCGGGAAAAACAATTCCTCCCGACGGTTTATATCTCAACAAGGTTTTTTATGACTGATTATTAAGGAAAGGAGCAGAAGTATGAAAGTACCGGAAGGGACAAAACTTAATACTCCTAAAAAAGAACAGACCCCCAAAAAAGAAACTACTGCAAAAAATATAAATCTTACACAATACCGAAACAGCAAGAAGTTCAGAACGAACCTTTTAAAGCTCGTACTTATCCTCATACTTATAGGCGGACTTGTATATGTATGGGTAAATGCAGATAAAATTTTCGAACCCTTACGTGGTATTGCTTCAAAAATCGAAACACGTACCTCAAATTCTATAGGCTTCCCTATAACGCTTCCCGGAAGTGCGGGCTATTCCTTCGAGCCCTTCGGAGAAAACTTCTCTCTCCTTACGGATACGTACCTATACACGTACCAGACCACAGGCGAGCAGATATACGCCCTTCGCCACGGCTACAGCAATCCCTCACAGGTTTCAAGCGACAGGCGTATCCTTCTTTATGATAAGGCATCCTATAACTTTGCACTCTATAATAAAACGAGCCTTATATACGAGAAAAGCGTTGAGGATAAAATACTTTTCGGCTCCCTCAGCGATGATGATATGGTTGCTATCGTAACCAACTCATCGAGATATTCAAACATACTCTATATCTATGACAGCGGCGGAAACTGGAAATATACGAAAAAATTTGCTGACGAAAACGTTATGCAGGTTGCTTTCACAGGCGACGGCGAGCATTTTATAGTTTCTACAATAAGCGTTGACAGCGGCGAAATCGTAACAAGCTATTATAAATACTCCATAAGAAGCACAGAGGGCTATGTATGGAGCTATTCATTCCGAAGCAACAGCCTGCCCTGTGGATTATATGCGGATCTTATGAATGTAATTTCCGTATGTGACAATAAAATCATCGCACTGAATGAAAGCGACGGCACCCTTAAGGGCGAATACAGCTTTAACGGAAACCTTATCGACTACGCCCTTGATTCCGACTTCTCCGCAATTTATTATAATGATGTTTCAACCAACAGAAACACTATTATTTCCTTCAACTCTTCGGCTCAGCCATCAGCTATCATCAACGCCGGTGCAAACGCACTCAAAATACTTATAAACAACAATTCTCTTTATGTTCTTGACGGTATAAATGTAAAGACATATAACACAAGTCTTCTCGAAACAGGCAGCAGTATTCCTCTTTCAGAGGACTATACAGACTTTATAAAAATAGGCGAAAGTATTTATCTATTAGGATATGATACAGTAAACACTGAAAGGATAAACTAATTAAATGGGAACAAGCTTTTTCTGGTTTTACGATATTGTGCTTCTTGCGGTTATCGCCGGTATAACCTTCCGAAGTATAAAAAAAGGCGGCGTAGGCGTAATCATAAGCACAGTATCCGTAATTATCGCTTTTATTGCCGCATTCATAGGAAGCGGAACGATTTCTGATACAATATACGAAAAATACATCAGAGAACCTCTCACAGGATATATTGACGAAACTATAGACGAAGCCCTCGGCGACAATATAGTGACCGATATCCAGAATGTCGATATGTCAAAGGCGGTAGTAGGCGGTAAATTCCTCGGAACTATCGAGCTTAACCCCGATTCATCGGGAAAGATAATGCTGGACCTCTCAGATATAGATCTTACGGAAACAGGTATGGAAAATGCTGATTTTACTATGTTCGGAGTAGGCGAGGATTTCGATTATTCTCTCGTTAAAGTCGGAAATATCGAAATCACCGAACACGAGCTTAAGAACAATTCTATCGAAACTATTGTTCTCGCGAGAGTTCTTACAACAAATATAAAATCGGGCAAAATGTTCGTTGCCTTCGAAAAGGTAAGCGAAAAAATCTCCGAAGCTCTCCCTCTCGTTTTTTCTGAATATTCATCCGAAGTTTCCGACGGCGACAGCGATATTATCTATAAACTCGTTTTAAGCGCAATAGATTTTACTTATGACACAAGAAGCGAAGCTATTATCGCAAACATAATTGACCCGATTATAATCGTGCCCTTAAGAATTATTCTCTTCCTCATTATTTTTACTGTTGTTGCGGTAATTCTCGAAGCAATCTCCAACGCTTCAAAGCTTATAAACCATATCCCGTTGCTTTCGTCCATAAACGAATTTCTCGGCGGTGTACTTGGATTCGTAAAATCAGTTATTATACTGTTCATTATCTGTATCGGAATACAGTTTCTCATCTCCGTTACAGGGGACTCTCTTGTTTTTATAAACACATATACAATCGAAAAAACTCTGTTCTTTAAGTACGTTTATAATTTTGACCTTATAAACTTCCTCGAGAACTATCTATAATAAAAAGAACTTAAGAAAGGCAGGAAAAATATATGATGATGTGTTCAAAGTGCGGTAAACGTCCTGCTGTTGTATTTATGACAGGACTTAACGGCACTGAAAAATTCGAAAAAGGCTATTGTCTCGCCTGTGCAAAAGAAATAGGCGTACCACAGGTAAACGAATATCTTAAACAGATGGGAATAACCGACGAAGACCTCGAAAACGGTTTTGATATGCTTTTCGGCGGTCAGATGCCCGAAGGTCTCGGTATGGGAGAAGGCGAAATGCCCGATATGGAAGACCTTCTTATAGACGATGACGACGACAGCGTTGACGGCTTCAAAAAAGGCGGTGCAAATACCTTACCCCAGTTTATGGAAAAGCTTTTCGGCTCAAAATCATCCGAAAACAGCAACGCTGATGAAACAAAAAGCGAAAAGAAAGAAAAGAAAAAGAAGAGTAAGGAAGCTAAAAAGCGTAAGTTCCTTGAAACATTCTGTACAAACCTTACCGGCAGAGCAAAAGACGGAAAAATGGACAGAATTATCGGAAGAGATAAGGAAATCGAGCGTGTTATCCAGATTCTTTCGAGACGTACAAAAAACAACCCCTGTCTTATCGGTGAACCCGGTGTAGGTAAGACTGCTATCGCTGAAGGTATCGCTCAGAAAATCGTTGCCGGCGACGTTCCCTTCAGATTACAGGACAAGGAGCTTTATCTCCTCGACCTTACTGCTCTCGTTGCAGGCACACAGTTCAGAGGACAGTTCGAAAGCCGTGTAAAATCCCTTATTGACGAGATAAAGGAAGCAGGTAACATTATCCTCTTTATCGATGAAGTTCATAACCTCGTAGGTACAGGCGACAGCGAAGGCACTATGAATGCCGCTAATATGTTCAAGCCCGCTCTTTCAAGAGGCGAATTACAGGTTATCGGTGCTACAACCTTCAACGAATACCGCAAGCACATCGAAAAGGACAGTGCTTTGGAACGCCGTTTCCAGCCCGTTACTGTTCTCGAGCCTACAGTTGACGAAACTGCAGAGCTTTTAAGAGGTATCAAAAATTACTATGAAGAACACCATAAGATAAAGGTTGCCGAAACCCTTATCCGTCCCTGTGTAACCCTCTCCGAACGCTATATTACAGACAGATTCTTACCCGACAAGGCAATTGACCTGCTTGATGAAGCCTGTGCCTGTGCAAGCATAAGAAGTGCTGAGCTTACTGAATATGAGCGTCTTACAAAGTCTAACAAGGCTCTCGAAGTAAAGGAAACAGAGCTTATGAGCGATACAGAAAGTATCGACTACGAAAAGCTTGCAGAAATTAAGACAGAGCGTGCTAAGAATGACGCAAAGCTTAAGGAGCTTGCTCCTCTCGTTGAAAACGTAGAGCTTACTGCTTCCGATTTATCTACCGTAATCGAAATGTGGACAGGTATTCCCGCAAAGAAGATTATGGAAACGGAATTCAAGAAGATAGCAAAGCTTGAAACCGTACTCAAGGAAAAAATCATCGGCCAGGACGAAGCCTGTGAAACCGTTGCGGCCGCTGTAAAGCGTACAAGGGTTCAGCTTTCCACTAAACGCCGTCCTGCTTCGTTTATTTTCGTAGGACCTACAGGCGTAGGTAAAACACAGCTTGTAAAGGTACTTTCCGAAGAACTTTTCAGCGGTGTTGAACCCCTTATAAGACTCGATATGTCCGAATATATGGAGAAGCACAGCGTATCCAAAATCATAGGCTCGCCTCCCGGATATGTAGGCTTTGATGATGCGGGACAGCTTACCGAAAAGGTACGCCGCCGTCCTTACTCTGTGATTCTCTTTGATGAAATCGAAAAGGCTCATCCCGACGTTATGAATATCCTTTTACAGATTCTTGACGAAGGTAAGGTTAACGATTCTCACGGAAGAGCCGTAAACTTTGAAAACACTATTATCTGTATGACCTCTAACGCCGGTTCTACAGACAGCTCCGGTCTCGGCTTCGGCAAAACCACAGGCGATATCTCCAAGGAAAAGGCTATGAAGGCTCTCCAGGCTTTCCTCCGTCCCGAATTTCTCGGACGTGTTGACGAGGTAATCGTCTTCTCTCCCCTTTCTGTTGAGAATTACGCTGATATTGCGAAGCTTATGATGAAGGAAATGATAGAGGCTCTTTCCGAAAACGGCATAAAGCTTACAGTTTCCGACGAGGCTTATAAGTGGATTGCCGAAAAGTCTCACGGCGGAAAATACGGCGGACGTGATATCCGTAAGGTCATCCGCAAGGACATTGAGGATAAAGTCGCTAATCTTATTGTCGGAGCAGAAATATCGCCGGAGAAAATAAGCATTAAGGTCAATAAGGCAGGAGAGCTTTTAGTAAAATGAAAACTGCTATTATAACAGGAGGCACGGGTGCTATCGGAAAAGCACTCGTTGCTGAATTTTCAAAGGATTATAACGTTGTTTTTACTTACGCAAGCAATAAGGATGAAGCTGTCATTCTTTCCGAAAAATACAATGCCGTTGCTGTACAGTGCGACTTATCCGACCCGAAGGAAACCGAAAAGCTTGCTCCTTATATAAAAGACTGTGGTCTCCTTATCAATAATGCAGGAATATCACAGATAAAGCTTTTTACTGACATAACCGACGATGACTGGAATAAAATGGTAGGGGTAAATCTTTCGGGTGTGTTTTATCTTACCCGTGCCGTTGTCCCCGCTATGGTTCATAACAAGGACGGCTCAATTATAAATATCTCTTCAGTATGGGGGGTTCACGGTGCTTCCTGTGAGGTTCATTACTCCGCTGTAAAGGCAGGTGTAATAGGACTTACAAAGGCTCTCGCAAAGGAGCTCGGACCGTCAAATATCCGTGTGAATTGTATTGCTCCCGGCGTTATCGACAGCAAGATGAACAGTCATCTTAACGAAGATGAGCTTCTCGAACTTACCGATTCAACACCTCTCGGCAGAACAGGCACGCCCGCTGAGGTTGCCCATTCAGCAAGATTTTTTGAACAGAACCGCTTTACAACAGGACAGATTTTAGGCGTTGACGGCGGATTTTATTAATACGAAAGACAGAGGGTAAGGCTTTGGATAAATTTTCCCAACTCCGTAAAGAATATCCCGTTTTTATCTACCATAGCTATGAGATAAACGAAGAAGGATTTTCCTGTCATTTTTCAATCGGGGAATATAATTTCTATCCGAAATGGAAATGGAACAAAAACTATTTTACCGAAAAGACAGACAGAAAGCTTATTGATACTATTGCGTTTTCTCTCGGAATGACAGAGCTTATAAGCTACTGGAAATGTGCTTGTCCGCCTACGGTTCTTGTAAAATGCGGTGCTCTCGATGAGTTCCAGATAAACTGGTGGAAAAAGCTTTATTTTAACGGATTAGGCGAGTTTTTCTACCGCAACGCAATAACTACGGATTTTGAAAGCTTTATGACTATTATCCCCGATAATACCGAACCTCCCCGTTTTTCCGAAACAGGAACGGAACGAAAAGGAGCAGTTATTCCCGTAGGCGGTGGAAAGGATAGCGTCGTTACTCTCGAGCTTCTTTCGGGAATGAAGGAGGACAATGTCTGCTACCTTATTAATCCACGCGGTGCAACTCTTAACTGTGCTCATACTGCAGGCTATGAGGATGATAAGATAATCGGCTTCAGCCGTTCTATCGATAAGGCTCTTATCGAACGCAACAATGACGGCTGGCTCAACGGTCATACTCCTTTTTCGGCAATTGTTGCCTTTTCTTCTTATCTTTGTGCTGTGCTTGCCGGAAAAAAATATATTGCTCTTTCCAACGAAAGCAGTGCCAATGAAACTTATGTAAGCGGTATGGAGGTAAATCACCAGTACAGCAAGAGTACGGAATTTGAACGTGATTTCAGAGAATATACAGAAAAGTATTTTCTCCCCGAACCCGAATATTTCAGCCTTCTCCGCCCCTGGAGCGAGTGGCAGATTGCCCGTGAATTTGTAAAATATCCGAAATACTTCCCCGTTTTCCAAAGCTGTAACCTCGGAAGCAAAACCGATATATGGTGCGGTAAATGTGCGAAATGTCTTTATGTCTATATTCTTCTTTCCGCATTTCTTACAGACGATATTCTTACTGAAATCTTCGGCTGTAATATGCTGGATAATCCCGAATTCCTGCCTATGTTCGACGGACTTGTGCTTGACGGCGAGGATAAGCCCTTTGAATGCGTCGGAACAAAGGATGAAGTAAGGCTTTCGCTGGAAATGTCCCTTAAGCTCCGCAAGAATAACCCCCCCGCTCTTCTTAAGGCATACTACGGCTACAAGGAAATCGGCGGTTTCGACATCCCCGTACTCGATAACTTTTTCGATAACGATAATTTTGTACCTAAGGAGCTTTTACTGCTTCTGAAAGGATAAAAATATGCGAAATAAACTTGAAGAATTTTTTAAAGGGAAAAGAGTTCTTATTTTAGGTCTCGGCCGTGAAGGACGCTCTACCCTCGATATACTTAAAAACATAGACTGTACAATAGGTATTGCCGACCGCAATCTCATTGCCACAGACGAGCTTTCGGAATACGAGCTTTATCTCGGAGAGAATTATCTCAATTGTCTCGGAAGCTTCGATATTATTATGAAATCTCCCGGTATCGCACTTCTCAATATGGTTTCGGATGAAATAAAGGCAAAAATCACAAGCCAGACTGACCTTTTGCTCCGATTCCGTGAAAATACGATTATCGGAATCACAGGTACAAAGGGAAAGTCAACCACATCCTCCCTTACCTGCCACATTTTAAAGGAATGCGGTAAAAACGCAATACTTATCGGGAATATCGGTATCCCTCCCCTCGAACGTATAGACGAGTTTACTGAGGATACGATTATCGTGTGTGAAATGTCCTGTCACCAGCTCGAATATGTACAGGCGTCACCAGATATTGCTGTTCTTCTCAACATCTTTGAAGAGCATCTCGACCACTATGTTGACTTTAACGCATATAAGAACGCTAAGGAAAACATCTACCATTTTATGGACGAAAAGGGTACTCTTATCATTGGCTCAGACTGTGTACACGAAGAATTCGGCTTTGACGTCCTTACTGCAAGTCTCGATAACGGAGAAGCAGATATATATGTGACAAACGACACGCTCAGCATCAACGGAATTAAAATTCCGATTTCTGGTATCAGCACTAAACTTATCGGTCATCATAATTTCTATAACATCGGTATTGCTATGTGCGTTGCTCTCGCTCTCGGCTGTGATAAGGACAAGGCTCTTGAAGCAGTATCTACCTTCAACGGTCTCCCGCACCGTCTCGAAAACATCGGAACCTTCGGCGGTGTTCAGTATATCAACGACAGCATAAGCACATGCCCCAGCACAGCTATTGCCGCTGTGAAATCATTCGATAAGGTAGATACCATCATTATCGGCGGCATGGACAGAGGTATCGACTACACCGAGCTTATAAGCTTTATCAACTCCTCTGATATTGAAAACATCATACTGCTTCCCGACAGCGGTTACCGCATATACTCTGAGCTTGACGGCAAAAAGCGTAATATTTATAAGGCTGAAAATCTTATCGATGCAGTAAGATATGCAAAAACCGTTACAAAAGTACGCTGTCTTTTATCTCCCGCTGCAGCAAGCTACGGCTTCTATAAGAACTTTGAAGAACGAGGAGAACATTTTAAAGAGCTTGTAACAAAACAATAGAACAGCAAAAAATGCAGGGCAAAAGCCCTGCATTTTTTATTTATATAATCCGCTCTTTTCGGAAATTTCCTTAAGCCAGGGCAGTTCCTTTTTCAAGTCAGAACGCACGCTCATCTGCCAGAAAAACTCGCCGATAAAAAGTATTCTTTCGAGCCCTCTCTTTTTGAACAATGCGGAAAGAAGACGCTTAAAGGAATAGATATGACTGCTTGCGTAGATAATTTCTTTCTGTAAATCATAGGGAGAGATTTTTTCGGGATAATGAACTACTTTTCCGATGCATCTCGACCAGTCATTATCGATAAGCTTGTCCTTATGAGTATCGTAAACCGGTGTGCCGGGGATAAAATACATCGACTGGATAAGAACCCCGCATATATTATGCTCGATAACAAAATCAGCAAGCCTCTTACCTACACCCTTTGTATGATTATCGGCACCCACAATAAATAATCCCCTTACTCTCATTCCGTGAGCCTGGATATTCTTTACTGAACGGAGAATTTCGCTGTAGGTACTCTTCTTTTCATACTGCTCAAAGGCTTCATCTTCGAGAAATTCAATACCCATTGACAATTCGTCAAAGCCTGCCCTTTTAAGAAGCTCAAGCATCTCATCATCAAAGCCGACCTCATATCTTACCTGGATAGTGAATTTATATTTTATTCCGCTTTCGATTATTGCATTCAGAACGCTTACTGCCCATTTCCTGTCTGCAAAGAAATTATCATCGGTTATCCATAAAATTTCAGCAAGACGCTTTTTCTTTCTATGAAAAGCAATAGTCTCTTTTATATCCTCAACAACGTTTTCGGGAGAACGTGTACGAACCTTTCTGCCGTAATGCTTAACAAGAGCACAGTAAGCACAGTTATGTGGACAGCCTCTCGACGCATGAACCTGTGGCCAGATTGTGCTGTGTCCCACCATCTTATCGTAGTTATAACATAAATTCCTGTCCGGAATAATATCAATATTATGTGGAACGATCGGTTCTCCTGTCTTTATTATTTCTCCGTCTCTGATATATGCAAGACCTTCAAAATCGGGAACTCTGTCATTTTTAAGCTCATCGATAAGCTTCGGAACACTCTCGTCACCCTCGCCTAAAATTACATAATCCGCATATTTTACTGCTTCCTCGTAATTTAGAGAAGCGTGAAGACCGCCTATTACAATTACCGCCGAGGAATTCTTTCTTATGTATTCGGCAAGCTCATAGCCTCTGTTTGCGTTAAAGGTAAAGATGCCGATAAATATAACATCAGCGTCAAGAACATCATCCCATACTATCTTTGAAATCGCTTCGCTGTACATATATGTATCAGATACGGATCTTTTCGCCACAGTAGCAAGAGTTATCAATCCTAAAGCCGGCGTTCTTATGTACCTGTCATATACGAAACTGTTTTTTAATGACTTTCTGTAGGGTCGGTTTCCGGGTTCAACAAACCTTATCTTCTTAATGTCCATAATCATATTTCCTTTCCGTTATAGGTATTTCTTTCCTTGAAAGCTGTCTCTTTCCCTCTGTGTAACATCAATAGCACCAAGTACAGAAATCTTGTCCATACTCCATAAGGGGGCTATAAGCTTCGATTTATCTCCATCTCCTGTAATACGTTCGATAACCGTTTCGGGCGGTAACAGTTCAAGCTGTTTCACTGTAATATCAACATATTCATCTTTTGTGAGAGGCTTATACTCTCCTTGCTCATACATTTTTGCAAGCCTTGTACCCTCGATAACGTGAAGAAGATGAAGCTTTACGCCGTCGGGCTTAAGCTTTCCGAGGACTTCGGCTGTTTTTAACATCATATCTTCCGTTTCATAAGGAAGCCCGTTTATTATATGCACACAAACCCGTATTCCGCTTTCTTTAAGGAGCCTGTAACCATTTATAAATTCATCATAGGTATGCCCTCTGTTGATAAGCTCAGCGGTCTTATGGTGAATGCTCTGTAGCCCAAGCTCCACTGTCACAGGTACTTTTATTTCCTTAAGCAAAGCCACAACCTCGGAATTTATGCAGTCGCCCCTTGTAGCTACCGAAATTCCGTCAACACCAAAATCTACAGCTTCGTTGTAAAGCTTACGCAAAACATATATTGGTGCATAGGTGTTGGTATGAGCCTGGAAATAAGCTATAACCGAAGCGTCGGGCACCTTTTTTCTTATCCGCTCGTATTCAAGCTTCAGCTGTTCGGCGACAGAAACACAGGCGGTTGTAAAATAACCGCTCCCTCCGTCACAGAAAATACAGCCTCCCTTGCCCTTGCTTCCGTCAATATTCGGACAAGTAAAGCCGGCGTCAATAACCGCCTTATAGACCTTTCGTCCGTAGGTATGCTTGTTGTGATAGCTTAAGGTATGGTAACGCTTATTATCATCAGAAAACTTAAAGGGATTCATACAATCACCGTCTTTCCTGTTCCCATAACAGGAGCAATATCGAGAAGATAATCCCTGTTTACCGAAGCCCCGACATTCATAAGCGAGGTAACCATATTATCGTAAGCAAGCTTCGGCGTATTGTTCTCCTGGCTTAAATGCCCCAGAAGAATAGACGTTGTACCCGATTTTATAAGCTCACGGGCAAAAACTCCGCAATCGGGATTTGATAAATGACCCCTGTCGGAACGGATACGCTCCTTTAATACAGACGGATATTTTATGTTTCTTACGAGAAGGGACGGGTCATAATTCGATTCAAGAAGAACAAATCTACACCCTGTAAGGTTTTCACGCACCTCCGGCGTAATATGCCCTATATCTGTGCATACAGCGATTTTGGTACTCCCTGCCGTAAAGGTATAGCCCATACTTTCCGCACTGTCGTGAGGCGTATGGAATGCATAAGGGATAAGATTTATCGGAGCGTTTCCGATTACTTCTGTTGTATATAGATTTTCATCGGTAAAAACCTTTTTTTCAGATATAATTCTATGTAAGGTTCCTTCGGAAGCGAATACGGGAATTTTTGTATTTTTAGTAAGCTGTAAAAGACCGGAAATATGGTCGCTGTGTTCGTGGGTTATAAATACAGCCTTAACATTCTCTATACTTCTGTCGATAAGGCTTAAACCGTCACGTAGAGCCTTATAGCTGCATCCGACGTCAACCAGTATTCCTTCGCCGTTGTGTTCGATATATGTAGAATTTGCTTTACTGGAACTGCATAATGATACTATACGCATATTTTTACCTCTATTAAAAAACGGCAGAACCTAAGTCTGCCGTTAAGATATCAAAGAGCTTTTCTTATATTAGGGGAAATATCCCTCTTTACGATATCCGCACCCATCTTGCGAAGCTTTGCGTCCATATTTTCATAGCCTCGTTCAACGTGGTAGATATCCTCAATTTCAGTAATACCGTTAGTACTTAAGCCGGCAATAATAAGAGCAGCACCTGCACGAAGGTCTGAAGCCTTAACGGGAGCACCAGTAAGATGACTTACGCCCTCAATCATAGCTACATTACCATCAACAGAAATATCCGCACCCATACGGCGAAGCTCGTCAACATAGCGGAAGCGGTTATCGAAAATGCCTTCGTTTATAATACTTGTTCCCTTAGCAAGAGTAAGAAGTGCAGCAAGCTGAGGCTGCATATCTGTGGGGAAGCCGGGATGAGGCATTGTCTTTACAGTAATACGCTCATAGCTGTCCTGTCCGATAACACGGACGCTGTCATCATACTCCATAACAACAACACCGATTTTTCTGAGCTTTGAGGTAATAGGCTCGAGGTACTTCGGGATAACATTCTTAATAAGAGCGTCACCCTTTGTTGCTGCAACAGCAATCATAAAAGTACCTGCTTCGATCTGGTCGGGGATAATGGAATAAGTTGCCCCGTGAAGCTTGGATACAC
The DNA here is from genome assembly GCA_017624025.1 of Ruminiclostridium sp. Classification (GTDB taxonomy): domain Bacteria; phylum Bacillota; class Clostridia; order Oscillospirales; family Ruminococcaceae; genus Ruminiclostridium_E. The sequence goes on along the minus strand of JAGANY010000004.1, from coordinate 24,695 downwards.
CGCGGATCTTGATAACATCAGTACCCGCACCCATAATATCAGCACCCATAGAGTTGAGGAAGTTCGCTAAATCAACAATATGAGGTTCCTTTGCGGAATTTTCGAGAATTGTAAGACCTTCTGCCTTTACAGCAGCAAGCATGGCATTTATTGTTGCACCAACAGAAACCTTATCGAAATAAATCTGTGTTCCGAATAAGAAATCAGCGTTAAGCTCAACAATACCGTGTTCTATCATACATTCAGCACCGAGGGCACGGAAGCACTTAAGATGCTGGTCCATAGGTCTGTCGCCTAAGTCACATCCGCCGGGCATAGGAACACGAGCGTGGCGGAACTTGTTTAAAAGAGTTCCGAGGAAGTAATAGGATGCTCTCATAGAGCGGGCAAGCTCATAAGGAACAGCCACATCACGTATATTTGTAGGGTCGATACGGATAGTAGAGCTGTTGATAACAGTAACCTCCGCACCGAGTTCTCTTAATATTCTTAAATCGATGGATACATCGTTTATATTAGGTACATTTTCAAGAATACAGGGTTCATCCGCAAGGATTACAGCAGGGATAATTGCAACTGCCGCATTTTTGGCACCGCTTATCTCTACTTCGCCTGTAAGACGATTACCGCCGTTTATAATAAATTTTTCCAAAACTTTACCTCTTTATAATCCATAAGGATTTTTTTATAGAAGACAAAATAAAAAAATAGAATACTTCTTTAAAAAGATTTATTTTATTAGATTATTTTATCGGAATACGCAAAACAGTACACACTGATACAATTTATTATATCACAACATTATAAAAAAAGAAAGACCTTTTTAATAAAATCTACATTTTCACCATATAGTTTTATCCGCTTTATGAACAATATACCGAATAAACATTTTTTTCAGTTCTGAAAAAGCCTTTATTCAGCATAAAAACACGGCAGCTTCCATATTTTTATAAAAACTGCCGCATTTTATAGATTTTAACATAAAAAACTAAATTTGTTAATTATGCACAAAAAATATATTTCATATTATTCTATTGTTACAAGGGTATCAAGCGGCTTTCTTGTTGTTTCTTCTGTTGCTTCCGGTTCAGTAGTTGTCGCAATAGATTCTGCAACGATTTCTGTTGTAGTAGTTGTTTTCTTATTGCTCTTCTTTGTTTCTTCCGTTGTTTCAGCGGGTTCAATCTTTATTATTTCGATGGTTTCAATTACTACTGAGTTTATGGGCTTAGAAGGAACGCCCTTTCCGTCATCTATAGCGTTACCCGTAACAACCTCACAAGCCGTTATTGCTTCGAGAACATCAAAACCGTCTATTACCTGTCCGAAAACAGTTTCAGTTCCGTCAAGCTGGTATAAACCGCCCTTTGAAGAGTATTTTTCAACTACTTCGGGGGGGATATCCTCTAATTTTTCGAGATATTCGGTGTAGTATGCCTTATCCTCGGGCAAAAGTCTCGAAGCGAAAGCGTCGTCCGAAAGCTGTGCCGAAAGAGAGGTTATTGCCGCGTTTATATCCTGGGGAGTATTGTTGTCAACAATACAGAACTGTGAAAAGCTTCCCTTTGAGTTCGCTGCAAAACAGAGTGCACCATAGAAATGATAGGCATATTTGCTCGTTTCAACAGGAACATAATCAGCGTCGGGTATTTCTCCGTCAGTACCGTCGCCATTGAGAGAACCGCCTTGGATTGCGTAGTTATCAATAACACGGTGTATTGTCTTTAAATCGTAATATCCTCTTTCTGCAAGCTCGGTAAACTTCTTTACAGATTCGGGAGCAATCTCCGGAAACAGCTTAGCTGTAATCTCGCCGTAGTCCATAACCTTTATTACAGCATATACATCGCCCTCGAGAAGCTCAACATCACCGATATTTCCCTTCGGCTTTTCTTCGCCACAGGCAGCAGCAGTAAGAAGCACAGCTGAACTCAGTAATGCCGCACCTATCTTTTTCAACGTTTTTTTCATATTAAGCCTCCTCTTCAGAGCTCTTATATTCTGTAATCTTTATGGAGTTTATTTTAATCTCGGATAAAGGTTTGTTTGTTTTTTCCTCAACTTCGGCGTCGCATATCTTCGCTACAACATCGAAGCCCTCTATAGTCTGACCAAAAACGGTATATCTGCCTGCAAGAGGAGCGATACAGCCTTCGGAAACGAAAGCGTCAATAAGCTCATCCGGAACCTTACGGTTTCCCTCGCTGTCCTTTATTGCACGAAGCTCTTCTACCTCTTCATCAGATAAGGGATATTCGTCAACAACGAAAAATCTGCTGTCGCCGTAGCCCGACTGACCGTTATATGAACATAACGCACCCTTGAATGTCCATAAATCAACGCTATGCTCGTTGGGTATCGGATTTCCGTCATTTGTATAGCCCTGTGTTCCCTCTTCGTTATATGAGCCTGTCATAAAAAGAGAGCTGTTAACAACCGCATATACGTCTTTCCCGTCATAGTATCCCTCGTTAGCTCTGTTGACGAAATTATCAACAGTATTAGGTGCGTATTCGGGATAAAGCACAGCCTTTATTGTACCCTCTGTCGTTTCTATAACAGCAAGCATCTGGCCGTCCTTCGGTTCTTCAAGCTGTACAAGGTTCATTTCCGAAAAATCGTATGAGCCGATAGCACTGTAAGTATTTTTATTCAAAAGAGAGCAGCCCGATAAGGCAAGCACTCCTGCCGCAATAACAGCGGCAAATCTTTTCTTCATAAAATCACTTCTCCATAGTGAACAAAATCATATTCATACTTCAATTATATTACATTATTCCGCTTTCGTCAAGCTTTTTTGATATTTGTACCCTGTCTTGTTTCTTCGATAATATATCCCATTTCAGTAATCTTTGCACGTAATTCATCAGCAAGAGCAAAATTCTTTGCCTTTCTTGCTTCTGCTCTCTGTGCTGCAAGGTCAAGTATCTCCTGGGGAATATCGGACTCGCCACTGTCATCAGCCTTAGCTGCATTTTCAATAAGACCAATACCGAGAACCTTGTCGAATTCCTTTATAAGAGCAATCTTTGTAGCAGGTGTTGTATCTGCCTTTAATACGTCATAAAGTGCTGTAATTGCAAGAGAAGTGTTGAGGTCGTTATCGAGAGCTTCACAGAAAAGCTTCATAAGCTCGTCATATTTAGCCTTATCGATTTCGCCCTGTTCAGCGGAAAGGAGCGTTCCTATCTTAGCTGTAAGCTTATTGTATGCAGCAACAGCGTTATCGAGGTTTTCGTAGCTGAAAACAAGGGACTTTCTGTAGTGGGACTGGAGACAGAAGAAGCGATATACAAGAGGATTATAGCCCTTGCTTTCAAGAAGAGATACTGTTAAGAATTCGCCGCTGGACTTACTCATCTTACCGCTGTTTGTGTTAAGATGAAGAATATGGAACCAGTAGCTGCACCACTTATGTCCGAGATATGCTTCACTCTGTGCGATTTCGTTTGTATGATGAGGGAATGCGTTATCGATACCGCCGCAATGGATATCGAGATATTCGCCTAAATGCTTCACACTGATGCAGGAGCATTCAATGTGCCAGCCGGGATAACCTACGCCCCAGGGGCTTTCCCACTTTAATTCCTGGTCATCAAATTTTGACTTTGTGAACCAGAGAACAAAGTCAGCCTTATTCTTCTTGTTGCTGTCTTCTTCAACGCCTTCACGAACACCTACAGCGAGGTCTTCTTCCTTGAAATCGTTGAAGATATAGTACTGTTCAAGCTTCGAGGTATCGAAATAGATATTTCCGCCTGCCTCGTATGCAAAGCCCTTTTCAATAAGACTTTCAATTACTCTTATAAATTCATCGATACACTGTGTTGCGGGTTCAACAACATCAGGACGCTTTATGTTGAGCTTTTTACAGTCCTCGAAAAATGCGTCAGTATAGAACTGTGCGATTTCCATAACTGTTTTCTTCTCACGCTTTGCACCCTTAAGCATCTTGTCGTCGCCTGTATCGCCGTCGCTGGTAAGATGACCTACGTCGGTAATGTTCATAACACGCTTTACATCATATCCTGTGAAACGGAGATACTTCTCGAGAATATCTTCCATAATATAGCTTCTGAGGTTACCGATATGTGCGTAGTGATAAACGGTAGGACCACAGGTGTACATACTTACCTTACCTTCAAAACGAGGTACGAATTCTTCTTTTTTTCTTGTGGCTGTGTTGTAGATCTGCATAGCTTTAATCCTTTCTTATTCTTTATTTAATTTTTCTTCAAGTTCCTTGATTTTTGCGTTCAGTATATCAATCTGGGCACCCATAGCACAGAACTGCTGTGATACAGGGTCGGGAATATGAATCTGGTCAAGTTCTTTTGCTGGGCTTACCTTTACTCCGTCACGCTTTACGATTCTTGCGGGAACGCCTACGGCTGTGGAATTCGGCGGAACCTCGCTTAGTACGACCGCATTAGCGGCAATCTTAGCGTTGTCGCCTACCTTAAAAGGCCCTAATACTCTTGCTCCCGAACCAACCATAACATTGTTCCCGAGAGTAGGATGACGTTTTCCCACATCCTTACCTGTACCGCCTAAGGTAACATTCTGGTAAATCGTACAGTTATCGCCTATCTCCGCTGTTTCTCCGATTACTACGCCGCTTCCGTGGTCAATAAAAAGTCCCTTTCCTATAGTAGCACCGGGATGGATTTCAATACCCGTTCTCTTAAGAGCATTCTGAGAGATCCAGCGTGCAAGAAAATAGTGTTTTTTAAGATAAAGCTTATGTGCTCTTCTGTAAGCACGGATTGCTTTAAAGCTCGGATAAAGGAAAAATACCTCAAGGTCGCTTTTTACAGCAGGATCGCGTTCCCTTATAGAACGAATATCCTCTTTTATATTTTTAAAAAACATAAAACCTCCAAATAAAAAAGCCAACGCACAGGCAAAAGCCAATGCGAAGGCGTCAAAAACAGTATAATACTGTAAAAACACGGTTCCACTTCGTTTCCCTGCTGATAAACAACAGGCTCGATACCTTTAACGCAGGCAATACGTGCGGAAATAGTAGGAATTCCGTTCCTTCCGCCGACTGGATAAACGCACTTCGCAAAGCTTCCCTCTGCCGTCTTTCACCGTTAACGGCTCTCTGTAAGATTTCGGCTATGCTACTCTGAATATCTCATTCGTCTTTGATTTATTGAGATTATAATATCATAATCGGTTTTAAATGTCAAGTTATACGAAATAATAACAGACAATAATAAGTATAAGCGAAACTATACATATTATCCAGTTACGCTTTACTCTCTGCTGAAATTTTCTGTCCGATTCCTTACTGTCGTAACGCTTACGCATATTATCAATCCTTATCTGTGATTAGCTCTGTATGCAAGGTAGTTTTCAAGTATGACAGCCGCCGCTACAGCGTCAATAACTGCCTTACGCTTTTTACCACGCTTATTTACTTCGTTCATCATATTGTGAGCAGTAACGGTAGTAGAACGTTCATCCCACATTACTACCTCAACGCTAAGTCTTTCACGGAGCAGGTCAGCGAACTGACAGCATTTTTCGCTTCTGGGGCCGTATGTGCCGTTCATATTTATGGGATTGCCCACAACCACAAGCTCTCCGCCTATTTCCTTTATCTTTTCCGCAACCTTATCCGCACATACCTCGAATCTCTTTTCATCGATTATACATACGGGTGTTGCAAGCATTTCCATAAAGTCGCTTGCGGCAATACCTGTGTGGCTGTCGCCGAAATCAACTGCTACAATCTTCATATTTTGTGTCCTTTATCTGAATAATTTAAGAATATCCTCGTAATAACGGTCTTTTAAATGGTCACAGAATTTTCCGCTTTCAACAATCTCAATGAATTCTTCCTTTGTGACCCACATTGCACCTGTGGTCTCGCCCTCCTGGAAGGTTATCTTTTCTATGGGAACATCTGCCGATGCGTAATAAACATCCTGGAAAGTAGTTTTACACTTTTTTCTTCTTATAAAGTGAAATTCTTCAAAAGGAAGATTTATACCCGTTTCCTCCGAAAGCTCACGCTGAGCTGCCGTAAGGCTGTCCTCGCCCGAAAGGGCAGAACCGCCGGAAATCTCCCAGCAGTCTCCGTGCAGCTTCTCTGGATGACGATACATAAGAAGAAGCTTATTGTCACTGTTTATGACAGCAACCTCAACCACAAGATGATATTCTCCTTCGGGGAGAGTATCCTTACGGTTATGGATACGGCCTGTGGGATTGCCGTTTTCATCGAGAACGTCCCAAAGTTCCATTACTTTGTTGCCTCAATAAGAGCCTTTGCAAGCTGGTCGGGACAGGATGTGCCCTTAAAACCGCAGTTTATACCTTCGAGACGGTCAATGACCTCATCAACCTCCATACCCTTTACGAGAGAGCTGATACCCTGTAAATTTCCGTTACAGCCACCGATAATCTGGATATCAGCGATTTTTCCGTCTTCAATATCTATAATCATTTTTCTTGAACAAACACCCTTGGGTGTGTACTCGAATCTCATTATTTTACCTCCTTGAGCCAGCTTTCAGCTACCGCCTTTGCAACGCTCTGTGCTACTGCCTTATTAAGAGGGCTCGCAATAATATTTTCGGGTGTTATTTCGTTATCGGGAATAACCGAAGCAATCGCATAAGCCGCCGCCAATTTCATATCCTCGGTAATCTGCTTTGCGTTAACGGAAAGAGCACCCTTGAAAAGTCCGGGGAATACAAGAACGTTATTTATCTGGTTCGGGAAGTCGCTTCTTCCTGTACCTACGATATATGCTCCTGCTGCCTTTGCCTTATCGGGCATAATTTCGGGAGTAGGGTTAGCCATAGCAAATATAATAGGCTTTTCTGCCATACTCTGCACCATTTCGTCTGTTACAAGATTCGGCTTTGAAACGCCCACAAAAACGTCTGCACCCTTCATAGCGTCTGCAAGACTGCCTTTTCTTATACCCTTGTTTGAAACATTCTTTATTTCATTATGTGCAGGATTTTCGTATTCGGTGTCACTGTTGATAATACCGCAAAGGTCAACCATCATAAGGTCGCCAATGCCGAGCTTTAAAAGGAACTTTCCGATAGCGATACCTGCCGCACCTGCACCGTTGATTACAACAGTAAGGTCGGAAAGCTTCTTGCCTGCACATTTAGCGGCATTAATAAGAGCTGCACCTACTACAACGGCTGTACCGTGCTGGTCATCGTGGAAAACGGGAATATCGAGGCTTTCCTTAAGTCTTCTTTCGATTTCAAAGCAACGGGGAGCAGAAATATCCTCGAGATTAATACCGCCGAAGCTGTCCGAAATAAGCTCGATAGTATGTACGATTTCATCAACATCCTTACTCTTTACGCAAAGGGGGAATGCGTCAACATCAGCAAACTCCTTGAATAAACAGCACTTGCCTTCCATAACAGGCATACCTGCAAGTCCGCCGATATCGCCGAGTCCGAGAACTGCTGTACCGTCAGTAATAACCGCTACGAGATTCTTACGTCTTGTAAGCTCATAGGAAAGCTCGGGCTTATCCTTTATTTCGAGACAAGCCTGTGCAACACCGGGAGTGTATGCGAGAGAAAGATCCTCTCTTGTTTCAATGGGAGCACGGGAGATTACTTCGATCTTTCCCTGCCATTCATAATGCTTTTTAAGTGCCTCTTCTTTAATATCCATTAAGAAAACGCCGCCTTTCAATTTTGTTCTTTTATATTCTTGTTAAAAACGCAACAATTAATCACTTAAAATCGGGCGAACAATGTCCGCCCATGATTTTATTACGTTTTAATTTACTTAAGACTCGAATTTTTCGATAATCTTTACTACAGATGACTCGGGAGTAAATTTATATCCGAGAGAAATCGCATAATGGTTATAGAAGCCATGAAAATCGGAACCACCTGTAGGTAAGATACCGTATTTGTCACAGATACCTTCAAGCCGCTTTTCACACTCTTCGTCTGCGCTTTCGTGATAAACCTCAACGCCGTCGATCTTTTCTGCTGCTGCAAGCTCTTCAATAAGGTCAAAGCTGTCATAAACCTTAGGATGAGCAATAACAGCTGTACCGCCTGCAGAATGGATAAGCTCAAGAGCAAAGCGTACATCGGGATTGCTTTCGGTTTCATGTCTTACTTCCTCTGCACAAAGACCGTATTTAGCATTGAAAAGAGATTCATAAACCTCGCCGTAAAGCTCGGTAGTATAACCGTAGTCCATAAGAGCGTGCATTATGTGGCACTTATAAATAGCCTTTCCGCCAGCCGCATATCTTACGATATTTTCGAGAGCAATAGGATACTTTTCCATAACCTTAAGAGCCATAGCCTTGCCTCTATGCTTTCTTGCTTCACAGGTACGCAAGCATAAACCTTCGAGTCTGTCGGGCTTTTTAGGCATATAACAAAGGATATGTACTTTTTTTCCTCTTTCACCGTCAACAGCAGATATTTCTACTGCCGGAAGAACTCTTATGCCGTAACGCTGGCCAAGAACAACAGCTCGTGAGGTCGATGCGAGATTATCGTGGTCTGTAATTGCGAGACAATCGATGTTGTTACGCTTAGCCTGTGCGATAACCTCTTCAATTCCGAGGGAACCGTCGGAAAGGGTTGTGTGGCAATGCAAATCTGCTCTCATAGTGCACCTCTTTCAGTATAATGTGTTTAATATCAGCGTATAACCTTACCCTTAACCTTGACGTTTTCGGTTTTTGTACGCTGAACCGGTCGGTTTGAATTGATTTCTGTGGGGGCTTCGGAACCGCCCTTATCCTCGAATATAGCCTCTTTTTCAGTATCGTAACGGGCATATTCGGGATTCTTCTCGCCTCTTGCTTCATAGTAAGGGTCGATAATATGCTTCTGTATTACAGGATATGCACAGAAGGTCGCTATAAATGACATCCAGGCAGCAGGCAAAAGCGGAAGAACAATAACAGAATAGGGAAGGAACAGTGCAAAAACTACCGCAATAGCAGCCGTTGAAAAGAATGCCGCAAAGCTTCTCTTTATACCTAAGATCGTAAGGATGAATGAGTTTCTTAATATCTGACCCATTTTAAGATTAAGAGCCACGATCTGTGGATAAATATAGAAATGCATCATATAGAATATGAAGCATACAGCAATAGATGCTGCAAGCATTATCTTATGTCCCATATCTGTCCAGTTTTCAAAGGATGATATGTAGAAATTAAGATTGAAGACGATAAGTGCGATAAAGGCGAGGTCGAAAATTCCGATAAAGAAAGACTGTTTGAAATTCTTCTTGAATGCAGTCTTAAACTCGTGGAACACAAATATCGGTTCGCCTATGGTAAATTTTCTCATAACCTGTGTCATCGCTGCAAGAGCGGGACCGAAGGTTACAACGGGAATACAGAAAAGAATAAAAATAAGATTGACCTGGAACAGCTTCCAGAACTTATTTCCGAAAATTTCCCAGAAAAGAAAGAAGGGCTTCTTTTTTGGGCCGCCTTTTTGTACGCCGCTTCCTGTTTTATTACTATTGCCGAATATTCCGAATGCCATAAAAAAATCCTTTCATTTGCCCGAAGCAGGGGTTATATAAGCGTCAGGCACCGCTTTGTTCTTTATAAACACATTATATTAAATATTATACTACTTTTTCATCGATTTTGCAAGCTTTTTTCGCTAAAATACGGCTTTTTTAACAATTTTACGGTGCTTTTTTCCTTATAATACAAAATTTCGGGGATAAAACACTCCCCTAATAACCCATATAAAAGAAAAAGCAGTGTTACGGCACTATAACACTGCTTATTTATTTTTAGCCTAACATATTAAGAAATGCACCGCTCATATTTACTATGTTTGTGACATTTCCTGTCTGGTTATACGCATTAAGTCTGTTGTAAATATCAGACTGTGCATAAGCCTCAAGCTGTCTTGCCTGCTCGCCCATACAGCTTGCAAAGGAATCTTCCTTGCCGAAGGCTTGTTCAAGCTGTGACGCTGTGGCGGAATTAAAGGCTTCCTTGTTGATAGATAAAGTTCCGTCGGAACCTATACTTACGCCTGCTTTTTCAAGTCGGCGTGTATATGCCGTTGTCATATTACCGATAAACGTATTCTTGTTGGAAACTGTTTTATCGCCGGAGGAACCTGTATTAGTAACGAAATCGTTATAGCTGTTTATGAAGCTTTCAGCAGCGGAATAAGCCGCATCGTAATCAATTTCGTCTGTTTCTTCATCGATTGCAAAGGCTTTTTCAAGCTTTTCAACAGATTCTGAAACCGCCTGTGACAGTGAGCCGAGCTTATCCTCGTAAAGCTTTTCGGTAGAACCGTTTATAAGCTTCTGGATATAGCTTTCTTCGGAAGAACTGCCGTTTTCGGATTTCTGCATATCGAAATATGCCTGGTAAAGATTCTTGCTTACTCTGAAATCCGACCACTGAGTAAGAACATTACTCATTGAGCTGTAGAAATTATTCATACCGTTAAGAGAGCTTAACATAAAAATCCCTCCTTTCCTTTAAGAAATAAGTGCCTACTTCTTCACATATTATTTCGTCAGATTTTTCTTAAAATTTAGTCTTTTTACTCATTTTTTCCGTTTTTTGTAAACATTTCATCAAGCCAGCTGTCAATTTTCTCTTCTCTTTCTTCTTCCTTACGTTGTTTATAAGCTTTTCCTGTAACAGAATCGGGATTTTCCCTTGCGTATTCCTCCATACGCTCGTCATAAAGCTCATCAAAGCTCTTCTTATCCCTGAAACGAAGCTTAGATACCTTCGGCTCCTCATCCTGCATAACGGTAGGATTGAAATGCGGGTAGCCGTCTGCTTTCTGTAAAAGAAGGTCATCATTATACGCCTTTATACAATCTATGCAGACAATAAAAACCAAAAACGAATAAACCGCTCCGACAATGTACATTATGCTGTTGAAATCAAAAATCAACGCTACAACGCAAATAACGAAGAAAAGAATATCAAAAATAAGCAGAATATATTTTATTATCCTTTTCCGCATAGCGAAAGCAAAATAAGAAAGGATAGTGAACGCTCCCGGAGCAACAATAAGAATAATATCGAAAAATAAATCGAATTTTCTCGGGTCTAATTCCGTTTCTCCTATAACCTCCGCAACCAGAAATATATCTGTTGAAAGAATACGGCATACATAGTAAAAAACCTCGATACCGAATATCCATACAGGTATCCAGAAGCCAACAGTATCTCCTATAGTATAGCTTTTTTCAACCTTCTGCTTTCTTTCACGGAGAGAAAGGACCGATTTTACGTGGGGGTGTCTGTTTATCATATATATCCCTCCCTTTTATTTAATTATATATCCCGTAAAAGCGGTTGTCAATCTTTTTTTGCCCGCCTCTCTAAAGCGACATATTTTTCGGACAAAAAGAGTTATAATCAAAAAGGTGATTGAATGGTTATCTACCTCGACGTACTTATAATCGTCAATATTTATATTACATACTTTACTCTTAAAGCAACCGCTAAGCTTCTTCATATCGGATACAATCCGAAAAGGCTCATACTTGCTTCTGTCTTAGGCGGAATTTTTTCCCTTACCGCCGTTTTACGGGCAGGCTTTATCCCTCTCATTCTCTTAAGGGCTTTGCTAACCTTCATAATAACAGTAACCGCTTTCGGCTTCCCCGATATAGGAGGACTTTTCTTACGAATGCTTATCAATATCGGAGGCAGTACCGTTATATGCGGTATTTCAATAATGCTCAGAGAATATACAGGAAGCACAGTTTTCAACGCAACAGGCGGGTATCCTTATCTCAATATATCTGTTATGACCCTTATTATCGCAACAACTCTGACCTATACCGCTCTCACGATTTTCAGACGTATATGCGACAAGCCGACAACAGGAGAGCTTATCGAATTAACAATAAAAAAGGACGGAAAAACCGTAAAGCTTTCCGCCTTTCCCGACAGCGGTAATAATTTAAAGGACTTTCTTACAGGCTGTCCCGTTATAGTCTGCCGAAAAGAAAAGCTTGACGGAATTTTTACGGCTGAAAACACAGAAATGCTTCCTTCGGGAACAAGGATAATCCCCTTTTCTTCCGTAGGCGGAAACGGCTTTATAACTGCTTTCAGAGCCGACGCTGTTACCGCTCAGTACAAAGGCACGGAAAAGAACATAAACGCCCTTATCGGCACAGGTAACAACGCTCTCGAAAACGAAAGCTTCGACGCAATAATAAACCCGAAAATACTTATATAAAAGAAAGGAAAGAAACAAATGAAAACAGTAACAAGACAATTTACCTAATGTCTGGGACGGCTTCTTAAAACCGAACAGCCAGCAGGCATATACTACATAAACGGAGCGGACAGCCTTCCTCCGCCTTTATCGAAGGAAGAAGAGGACGAGGCCTTCGCCCTCCTTACAACAGATTTCGCAAGAGGCAGAGATATTCTTATAACCCATAATCTAAGGCTTGTGGTTTACATTGCGAAGAAATTCGAGTCAACAGGTATCGGTATCGAAGACCTTATCTCCATAGGCACTATCGGTCTTATAAAAGCGGTAAACACCTTCAGCACCGATAAAAATATAAAGCTTGCTACCTATGCGTCAAGGTGTATCGAAAACGAAATACTTATGTTTTTACGGAAATCAAGTCAGTATAAAAGCGATATATCCATAGAGGAACCGCTTAATATAGACTGGGACGGAAACGAGCTTCTTTTATCCGACGTCCTCGGCACAGAGGGCGATACCGTAAACGAAAATATCGAAAGCGAAGCAGAGAAAAAACTTCTTCTCGATTCCGTTGCAAAGCTTTCTCCCCGCGAACGCTTCATTATGGAAAAAAGGTTCGGTCTTGTTGACGGAAAAGAACTTACACAAAAGGAGGTTGCAGACCTTATCGGAATATCCCAAAGCTATATTTCGAGACTGGAGAAAAAAATCATTAAAAGATTAAGAAAGGAGCTGGAAAAAATAACGTAAAAAGAAGCACGGCGGTAAATCTGCCGTGCTTCAGTTTTTAAATTTCTTCGCCGATACAATATCCATTCTCCGCTCCGATGATTCTTACATTTATAATGCTGTGACGCTTTGCCTTTGAACCATAAACTCTTACAGGAGTATAATTTGCTGTAAGTCCGTTTGCGTAATCTTCCGATTTCGGCTTTTCAACGAGAATACTCTGAATCGTTCCTGTCTGTGAAGCGAGAAATTCCTTGTGAAGTCTTTCATCTATTGCCGAAAGGATTTTATACCGTTCATTCTTAACCTGTTCAGAAATATGGTCGGTACGTTTTGAGGCAGCCGTACCCTCTCTTATGGAATAAGAAAAAACGTGTATCTTCGAAAAACCGACCTTTTCCGCAAAATTACAGGACTCGGTAAATTCCTCCTCTGTCTCCCCTGCAAAACCAACCATCATATCCGTTGTAACAGCAGGATTTTTGAAATATTTTCTAAGATTACAGACTATTTCATAGTACTCCTCGGCAGTATATCGGCGGTTCATACGTTTAAGGGTGCCGTTGCTTCCGCTCTGCAGCGAAAGATGGAAATGTGGGCAAAGCTTAGGCTGTTCAGAAAGTCTTTTTATCATCCCTTCATCCAGCAGTTCGGGTTCAAGAGACGAGAGCCTTACCCTCTCAACTCCCACGATACCGCATACCGCCTCAACAGCGTCAGCGAGATTTTTCCCCGTATCCTTACCGTAACAAGAAAGATTTATCCCCACAAGCACTATTTCCTTCTGTCCGTTTTCAACACAGCCCATAACCTCTTCACATATCGAGTCGAGGCTTCGGGAACGGACACGCCCTCTTGCATAGGGGATTATGCAGTAAGAACAGAACCTGTCACAGCCGTCCTCTATTTTTATAAATGCACGGGTTTTTTCGTCCTTGCGTTCAAGCTCAATGCCCTCGTAGATTTTCGGCAGTTCGGAAACCTCAAGCTTCTTTTCACGTTTATGGAGATAATCCTCTACTATAGCAGGTATTTTTTCTTTCTTTGAATTGCCTGTTACAATATCCGCACCTGTTTTTTCCGCTTCATCCGGAAAAACCTGTGGGAAACAGCCTGTAAGAACTATTACGGAGGATTCGTTTATTTTTCTGATATGCTCGATTTCGTGGCAGGCTTTTTTATCGCTCGTCCCCGTAACAGAGCAGGAATTTATAATCACGATTTCCGCTGTTTTTTCGTCATAAACCTCTGTAAATCCAGCTTTTCTCATAGCTGTAGCAATACCGATACTCTCGTATTGATTTACCTTACAGCCAAAGGTTTTTATAGCAAATCGCATAAAACAACCTACACTTTCTTGTAAAACTTGCACAAAACAAAAGAGCTCTGTTTGTTATTTATTGCAATATTTCCGAATTTTCAAAAATCCCCTTGACAATTCACCGTTTTGTGTTATTATATGGGTAAAGGTTACTTAAATGTAACCTTAAAAGTAACACAGTTACTCAACAAAGGAGGCGGAAGAATGACAAAAATAAATATTCGGCTTGTTACTATAGACGATGTAAAGGATTTTGTCAAGAAGGCCAACGAGCTGGATTGTGAAGCAGATTTATCCCTCGGAAAATACGTAGTTGACGCTAAGTCAATTATGGGAATTTTCAGTCTTGATTTAAGCCGTGAGCTCGAACTTACCGTCCACAGCAGCTCCTGTGAAGGCTTCGTGAACGAAATCGGAAGCTACATCGTAAAGTAACTGAAAACAGTAAAAGAACAAAAGACAAAACAACAAAAACTAAAATTAAACGGAGGAATTAACCATGACAGAATTCAATGTAAAACTTTCTACAATCAACGACGTTAAAATTTTCGTAAACACAGTTATGAGATTCAACTATGATATCGACCTTATCAGCGGCAGATACGCTATCGACGCTAAGTCCATCATGGGTATCTTCAGTGTTGACCTCGATAAGGAATTAAAACTCATCGCTCACACAGATGACGCTTCTGAACTCAAGACAGCTATTTCTGATTTCATCGTAGGCTCAGTTCGAGCCGGACGTCCGAAAGAAAACCGCACACCTTAGTGTGCGGTTTTTTATTTTTATTCCGCTAAAGAATTATAGCATACCGAAAAGTAAAAGTCAATAAAACTGTATCTGTGTTTTACTTTCCGCTGTTGCGAAAACCGTTGAGCCAGGCTCTTTCTCCGAAAGGAAGCTTCTTCGGTAAGGACGGCTCGCTTTCAGCCACGCCTACAGGCAAAAAGCACACCAGCTCATAGTCATCGGGAACGTTAAGTATCTGTGCCATCTTATAGCCAATTCTGTCTTCGTCGGTTATATGACCCTCATACCAACAGCTCTCATATCCAAGCTCAACTATAGCAAGCAGCATATTTTCGATTGCCGCCGAATAATCCTGTACCGCAAAACACTTGTCTCTGTATGCATTTATCCTCTGTGTAAGAACGCATATCATAGCAGGTGCGGTCTCACCTACAGGCGGTTCTATAACGCTATGAAGCTTTTCGAGTATTTCCTTATCATCAACAGCAATAAGGCTTGTGGTCTGTTTATTACAGCCCGACGGAGCAGCAAGACCTGCTTCCATTATTTTTATAAGGTCTTCCCTCGGCACAGGAACAGCTTTATATTTTCCTCTGTAGCTGTGACGGGATTTTATTAAATCAAGAATGTTCATTTTTATACCTCACGAATTACAAATCTTCTTTCAGATGCTTTTTAATAAAATCTATTTTTTCTCCGTCTTTCTTTTTTCTGACATTAACTCTGTATCCGTCTTTTACAGACGCACAGTAAACCTTCAGATACTGTTCTAAAGAAAGCACTTTAAATGTAACACCATCAACATTTTGCCGCTCTGTTTCCAACATACTTATTCCCGCAAAAGACTCCAGCTCTTCAACAGCAGCATAAGCGTAGCAAACATCATTTTTCTGAAAAGAATGCTCGTGTTCATCAATTAAAACATAGCCTTCGCTTTCCAAAGTATTCTTGAATATATCCCACTTGTCATCCACAAAAATCTCCGGTATCAAGATATCAACATCATCGGCATTCAGATTTTCACCAGTTATATATTCCAAACCCAATGACCCATACATCAACGGTATAATTGCGAACTTATCATTAAGCAACTTCGCATTTTCAAAAAATGCAGATTTCTTCATAATCGCACCCCGATTTTTTATTATCATCCCGTTTATTATACCAACAACACATAAAAAAGTCAATTAAAATCCATCAGCGAAAGCCGACACATCAACTATTCACTCTTCATTCTTCGCTATTCACTAAATAAAAAACACGGGCTTAAGGGGTATCCTTTTATAGAAGTATTATGAATGTTATTGAGGGAAACCCTTTTGAAAAAGGGCTTTCCCTCATACTCCCTTCCGAAAACTTTCAGTTTAAATTCAAGGCCCACAGGGTATTACCCTGTGGGTCTTGAATTCATATTAAAAGTCTTTGGAAGAGGGTACGGGAGAAAGCCTTTCTTCAGAAAGGTTTCTCCCGATAAACACCTATAATGCATCTATAAAAAGATACCCCCTTAAGTCCGTGCCTTTTTTATTTAAGATAAAGTCCGTTTTCGTCAGCGTCAATGGTAATAACGTCGCCCGAATGAAGCTTATCACCGATAATCGCTCTCGCAATAAGGGTTTCCGCTTTTCTCTGGATAAATCTTTTAAGCGGTCTCGCACCATAAATCGGGTCATATCCGTTGTCAATAATATAATCCTTCGCCTTTTCCGTAAGAGTAACGGAAAGCTGTTTTTCCGAAAGTCTCTTATTAAGAGAATTCATCATAAGGTCAACAATGCTGAATATCTCGTTTCTTCCCAAAGGCTTGTAATATACGATTTCATCAAGACGGTTAAGGAATTCGGGACGGAAGGACTGCTTTAAGAGAAGGTCAACCTGTCCCTTTGCTTCTTCGCTTATTTCACCGTCATCAGTAATACCCTCTAAAATATAGGGCGAGCCTAAATTCGACGTAAGAATAAGAATCGTATTCTTAAAATCAACAGTTCTGCCCTGGCTGTCAGTGATATGACCGTCATCGAGCACCTGTAAGAGTATATTGAACACATCGGGGTGAGCCTTTTCAACCTCATCAAAAAGTACCACAGCATAAGGCTTACGGCGTACCGCTTCGGTAAGCTGACCACCCTCGTCATATCCTACGTATCCGGGAGGTGCACCGATTAAACGGGAAACGCTGAATTTCTCCATATACTCGCTCATATCAATGCGGACAATGCTGTTTTCATCATCAAAAAGGGCTTCGGCGAGTGCTTTCGCAAGTTCAGTTTTACCTACGCCTGTAGGACCTAAGAAAAGGAATGAACCTAAAGGACGGTTGGGGTCCTGTATGCCTGCTCTTGAACGCAAAATTGCTTCGCTTACCTTTTCAACAGCCTCGTCCTGCCCGATAACACGCTTATGGAGAATATTCTCCATATTAAGAAGCTTTTCTCTTTCGCCCTCCATAAGCTTTGAAACAGGTATTCCCGTCCAGCGTCCGATAATCTTCGCTATCTCTTCCTCCGTTACCTTGTCACGAAGAAGGGTATTGTCATTCTTGCTCTTTTCAGCGAGACGTTCCGCTTCTTCAAGCTCCTCTCTTAGCTTCGGAAGACGTCCGTACTGTAATTCGGCAGCCTTGTTGAGATTATATTCACGCTTTGCCTTTTCGATTTCTCCGCTTATTTCTTCCATTTCCTTACGTAAGTCCTGGAGCCTTGTAATCGACGAACGTTCATTTTCCCAGCGTGCTTTCATCTCCTTAAACTGCTCACGCATATCCGAAAGCTCTTTTCTTATTTCGGCGAGATGCTCCTGTGAAAGAGCGTCATTCTCCTTGGTAAGTGCCGCTTCTTCAATTTCGTGCTGCATAATCCGTCTCGAAAGGTCATCAAGCTCCGTAGGCATAGACTCCATTTCTGTTTTTATAAGAGCACAGGCCTCATCCACAAGGTCAATAGCCTTATCGGGAAGGAATCGGTCAGAAATATATCTGTTGGAAAGAGTTGCGGCAGCGATAAGAGCGGTATCCTGGATCTTAACGCCGTGGAAAACCTCATAACGCTCCTTTAAGCCTCTTAAAATAGAGATAGTGTCTTCTACTGTAGGTTCTCCGACAAGCACAGGCTGGAAGCGTCTTTCGAGAGCTGCATCCTTTTCGATATACTGGCGGTATTCATTAAGCGTTGTAGCACCGAAACAATGCAGCTCGCCTCGAGCAAGCATAGGCTTTAAGATATTGCCCGCATCCATAGCACCGTCGGTTTTGCCTGCTCCGACGATAAGATGAAGTTCATCGATAAAGAGGATAATTTTACCCTCGCTTTTCTTGATTTCCTGTAAAACTGCTTTAAGTCTCTCTTCAAATTCACCTCGATACTTTGCACCTGCAACAAGAGAGCCCATATCAAGCGAAAAAAGCTGTCTGTCCTTTAAGGAATTAGGAACATCGCCTCGTACGATTCTTAAAGCGAGACCTTCCGCAATAGCTGTTTTACCTACGCCCGGCTCACCGATAAGAACAGGATTGTTCTTGCTCTTGCGGGAAAGAATACGGATAACGTTTCTTATCTCGCTGTCTCGTCCGATAACAGGATCAAGCTTATTTTTTCGTGCAAGCTCAACAAGATCCTGACCGTATTTCTTAAGAACGTCATAGGTACCCTCGGGGTTATCGCTTGTAACACGGGTATTCCCTCTGACGGTCTTAAGAGCGGTAAGAAATTTATCCTTTGTTATTCCGAAAGCGTTAAGAATATCCTTGGTCTTATCCCTTGCCTTTTCGAGCAAGCCTATAAAGATATGTTCAACCGAAATAAATTCGTCTCCCATACGCTTTGCGGATTCTTCGGCAGCCGTAAATGCTTTGTCCGTATCCGCTGTAATATAAACCTCGTCGGGACGTCTTCCGCTTCCTGTTACCTTAGGAAGCTCCGAAACACATTTTTCTGCCTGCTCGGACATTGCGGTTTCGTCTGCTCCGATGCTCTTTATAAGCTGTGGAATAAGTCCGTCCTGCTGTGTTAAAAGAGACAGGAGAAGATGAAGCTGGTCTATCTGCTGGTTGGAATTGGATACAGCAATATTCTGTGCATTCTGTATCACTTCGATTGATTTCTGTGTTAATTTCTGTGTGTTCATAGTTGTACCTGCCTTTCTTTTGTTCTTTATATAATAACGATACCGTCTCTTAAATACTGATGGTACCGTTCAACCGAAAGCTCGGCGGCAACACGCCTGTTTTCGATATTGCCGAAATAAATCTTAAGTATCTCGTCAAACATTTTTATATACTCCGAAATTGCCTTTGCGATTTCTTCATTACTCTGATGCTCTCTCGCTTCGGGAAGCCTGAAGGTTCTTGTAAACCTTCCGTCATCGATAGTATAGGATATTCCCTCGGGGAAAAAGTGGACAATATACTTGTTCTCAAGCTCCGCCCAAAGCTTAAGAAAATCCGTTAAATCGGATTTTAAGGCTTCCGACTGGGTTCGGAAGGAAACACGAAGCTGGCCTATTGTCTTTTCAAAGCTTCTGTATAATTCGAGGCCGTATCTTATCACGGGCTTATACTTATATTTAAGTGCAGACCTTATGGAAAGCATAGCGTCCGAAGGCTGAGGCTGAATCTGGAAGGCTGTTTCTCCCATAAGGGCTTCGATTGTTCCGAATATATCATTCATTCTTTTTTCGGGAGTTGTATAGGAAACCGCCTCCGCAAGAATACTGTTTATCATAGCCGAACGGCTTACGCCCGAATTATAGGCGAGAGCGTCAATAGCTTCCACAATATCATCAGACAGCACAAGGCTGTAAACGCTTTTTTTCATAGCTTTATATTCCTTTCAAAAACAAGTTCTGCTGACGGACGGCATAATTCCGTCCGTACAGCACCATATAAAGTTATCTTTTCTTTTGTTCTGATGACATTGTAACACATTTTTAATAACTTGTCAATACTTTTATTAATTTTAATTACAAGTTATTAAAAAATTCAGCTTGATTTTTTTTGAATAATAGGTTATACTTTATGTAACAAGCAAAAAGGAGGTATGGTATGAAGATAAAAACTATCCAGAACGGAAATATCATTATTCTCATACTGTTCCTTATTGTACAGCTTGTTATGTATTTCTTCCCGAACAGCTACGAGCGTCTTAAGGAAAAACAGGAAACCTATGCTGAAAACGGAGTAAGCGATATTGATAACGGCTGGGCGTACTTTCTTATAAACGAAGAGTTTCCCCTCGAAAAAAACTACTCCCCTGCTCTTGATTATGTACAAGGTACCTTTATGATGGACGAAAGGTGCGCTGAATATGCGAGAGCTATGATAAAGGATGCGGAAGAGGACGGAATAGACCTTTGCGTTGTATCCGCATACCGAAGCATAGAAAAGCAGACCGAAAACCTCGAGGCATACATAGAACGTCTTAAAAACGAAGGCTTAAGCGATGAAGAAGCGGAAAAATCCGCCTTGCGTGAAATTGCTGAACCCGGAAAAAGCGAGCATAACGCCGGGCTTGCAATTGATATACTTACATACGACTGGTGGGCAACCCACGATGATATTACCGACGATTTCGAGAATACAGAAGAATTCGAGTGGCTGAATGAAAACGCGTATAAATACGGCTTTATTCTCCGCTATCCGAAGGAATGGGAAAATACTACAGGATATGCCTACGAACCCTGGCACTATCGTTTTGTGGGAGTATATTATGCAGAAAAAATAAAAAACTCTGGGCTTCCCTTTGAATATTACTACAAAATGAATTTCTGATATAAAAAAAGCACCTTCATTTTCAAAAGGTGTCAGCTTGTCGAAAAGTATCTTCTCTTAAAAATGCCGAGCAAAGCGAGAATAAAAAATTTTCGTTCACCCCTTTTATAAAAGGGGTGTCAGGGGCAAGGGGCGGAAGCCCCAAAGCCTGTGAATGCTTCGCACATCATAAAGAGTTCCCCGACAGTCTGGCACCTTCATTTTCAGAAGGTGTTTTTCTTTTTATGAACAGAATCTATGATTTCCGATTACCTTAATTACAGGACGGGAATGGATAAACTCGTTATCAGTCTTTTCGGGATTATAATAATATATCGCTCCGCCGCTCGGATCCCAGCCCGAAAGTGCGTCTCTTGCCGCCGAGTATGCACTGTCCGAAATCTCCTCGTTGAACTGGCCGTCAATAAGAGCAGTAAATGCTCCGCTCTGGTAAATAACTCCCGCAAGCGTATCGGGGAATGACGGATGTTCAATTCTGTTACAGATTACCGCTCCGATAGCAACCTGCCCTATATAGGATTCGCCTCTTCCCTCTGCAGAAATAATTCTTGCAAGAAGACCAACATTGGCGTCGGTTGCTTCAGGAATAGAGCCTATGGTGATACCGAGTCTCTTTAAGGTAGTATCATCAGCTATACCCGTTTCAGAAAGACCCTGCTGACGCTGGAAATCTCTTACTGCTTCGGCCGTCTGTGCCCCGTAATAGCCTGTTATCTCGCCTGTGAAAAGACCTCTCTCTTTAAGCACACGCTGGATTTCCTCGACCTCTGTTCCGCTTGAACCCATCTGAGAATATGCAGGCATATAATCCTGAACGCTTACCATCCTGATACAGAATATACTTATCAGCAGTGCTATAGTAAGCTTATAAAATGTATTCATAAACATTGTTCCTTTCGTTCTGTAATTTGCTTACGGTACAATTATCTGCTTTTTCGTCCTTAATATTCCCGTAATTTAAAGAAAATCAAAACCATTATTGTAAAATTTTAGTAACCTTTTATATTGAAATTGAATAAACAGCTTTGTTAACTTTTATCATCAGCTACAAAAATATTCAACGCTATTGTATCATACACTGAAATATGGTATTATTTTCATATAGGGGAATACCTATTATTTATTAATCGGAAAGGAAATCTAGTTATGAATTACGAAATTAAGGGTACTCCGCTTCCCGTCGTTATTATGACGCTCGAAGCAGGCGAACAAATCAAAACAGACAGAGGCGCTATGAGCTGGATGTCGCCAAATATGCAGATGTCAACTAATGCAGGCGGCGGTATAGGAAAGGCGTTCGGAAGAATGTTCTCCGGCGAATCAATGTTCCAGAATACTTATACCTGCCAGGGCGGACAGGGTATGATCGCTTGTTCATCAAGCTTCCCCGGCGAAATCCTTCCTATCCTCGTTTCTCCGACAAACACTATCGTCGCTCAGAAATCCGCTTTCTTAGCAAGTGAAGCAGGCGTAGAAATGTCCGTTCATTTCCAGAAAAGAGGCGGTGCAGGTCTTTTCGGCGGTGAGGGCTTCATCCTCCAGAAGTTTGAAGGCTATGGATATGTTTTCCTCGAAATTGACGGCTCTGTTATTGAATACACATTAGCTCCCGGTCAGTCCCTTATTGTTGATACAGGTAACCTTGCAGCAATGGATGTTACTGTTGATGTAAATATCCAGACAGTAAAGGGTGTAGGAAACGCATTATTCGGCGGCGAAGGCTTATTCAACACTGTTGTTACAGGCCCCGGAAGAGTCTGGCTCCAGACTTTACCAAGAAGCGTTGTAGCTGGTGCAGTCGCTCCTTACATTTCAACAGGTAATTAAAACAAAAAAGGTCGGTCAACTTAAGGTTGACCGACCGTTTTTATTTATCTGATGCCGAAGTTTTCAAGAACATAGTCCATATCCTTATCGCCTCTGCCCGAGAGGTTAATAAGAACAGAGCCCTTATCCATTGTCTTCGCAAGCTTCATACCGTAAGCAACAGCGTGAGAGCTTTCGATTGCGGGAATGATACCCTCGAGACGAGCAAGCTTGTAGAATGCATCAATTGTTTCCTCGTCGTCGATTACGTCATACTTTACTCTTCCGATTTCCTGTAAGAATGCGTGTTCGGGACCGGAAGAAGGATAGTCGAGACCGCTTGCTACGGAATATACGGGAGCAGGCTCGCCGTTTTCATCCTTAAGCATAATGCTGTTGAAGCCGTGCATAACACCTTCTGTACCGTACTTTAAGCTTGCAGCATGGTCGCCTAATTTCGGACCTCTTCCGAGAGGTTCGATACCGTAAATTGTAACAGGGTCATTAAGGAAGCCTGCAAAAAGACCTGCTGCATTTGAACCGCCGCCTACACAAGCAACGATTGCATCCGGGAGATGACCTGTCATATCAATGAACTGTTCTCTTGCTTCAATACCAACTATGCTCTGGAAATCTCTTACCATCATAGGGAAAGGATGAGGGCCGAGAACAGAACCGATACAGTAGATAGAATCCTTATATTCCTTGCTGTATGCGTCAAAAGCAGCGTCAACAGCTTCCTTTAATGTCTGTAAGCCGTGTGTTACTTCAACAACGTTAGCACCAAGAATCTTCATTCTTGCTACGTTAGGAGCCTGTTTCTTTATATCAACAGAACCCATATAAATGTCACATTCAAGACCGAAATACGCTGCTGCTGTAGCGAGAGCAACACCGTGCTGACCTGCACCTGTTTCAGCGATAACCTTCTTCTTACCCATATACTTGGCAAGAAGAGCTTCACCCATACAGTGATTAAGCTTATGAGCACCGCTGTGGTTTAAGTCTTCACGCTTTGCGTAAAGCTGAACCTTGCCGCCTAATGCGTCGGAAAGTCTTTCGAGGTGAGAAACGGGAGTAGGACGACCCTGAAACTCCTTACGGATTCTTCTTAATTCAGCGATAAACTTTCTTGACTGGCAGATTGAGTAATATGCTTCTGTAATCTCCGCCATAGCTGCCTTAAGCTTATCATCAATATAAACTCCGCCGTATTTACCGAAGTAACCGTTTTTGTCGGGATAGTTGGAAAAATAAGTATCAAAATCAACGCCATTGCAAATCATAATAAATGTCCTCCATAAATATAAAAATTGGTTTTAATGTTGTTTTAAAATTCAGACTAAGCTACGCCATCGTTTCGTAAGTAACATAACATACCCTCCGGATAAATAAAAATACCTCTGACTGCCTCCGTCAGAGGTTTTCGTTTTACATAAAAACAGCCCTGACAGAATAACACTAATCTGTCAAGGACGAATAATAACTTATCCGCGGTGCCACCTTGATTCACGGGAAACCCGTGCACTTTCAGCAGGATACCAACATATCCCCGGCAACTAACGTATGCCGCACGTCATAGAATACTCGGTCAAAGCCTTTGACTATGCCCTCAGCGGTCCATTTGACAATCTGTGTTTCGCCCTCTTCTCAGCAACGACGGCTCTCTGTGGAAGCATAACTGCCTTTATCTCCGCATCAACGGTTTAAATATTTAATTTTTATCAGTATAGCACCATATTTTTATTTTGTCAAGGTTTTTTACAAAATATTTCATAAAAAAACAGGCAGCCCTTTCGGACTGCCCGTAATTTATTTTAAGAAATATTAGCCTTCAACAGGAGCGTAGTAATCTACGAGACCTACTAAGTTGTCATACTTCTTCTTGCTGTTTGCTTCAGCGATATCGAAGAGCTTCTTAGCTCTGTCGGGGTTAGCTCTCATGAGGGAGTTGTAACGTACTTCTCTCATCATGAATGCCTGGTAATCGCCTGTAGGAGCCTTGCTGTCGAGAGAGAAGGGATTCTTGCCTTCTTCAGCAGCTGCAGGGTTGAAGCGGAAGAGGTGCCAGTAACCAGCCTGTACTGCTTCCTTTTCTACCTGCTGTGCGATTGCGAGACCGCCCTT
>JAGANY010000049.1 GCA_017624025.1 Ruminiclostridium sp. | reverse complement strand
CTGCCCTCTCGGACAGCTTAATTATTATATCACAATCTTTTCGGTTTGTCAACCCCTTTTTTGAATTTTTTTCAAAAAAGTTTTTTGTGATTTCTTTTCCGCTTTCCTCGCTCTCGCGGGTCAGCTTGTTTATTATATCATCACCTTTCCCTTTTGTCAACTCCTTTTTTCTCTTTTTCTCCCCTTTCTACCTTTTTACCCCTTTTATCCCTCTTTTTTCATCCCTTATTGGATGTTTTTGACAATTTATCCTTTAATGCGGTGAATTAAACACCCTCTTTTTCCTACCTTATTATATACGGACGACTATTTTAGTCTGCTCAAAAAAATCAGGGCTGCTCATCACAGCCCTGTCATTCAACTTATTTTAACTTAAACGTCTCCTGTCCTATAGAAATTTCTGTTACTTCCTCGGGGTTTATCGGTTCGCTGAAACGGAAGATTACAGACTTATTTCCGCCTGTTACGCCGCCTCCGCTTGAAGCCTTAAGCATTTCCTTTTCACCGTTTTTCATTGTTACTATAAGATTTCCCCAGCTCCATTCTTTTTTAATGTTTGTTCCGCTTATGGAAATTGAAATAGGCGATACTCTTACCTTATTGCCGTTTTCGATTGTATATTCAAGTGACGAGCCCTCGGCAACAAACTTGACCTGCCAGTTCGGCTCTATATCGGGGTCAGCAGGAGCAGGCTCTTCGTATATACTTATGGTGATTTCCTGCCCCTCTATTTCGTCGGTTGCCGACATTCTTATGCTTATTCTCGACTTATCCTCGCCTGCTTCGAGAACATTGATATGTCCGCCCATACCTCCCACAAATCCGGGATTGACATCCGATAACCAGGAAATATCCGCATTCACATCGCCCGTAATATTGTTTTGTCCCATTTTGAACCCGTTCTTCGCTGTAACATCAATTATTGCAAGAACACTCTGCTTATCGGACGCAACAGCCACAAGCTCGAAATCCATTTTTTCAGTGTTGTTGATTGTTACCTCTGCAGCCTCGACTGTATTTTCGGTCAGATTTTCCGCTTTTTCGCCGAAAATGTCTCTGAACACAGCAAAACAATCAAAGCCTGTTGCCGCCGCCGTTACTCCGAATGTCATCACAGCCGCCGCTGCCGCCGCCAAGCCAATAAACTTCGGTCTGAAAACCTTTTTCTGCTTCTCTGCTCTTAAAATAACATTTTCTGTAAGCTTTTCCGCTGTTTCCGCCGGACTTATTTTTTCAAAATATTCTTCAAACATATTATAACCGCCTTTCTATTCTTCCGTGAGAAATTCTCTTAAGCTGTCACGGCTTCGCTTAAGCCTTATCTTAACGTTGGATTCGGATACCGACATAATTTTTGCAATCTCCTTAACGCTGTACCCCATATAATAATAAAGGAATACGGTTATCCGACATTCGGGCTTAAGCTTCCCCATAGCCTCGCTCAGAGCTTTTTCGCTTTCATTCTCGTAACTCATAGCTTCATCAAGCTCTGTTCTTTTATTTACCCAGGACGATTTCAGATAGTCCTTAGAAATATTGATTGCTACCCGAAGAAGCCACGCCTTAACGTTTTCATCGGAAACAAAACTTTTGTTGGTTTTATAAAGCTTAAGGAAGGTCTCCTGCATTATATCCTCGCTGTCGGCAAAATTTCTTGTATAGCTATACGCCGCCCGAAAGACCGCCTTGCCGTATTTTTCGGCATAAAAACCAAGCTGTTCCCTGTCCATTTCTTCACTCCTTTTATTATATTAAAAGTACTTTCACTACAAATACGATTTAAAAGGTCAAGCGGTTACATTTTTATATAATTTAAAGATGCTGTCGTTATAGAAGTATTTATCGGGAGAAACCTCTTCCAAAGACTTTTAATATAAATAAAAGAACCACAGGACTTTCCTGTGGTTCTTTAATTTATACTGAAAGTTTTCGGAAGGGAGCTCGAGGGAAATCCCTTTTTCAAAAGGGTTTTCCTCGATAAAACTCATAAATACCTCTTCAGTCTCAGCTTTCGAGGAAGCCGTAGTTGGACTTACCGTTCTTCTTAATCTTGTACATAGCGTCGTCTGCCTGACCGATGATTTCTTCAACACGCTTGCTGTTATCACGGATGATTGCAATACCGATACTAACATTGATGCTGAGGTGGTCGCCGGCGTCATTGTCGAAGCCGTCCTTAAGAGTATTAAGAATCTGTTCAGCGATAAGTGCAGGGTCGTTTTCTTCGGAGTTCTTAAGACAGATAATGAACTCGTCACCGCCGTAACGTCCGGCAAGACCGTTTTCACCGATAGCATTCTTGATAGTTGTTGCTGTAAAGCGGAGAACCTGGTCGCCTGTTGCGTGGCTGTACTGGTCGTTATAGAACTTGAAGTCGTCGATATCAACGAAGAGAATAGCAAACTCAGTCTTTCTTACTGCAATAAGCTCGATTTCGTTGTTGATAGCACTTTCGATTGTTTCACGGTTGTAAACGCTTGTAAGAGCGTCAAAGGAAGCACGTGCTGTAAGCATATTTTCGCTCTTCTTAGCACGGTCAATATCTACGATAACGCCTACTACCTTAAGAGGAGTACCGTCTGTATCATTGATTGTAGCTGTACGGATAAGAACCCAGATATAGTCGCCGTAGATATTCTTCCAGCGGTATTCGTTACGCTTGAAGTTTTCGCCCTTTGCGAGCTTTTCGAGGTCAGCCTTATAGCGTTCGGAATCCTCGGGATGAACCTTACACTTTAAGAGGAAGCTGTCAGCGAAGTGGTCGGAAGGAGCACGGTAGCTGAACTTCTTATTGAAGTTGTTGGAGAAGGTAACTTCGTTGTTGTGGAAGTTCCATTCGAAGATGATGTTGTCAGACATCTCGATAATGGTTCTGTAACGGGATTCACTGATAATGATATTATCCATAATGTCATTGAACACACGTGCGATATCGCCGTATTCGTTTCTTGACATAATATCGATACGGGCTTCGTGGTCACCACGGCTGATTTTCTGAAGAGTTTCGGAAATTCTGTAGAAGGGCTTTGTAACAGCGATAATGAGGATTATACCTGCTACGAAGAATATAACGCAAAGTGCTACTGCAATACCGACAATACCGCCCATAGCTCCGCTGGAATGAGTCTTTGCTACGCTCTGCTGGTCGTTGGAAACTACTGTCCATCCGCCTGTTGTCTTTGTTACATAAGCAATAGTTTCGCCATCGGAGAAACGTGTGGCTGTAGCTGTTGCATCTGTGATAGCAGTCTTGAAAGGAGCATACTGCTGAGGAGGAGCCGAAATATCACCAACGATGGACTGCTGTGTAACGATTGAGCCCTTGGGGTCAACGATATAAACCTTGCTGTTGCTCTGCTTGAGTACGGAACGCACGCCTGTTGCTTCCTGGTCATAAGTAACGCCGAGGTTATAGTTACCGCAATCAGCCTTTATGGATAATACATACTTGGAATTTTCCTTACCTGCGGTAATAACAGGCTGGAAATCCTCTGCAGAAACTACACAAGCGCCTTCTGCATCGATAGTGCCTTCTTCAAGACCTGCGGAAAGGATAATCTTGTTTGTATCATCATAAACAACAACAGACTTTACAGCAGCTGTGCTTACGAGGGAATCGAAATATTCCTGTGCAGCCTTGCCCTGTGTGCTTGTTGCACTGTATGTACCGGATGTAAATCCCTTAACAGCAGGCATATTGCTTAAGGACTTGAAATTGCTTACAGCGTTATCGAGGTAAAGCTGAAGACTTGAAGCCGAGCCCTGGGACATATCCTGGAGATATGTTTCGTACATTGTTGCTGCTGTTGAATCGAGCTGAATTCCGAGGAATACACCGAAAACTACAGTAGAAACTATAAGGAGAACGGCTGTAATAATAATAAGTGAACTTTTAATTTTCATAATCTAAATCCACACTCCATTAAATTCTGAACAGAAAAGACTGCTCGCTTACTATATAATATCACAAAAATACAAAAAAGTAAACAATCAGTAGATAATTTGTAACCTCGCCCTAAAAAAAATATATCATTTTGGCTATTTTGTACAAACCGAAAAATTAACGGATTGCAAAAATTCACATTCATTAAAAATCGGGCAGTTTCCTGCCCGACATAGTTAATAGTAGATGAATGATTAATGATGAAGGATGAATGATTGTGGTGTTGCCTTACGGCAATGATTTGAAAATAAATTCAATGTTAATGCAGGGGCGACCTGTGGTCGCCCGAAACCGCCGAAGCTGCACCTCATCAGTCAGCAAGCTGACAGCTTCCCCTCAAGGAGAAGCCTTGTTCTAAAATCTCTTTAATCTATCGGCGAAGCCGATACCTTCATCCTTCATTATTCATTTTTCATTCTTCATTTACTTGTTTTCCCAGTTCTTTTTAAGCTCTTCGCCGAACTTCTTGAGCTTGTCGAAAAATCCCGACTGCTTTTCGTAGTTCTTTTCTGTAAGCATATTGCTGAATTCCTCGAGAGCGTCCTTCTGCTTCTTCGAAAGGTTCTTCGGAACCTCGAGAACGACCTTTACCATCTGGTCGCCTCTGCCATCTCTCTGAAGCCGCTGTACGCCTCTTCCTTTAAGACGGAAAACAGTATTCGGCTGTGTTCCCTCGGGAATCGTATATGTTACGTTGCCGTCGATAGTCGGAACCGTAACCTCCGCACCAAGAACCGCCTGGGCATAAGTAATCGGAATTTCTGTCCAGATATCGAAATCTCTTCTCTCGAAAAGAGGGTCCTTTCTTACGGAAATTCTTACGTTAAGATCGCCTCTTCCGCCGCCGTTGGTACCCATATTACCCTGGTTCGGAACACGGAGAATCTGGCCGTTATCGATACCTGCAGGTACATTGATAGTAACAGGGCTCTTTTTCTGAACACGGCCGTTGGCACGGCAGGTAGGACAGGGAGTTTCGATTATCTTACCCTTTCCGCCGCACTTTGTACAAGGTCTTGTTGAGGTCATAGAGCCTAAGATAGTTCTCTGCTGGAAACGAACCTGACCCATACCGTTACATTCTGGACAGGTCTTTGCCGTTGTACCCGGCTTCGCACCGCTTCCGTTACAGGTCTCACAGGTTTCGCTTCTGTTTATATCAACTACGTGCTTTACACCCTTACAGGCTTCCATAAAGGAAATATCGAGACTGATAGCGATATCCGCACCTCTTTTGGGAGTGTTGGGGTTACTGCTTGTTCTTCCGCCCATACCGCCGCCGAAAAATGTATCGAAAATATCGCCGAAATCGAAACCTTCGCCGGAAAATCCGCCGA
The DNA here is from genome assembly GCA_017624025.1 of Ruminiclostridium sp. GTDB lineage: Bacteria > Bacillota > Clostridia > Oscillospirales > Ruminococcaceae > Ruminiclostridium_E. The sequence continues at coordinate 8,251 of JAGANY010000049.1, read as the reverse complement.
AACCGCCCATTCCGCCTGCACCCGCACCATAAGACGGGTCAACGCCGGCGTGACCGAACTGGTCATATCTCTGACGCTTCTGGGGGTCGGAAAGTACATCGTTGGCTTCGTTTACTTCCTTGAACTTTTCCGCTGCCTCGGGGTCGTCGGGATGAAGGTCGGGGTGATACTGCTTAGCCATTTTACGGTAAGCTTTCTTTATTTCGTCATCGGTCGCCCCTTTCGAGATACCGAGCACCTCGTAGTAATCACGTTTTTCTGCCATAAATAATTCCTCTTTTATTCTACTGCTCAAATTCCGCCGCCCGACATAATGTCAAGCGGCGGATATTCGGATTAGTTAGCGTCTGTAAAATCTGCGTCAACAATATTGTCGTCAGAACCGGCCGCACCTGCACTTGTGCCTGTACCCTGTACATCAGCCTGCTGTGCTGCAGCACCCTGTTCCTGGTAGATTCTTCCTGCAATATCGTAGAATGCCTTCTGAAGTTCGTCCTTAGCTGTCTTGATAGCTTCGATATCTGTACCCTTGAGGGCTTCCTTAAGAGCGTCGAGCTTAGGTGTAACAGCAGCCTTATCAGCGTCTGTAACCTTATCGCCGAACTCGTTCATAGACTTTTCAATCTGGTAAACCATCTGGTCAGCTTCGTTTCTTGTATCAACCTCTTCCTTACGCTTAGCGTCTTCAGCAGCGAAGGCTTCAGCTTCCTTAACAGCCTTGTCGATATCTTCCTTGCTCATATTCGTGGAAGCAGTGATAGAAATGTGCTGTTCCTTGCCTGTGCCGAGGTCCTTAGCGGATACGTTTACGATACCGTTAGCGTCAATATCGAATGTAACTTCGATCTGGGGAATACCTCTGGGAGCGGGAGCAATACCGTCGAGTCTGAACATACCGAGGGACTTGTTGTCTCTTGCGAATTCACGTTCACCCTGTAATACGTTGATTTCAACGCTGGGCTGGTTATCGCTGTATGTGGAGAAGATCTGAGACTTCTTTGTAGGAATTGTTGTGTTTCTTTCGATCATCTTTGTGCATACGCCGCCTGCTGTCTCGATACCGAGAGAAAGGGGAGTAACGTCAAGGAGAAGAAGACCTGTAACTTCCTTATTTAATACACCGCCCTGGATAGCAGCACCCATAGATACACATTCGTCGGGGTTGATACCCTTGAAGGGTTCCTTGCCGAGGTAGCCCTTAACCGCTTCCTGTACAGCAGGAATACGTGTTGAGCCGCCTACGAGGAGAATCTTGTCGATTTCGTTTAAGGAAAGACCGCTGTCCTTAACAGCCTGCTTTAAGGGTCCCATAGTTGCTTCTACAAGGTCAGCTGTAAGCTCGTTGAACTTAGCTCTTGTGAGAGTTGTGTTCATGTGCTTGGGGCCTGTAGCGTCAGCTGTGATATAGGGGATATTAACGTTTACGGAAGTAGAGTTGGAAAGAGCAATCTTTGCCTTTTCTGCTTCATCCTTTAAACGCTGCATAGCGAACTTGTCGTTTGTAAGGTCTGTACCGTCTGTTCTCTTGAATTCTTCAACGAGATAGTTGATAATTCTCTGGTCGAAGTCATCGCCGCCGAGGTGGTTGTTACCTGCTGTTGCAAGAACTTCCTGTACGCCGTCGCCGATTTCGATAACGGATACGTCGAAGGTACCGCCGCCGAGGTCATATACAACGATTTTCTGTTCGTTTTCCTTGTCGATACCGTAAGCGAGAGCAGCTGCTGTAGGTTCGTTGATGATTCTGTGAACCTTTAAGCCTGCAATCTGACCTGCGTCCTTTGTAGCCTGTCTCTGGGAGTCAGTAAAGTAAGCGGGAACAGTGATAACTGCATCTGTTACTGTTTCGCCGAGGTAAGCTTCAGCTTCGCTCTTTAACTTCTGGAGAATCATAGCGGAAATTTCCTGGGGAGTATATTTCTTTCCGTCGATATCTACCTTATAATCTGTACCCATGTGACGCTTGATAGAAATAATAGTCTTATCGGGGTTTGTAACAGCCTGGTTCTTAGCAAGCTGACCTACGAGACGTTCGCCGTCCTTTGTGAATGCAACAACGGAAGGAGTTGTTCTGCTGCCTTCGCTGTTTGTGATTACGGTTGCTTCGCCGCCTTCGATAACGGATACGCAAGAGTTTGTTGTACCTAAGTCAATACCAATAATTTTTCCCATTTTAAATTGCCTCCTTATTTTAAATGAAAGATTAATGATGAAAGATGAAAGATTAGGGAATCGCTTTCAGCGATAATTTTAAAAACATTTTTCATCTTAACCTTTTCTGAATTTACAAATTAATAATAAATACGGACTGTGTTTCGGATTTTCTTTTAAATCCCCGCCGAAGGCGGCACATCAATTATTCATTATTCATTTTTCATTATTCACCAAAATTCAACTTCGTTGAATTTTACTGTGCTACTGTTACCATAGCAAATCTTAATACCTTTGTGCCGATTTTATAGCCGTTCTGGAAAACAGAAACTATCTTTCCGCTTTCAAGGTCGCTTTCTACCTGCTGAACCGCCTGGTGAACGGAAGGTTCGAAATCTTCTGTCTGTACCTTTTCAACGCCCAGCTTATCCATTGTACCCATAAAGGAATCATAAATAAGCTTTACGCCTTCCTTGTACTTTTCATCAGTAGTTTCCGTCTGTAATGCTCTTTCGAGGTTATCGAGGACAGGTAAAAACTCGCCTACGATTCTTGCTGTAATTTCGGGGGTAAGCTCTGTGCGTTCTCTTGCGGTACGCTTGCGGTAGTTGTCGTATTCCGCCATGTTACGCATAAGCTGGTCCTTAAGGCTTGCGATTTCCTTATCCTTAGGGTCGGTCTCTGCCGTAGATTCTTCTTTCACCTCTTCAGCAGGAGCTTCTTTTTCTTCTGCTTCAAGTTCTTTTTCCTTTTCCTTGTTCTTACTCATCTTTTTTGTCTGCCTCCTTTTCTGCTGTAAGCATCGGTATTTCAGCCGAATCTCTTGAGAGAAGGTCTGAAACCTTGCTTGAGAAATACTCTATATAAGGTATTATCTTTTTATAATCAACTCTTAACGGGCCGATAACGCCGAAGCTTCCGGCTTTCTCACCGCCCTTAAGAAAAGAACCTGTTATCATGCTTGAGTTGGAGATAACGAAAGTATCGTCTTCCTTTCCGAACATAACGCTTAGTCCCGAGAAGGTATTGTCGAGAAATCTCGAAAACTCGTTCCTCTGTCTTAAAACAGTAGCTATCTCTGTTCCCTTTAAATCGGGGCAGGCTATAAGATTTTCCTCGCCCTCGATCTTTACCTTTTCATTCATCATTTCTGCCGAAAGATCCGCAATCCCTTTAAGGAGCGGCGAAAGCGACATTACGTAGCTTCCGAGAGCGGCTGAAATGGTCTTTATATACTCTTCGGATACATTCTCGAGGTTTACGCCCTTTAGATTATCCTCGGCGAACTGCTGGAAAATCTTCATATGTTCATCGGTAAGGTCAAAGGAAAGACGGCATACACGGTTCTTTATGTTGCCCGAAGAGGTAATCATAAGAAGCACATACATTCTTCTTCCTGTAGGAATGACCTCAACCTTAGTTATAACGGAAAACTTATTTGCTTCGTTGGTAGAAACGATTGCACAGTTTGTAAAATCCGCAAGTGCTCTCGAAGCGTTTTCGATAATTACGTCATCAGTATCGTTGGAGATACCCTCAAACATACTGTCGATTGTTTCCTTTTCCTCGTTGGAAAGCTCATTCGCTCCCGAAAGGCGTTCGATATAAAGACGTAAGCCTTTATAAGTGGGAACTCTTCCTGCCGAGGTATGGGGATGCTCGAGATAACCCTGCTGTTCGAGGGAAGCCATTTCGTTACGGATAGTAGCAGAGGAAACCTGGATATCGAGCAGCTGCTGGATAGCCTTTGAGCCGATAGGTTCGCCCGTTCTTATATATTCATCAACAATAAGGTCGAGTATTTTATAGGCTCTGCTTTCCATTTCTTTTACCTTACCTTCCGTAGTCTTCCCGAAAAAATCAATTTTAGCAGTCTTGGCTTCTGAGTGTTAGCACTCTTTCTCTTTGAGTGCTAAATACAATTTATCACTTTTTCGGTTAAATGTCAATAGCTTTTTAAAATTTTTTTAAAATTATGAAAATTTTCCCGAAAAAGAGGGAGTTAATTGAATGATGAATGATGAATGATGAATAATGAATAATGAATAATGAATAATTAAGGAATTGGCTTCGCCAATGTATTTAAATATGATTTTAATGTAGGGGCGACCTGTGGTCGCCCGATATGATACATTGAAATTATATTTAAATCCGTCCGCCAAAGGCGGACACCTTAATCTTTCATCATTCATTATTCATCATTCATCCATTCTCTACATCTTTACATTTTCCCGAAAATATGTTATACTATTCAATGTATAGTTTAAAACCAACGACAATGAGGAGTATAATATGAAACTCATATACGCTATCGTAAATAACGACGATTCACACGCCGTTTCAACCAATCTCACAAAAAACGGCTTTTTCGCCACAAAGCTCGCTTCAACAGGCGGCTTCCTTATGGCAGGCAATACCACTTTCTTAACCTGCTGTGAAAATGAATCAGTTGATACAGTTATTGAAATAATAAAGAAGCATTCGAGAAAACGCACACAGTATATCCCCAGTGCCGCTTCCTTCAGCGGTGACGCTATGCCCGTCAATTACCCCACAGAGGTAAGCATCGGCGGTGCTACTATCTTCGTTACCGATATCGAGCGTTTCGAGAAATTCTGATGAAAATATACGGTAAAACCTCCGCCTTAGACCGCCTCAGAAGCTATGCTCATACCGGAAGAATGCCCCACGCTCTCCTTATCACAGGTGAAGAGGGCGTCGGAAAACGTACCCTTGCGGATTATGCGGCTATGCTTATGCTGTGCGAAAAAAAGGGTGAAACGCCCTGTATGTGCTGTAACGAATGTCTCCGTATCGAACAGCATATACACCCCGACGTGATATACCCCTACAGAATGGGCGAAGAGGGCAAATATACAATGAAGGAGATGCCCGGCTTTATTGCGGATCTTATTAAGCTTCCCAATGACAGCGACATCCGTATCTGTATATTCGAAGAGGCAGACTCTATGAATCCCGCCTGCCAGAACGCACTTCTTAAGCTTATCGAGGAGCCTTCTCCCTTTAACCGCTTTATCTTTACCGCAACGGATAAAAAGCGTATCCTCGGAACGATAATCTCCCGTGTTACAGAGATAAAGGCTGAGCCGATGAGTAAGGAGGAGTGTCTTTCCGCCCTTGCGGAGCATAAGATAAAGCCCGACAAGAGCGAAAGCCTCTATAATACCTTCGGAGGAAATTTAGGACGCTGTCTTTCCGCCAACAAGGCGAAAAGCGTTCTCGCTTCCTTTACCCTTGCCGAAGAAACAGCAATTCTTGTTTCGGAAAAGCGGGAATACGAATGTCTCGCTAAGCTCTCGAAGCTTAAAACGAGAGACGAGCTTACGGCGGTTATGCGTAACCTTTCGGATGTTTTCGGAAATGCCGCTGCACTTTATTCGGGTGGCAAGCCTTACGGCTTCTGTTCTGAAGCCTGTACGGTGATTTCGAAGCAGCTGTCCGTTAAAAAGCTTATGTCGCTGTACGATGTAACCAACGATTTCCTCGGAAGCATCGATTTCAACCTTAATGTAAAGCTTACAATAGCCGCACTCTGTGCGAAAATGTTTGAAATAGTTGAGTAAAAGAAAGGAAAAACGATATAAATATGACTGAAATAATCGGAATACGCTTTAAAGAGGTCGGAAAAGTCTATTACTTTTCACCAAACGGCAAAAAATTCAACCCCGGTAATAAAGTTATTGTAGAAACCGCAAGAGGTGTTGAATGCGGCGAGGTAGTAATCGGAAACCGTTCCGTCGAAGACCATACCGTTGTCCAGCCCTTAAAGCCTATTATAAGACCCGCAAGCGAAAATGATATAAAAACCCTTAACGATAACCGTAAAAAAGAAGAAGAGATAATGAAGGTCTTCATAAAGAAAATCGAAGAGCATAAGCTCAGTATGAAGGCTATCGACGTTGAATATACCTTCGACGGAAGCAAAATACTCTTCTATTTTACAGCCGAAAGCCGTGTTGATTTCCGTGAGATTGTAAAAGACCTTGCGGCTATATACCGCACACGTATCGAGCTTCGCCAGATAGGCGTAAGAGACGAGGCAAAAATGCTGGGTGGTCTCGGAATATGCGGAAGACCCTTCTGCTGTTCAAGCTTTTTAGGCGAGTTCCAGCCCGTATCAATAAAAATGGCAAAGGAACAGTCACTTTCCCTTAATCCCACAAAGATTTCGGGTACTTGCGGCAGACTTATGTGCTGTCTTAAGTACGAACAGGACTGTTATGAAGAGCTTCTTAAGATAACCCCGAAAATTGACGCATACGTTGAAACTGCCGAAGGAAAGGGCGTTGTTGTTGAAAACAACATCCTTACAGGTATTCTTAAGGTACGCCTCGACAAGAAGCAGGACGCTCCGCCTATTTCGGTAAAGCGTGACGAAGTAAAGGTTCTTAAGGACGCAAAGATTCGTGTAAACCGTGACGAAATCGCCGCACTTAAAGGACTTGAAGACTAAAAAAAGGCACCCTTATGGGTGCCTTTTTGGATGAAGGATGAATGATGAAAGATGAATGATTGAGGTGTCCGCCTTTGGCGGACGGATTGAAAAAATTATAAATATCGGGCGACCACAGGTCGCCCCTACAACCCATTGAAATCATATTCAAATCATTGCCGTAAGGCAATACCACAATCATTCATTATTCATTCTTCATCATTCATCTTTTCAAATCCGTCAGCGAAGCTGACTCCTTAATCCTTCATCCTTCATTATTCATCATTCATCAAAAAAGGACGGCAAAACTGCCGTCCTTTTTTATATAAGTGAATTATTCACCCTTAGCCATAGCTTCAACTTCTGCAGCGAAGTCGTCAACCTTCTTTTCGATACCTTCGCCCTTTTCGAAACGAACGAAAGAATCTACCTTGATGTTGCCGCCGGCAGCTGCAATGTACTTAGCAACTGTAAGGCTGGGATCCTTAACATAAGGCTGGTCGAGTAAGCAGATTTCTTCTGCAAACTTTCTCATTCTGCCTTCTACGATCTTTTCAAGAACGTTTTCAGGCTTGGGCTTAGCGGATTCAGAATTTTCCTTCTTAACGAGGTTAAGCTGTACTTCCTTTTCAGCAGCGATAACTTCAGCAGGAACGTCAGCCTGCTGAACGTACTGAGGAGCGGAAGCTGTGATCTGGAGAAGGAGATCCTTAGCTACTGCCTTAACAGCTTCGGAAGAAGCGTCATCAGCTGTAAGCTTGATCATAGAACCGATAATGGAACCGCCGCCGTTGTGGATATAGGCGAAGAGGTCTCCTGTCATTCTTGCGAAACGACGGATCTGGATGTTTTCACCGATTGTAGCAATTCTTTCGTTAAGAATGTCGCCGATCTTTTCTGTTTCGCCTGCGGGAACAACTTCCTTAAGAGCGTCAACGTCAGCAACATCGTTGTCGATAACTGTCTGTGCAACGAGTTCAACGAATTCGATAAATCTGTCTGTCTTAGCAGCGAAGTCAGTTTCAACGTTGATTTCAACAACAACGCCAACCTTCTTAGCTTCGTCAACCTTAGCATATACAAGTCCTTCTGCAGCGATTCTGCCGGACTTCTTAGCTACCTTTGCAAGACCCTTTTCACGAAGATACTTGATAGCAGCGTCAACGTCGCCGTTTGTTTCTTCTAAAGCTCTCTTGCAGTCCATCATACCGCAGTTTGTAAGTTCCTTTAACTGCTTTACGTCCTGTGCTGTAATAGCCATTGTTATTTCTCCTTTATATTATAGTAATTTTATTTCAATTATTCAGCGTCAGCTGCGTCTTCTTCCTTAGCTTCAACAGCTTCTGCTTCAGCTGTACCCTGACGAGCAGCGATAATAGCGTCAGCCATAGCACCGGCGATAAGCTTAACTGCACGGATAGCGTCATCGTTACCGGGGATTACATAGTCGATTTCATCGGGGTCACAGTTTGTATCTACGATAGCAACAACGGGGATACCGAGCTTCTTAGCTTCAGCAACTGCGATCTTTTCCTTTCTGGGGTCAACTACGAAGAGAGCGCCGGGGAGCTTCTTCATGTTCTTGATACCGCCGAGGAACTTTTCGAGCTTTTCGATTTCGAGAGTAAGCTGGCTTACTTCCTTCTT
>JAGANY010000048.1 GCA_017624025.1 Ruminiclostridium sp. | reverse complement strand
GTTTACGTATTAAAGAAGGAAGAAGGCGGTCGTCACACACCTTTCTTCTCCAACTACCGTCCTCAGTTCTTCTTCAGAACAACAGACGTTACAGGCGTTATCACACTTCCTGCTGACAAGGAAATGTGCATCCCTGGCGATAACGTAACAATGGACGTTGAACTCATCACTCCTATCGCTATCGAAGAAGGTCTTCGTTTCGCTATCCGTGAAGGCGGTAGAACAGTAGGTTCCGGCGTTATCACAAAGGTTGAAGAATAATTAATTCTTAACCACTTTTAATTAAATAACTAAAACCCATTCGTATGTTGACTCAGGAATCGTAATCTCGGGGTTTATGGCAGACGCTATAGTTTAACCTTGAATTACTGAGCAGGTGCTTAAAGCCGACAAGTTATGCGAGTGGGTTTTTAATTTTTGGGAGGAAAAATGGAGTATTGGGATGTTTACGATATTAATCGTATTAAAACGGGTAAAACAATGATTCGCGGCTCTGAGTTTGAGGATAATGCATATCATCTTGTGGTTCACGTATGCATTTTTAATGATAAGAATGAGATGCTTATACAGCAAAGACAGCCCTTCAAAGAAGGCTGGCCGAATATGTGGGATATTACTGTGGGTGGAAGTGCTGTTGCCGGAGACATAAGTCAAACGGCAGCTGAAAGGGAAGTATTTGAGGAAATAGGTTTAAAACTCGACCTTAATGGGATTCGTCCGCATCTTACCGTAAACTTTGACCGTGGCTTTGATGATATTTATCTTATTGAGAAGAACGTTGATATTAATGAGTTGATTCTCCAGCCGGAAGAGGTACAGGCAGTAAAATGGGCGGGAAGAGAAGAAATCCTCACAATGATTGAAAACGGTGATTTTATTCCTTATTATCCCGAGCTTATAAACCTTTTCTTTCAGATTCGTAAGAAATACGGTTGTATCAGCAAAGAAACATAGTTTTAAGCCTTCTCTCGAAATCTGAGCTGTCGCTTTCCCTTACAACAACAGAAATTTCATCTTCTGCTGTTGTGACGAGTATAGGTGTTATATTAAGTTCTGATAATACACCGAATACTTTCATATCTAATCCTTTACCATTAATCATATCCGAGGTTTTAACGCTAATCTTAACATTTCCACAGCTAACGAGAGGCGGACGATAGAAGCTCAGATTTCCGAGTACCTTAAGCATAAGAGGCATATCGTTATCGGAAAAAGTAAAGCCTACGGATGTTCTGTCTGTTGAAACCGAAGCCTTTGAAATCATATCAATATTGATATTTTCATCAGCTGAGAGGCTGAACAAACGGTAAATAAAGTCACTTTCACTTTCGTAAGGGATATTCCCGAATGTAACTACCGAAACCTGTTCGGTTATACTAATATTAATCATATTTACCTCCAAAGGGTATAAAAATACGCCGCACAGTATGCCTGTGCGGCGTTTTTAACATCCTTTTATGAATTCTGAAGTAAATCAGACATATCATAGAGACCGCTTTCTTTTCCGGAAAGGAAAATAGCAGCGTTTATTGAACCATTAGCAAAAACTTCCTTTGAGCCTGCAGAGTGTGAAAGCGTGATTACTTCATCGTGACCGGCGAAGATTATATCGTGTTCGCCTACGATAGTACCTCCACGAATTGCGTGCATTCCGATTTCGTTTGCTTCACGGGCTTTACGTACGTTATGCCTGTCATAAACGTACTTCATCTTGTTGTCAAGCTCTCCATTGAGTGCTTCTGCAATCATAATAGCAGTGCCCGAGGGAGCGTCCTTTTTCTGATTATGGTGCTTTTCAACAATTTCGATATCATACTGACCGCCGAGAACATTTACAGCACGCTTGCCGAGTTCAACAAGGAGATTGATACCAAGTGACATATTGAAAGTAAAGAAAATCGGAATCTGTTCAGCGGTTTTCTTTATCTTTGCGATTTCGTCAGCAGAATAACCTGTAGTTGCAGCAACAAGAGGCACGTTATTGATTGTGCAGTAGGAGAGAAGGCCATCGAGCGCTGAAGGGTGAGAGAAATCAATGATTACATCCGGCTTTTCGGCAAGCTCAGAGGGGTATTTCACGATTGGAAAGCTTCCGTTAGGAGCGTCGTTAAGGTCGATACCTGCAATAACGGTACAGTCTTCACGAGCAGCTACAAGAGAAGCGATTACCTTACCCATTTTTCCGTTGGCACCTGTAATAGCAATTTTAACCATTTTTACACGTCCTTTACAGTATTATAATAAGCCAACCTTCTTAAGCTCGTTTTTAAGCTTTTCAATCTTAGCTTCTTCCATCTTAATAAGCGGGAGACGACATTCGCCTACGTTCTTACCCATAAGGTTCATAGCTTCCTTTACAGGAATCGGGTTAACGTCGATGAACATTGCGTTTTCCATATCGAGATACTTGTTCTGGAGTTCTAATGCCTTTTCGCGTTCGCCGTTCATATAAAGCATAACCATATCGTGCTTTTCCTTAGGAATAACGTTGGAGGAAACGGAGATAACGCCCTTTCCGCCGAAAGCTAAAACGCCGAGAACCTGGTCGTCGTTACCGGAATAGATATCGAGGTCTGTCTTTGCAGCAATTTCAGCAATAAGGGAGAAGTTACCGCTTGCTTCCTTTGTAGCAACAATGTTAGGATGCTTTGCGAGCTCGATATATGTATCTACGGAAATTGTCATACCTGTTCTCGAAGGAACATTGTAAAGGATAATCGGAATATTTACAGCGTCGGCAATAGCATTGAAATGAGCGATAAGTCCACGCTGAGAGGTCTTGTTGTAGTAAGGAGTAACCTGTAAGAGAGCGTCAGCACCAACAGCTTCAGCCTGCTTTGAAAGCTCAATAGCATAGCCTGTGTCGTTGCTTCCTGTACCAGCGATAACAGGGATTCTCTTGTTTACCTTTTCAACGGTGAAACGGATAGCTTCGATATGTTCCTCGTCGGTCATAGTAGAAGCTTCACCGGTTGTACCGCATACAACGATAGCGTCAGTACCGCCGTTGATCTGTTCTTCGATAATGTCAGCAAAAACATCGTAGTTGATGCTTCCGTCAGCATTCATAGGTGTTACGATAGCAACAGCAGCACCTGTAAAAATTGTATTCTTCATTTTAATCCGCTCCTTTCACGAGTCAGAATAATGATTTCGGGAGAGTGAAGGTTATCCACTCGTTTTCATCCTTCATACCTATGGATTTGTAGAATTCCGCTGAGCTTTTGTTCCAGTCGGCACATTTAAGCTCAATCTGTTCACAGTCCTGGAGAGAAGCAATTTCTCTCGCTGCTGAAATAAACTCTTTTCCGAGACCTTTTCCGCGGAACTGTTCACGAACGTATAAATCCTCGATATAAAGTATTTTTTTACCTGTAAAGGTAGTAAGTTTAAAGAAGAAGTTCATAACCCCTGCAGGTGCACCATCATAATAGGCCGAAAAGCTGTAAAGCATACCACAGTTTACAAGCTGACAGAAGCGTTCTTCGGTCATTGTAAAGATGTCGAGAGCGTTATGATGAGCCATAAGCTCCCGTGTCATCCTGTATGCTTCGGCACAGTCCTCGCCGAGATTTTTCTTTATTTCAGTCATTAGTCAAAGAACCCCTTAGCAGCATAGAGCTCAGCCATAAGTACAGCACCGCCTGCAGCACCTCTTAAAGTGTTGTGGGAGAGGCAAACGAACTTATAATCGTACTGTGTATCTTCTCTTAAACGGCCGATAGAAACTGCCATACCGTTTTCGAGGTTTCTCTGAAGCTTAGCCTGGGGCATATTGTCTTCTTCGAAGTAGTTTAAGAACTGCTTAGGAGCAGAGGGAAGGTCGAGCTCCTGGGGAACGCCCTTGAATTCCTTCCAGATGTTAAGGATTTCTTCCTTAGAAGGCTTGTTTTCGAAGCTTACGAATACAGCAGCAAAGTGACCGTTGGAAACGGGAACACGGAGACACTGTGTTGTGATGGAAGGAGACTCAGCCTTAACGATTTTGCCGTCCTTGATTTCGCCCCATACCTTAAGGGGTTCCTGTTCGGACTTTTCTTCTTCGCCACCGATATAGGGGATAAGGTTATCTACCATTTCGGGCCATGTTTCAAAAGTCTTGCCGGCACCGGAGATAGCCTGGTATGTACAAGCTAAAACGTTCTTGATGCCGAACTTTCTTAAGGGAGAAAGAGCAGGTACATAGCTCTGGATAGAGCAGTTGGACTTTACGGAGATAAAGCCTCTCTTTGTGCCGAGACGCTTCTTCTGGTCTTCAACAATAGCCATGTGTGCGTCATTGATTTCGGGGATGATCATAGGAACGTCATCTGTGAAACGGTGAGCGGAGTTGTTGGACATAACAGGGCATTCGTGCTTAGCATAAGCTTCTTCGAGAGCCTTTATTTCGTCCTTCTTCATATCTACTGCACAGAATACGAAATCAACTTCAGAAGCGATCTTTTCAATATCTGCTGTAGCGTCCATAACTACGATATCAGCCATAGATTCGGGCATAGGCTTTTCTTCGATAAGCCATTTTTTAACTGCGTCCTTATATTTCTTTCCTGCGGAACGGGGGGAAGCTGCGAGAGTTGTAACCTTGAACCAGGGATGATTTTCGAGGAGAACTGCAAAACGCTGTCCTACCATACCTGTTGCACCGATAATACCTACTTTGTACTGTTTCATTTTTAATTTCCAGCCTTTCTTTTGTTATAAAAAAAACCGACTTACAGCCGGTCATCAAACAAAAATAGTTTTATTTGACGATAGCACTCCATCTTATGATGACAGTCATACGCCTATTTAACGCACAACCAGAGTTATACAATTTCAGCCTGTATAATCTTCGGCAATAGTCCCTTTCGCAACCGACAACAGGCTGAACTGTTAACATCGGAGCTACTGATGAATACTGCACCTCTATCTGTTGATATTTTATCACATACAAACCCCTTTGTCAACAGTTTTTTAACAGTTTATGCATACAAAAGCGAAAAGTTTACAGCTATAAAAAATCCTTTTGTTGTGCGATTTAGCTATGATGTAAGAGTTTGTTTTTACATTTCATAAAATAATGGTCGTAAATTGAAAAAATATGTTGACATTGAACAAAAATACTGTTATAATTTAATTACCGAAATTTTACGGAATTTTATGAAAGGTCGAGATTATTATGGGAAAATTTGCAATTAAAAAGACTAATACCGGTTATACAATAAGCCTTAAGGCTGGTAACGGTGAAGTTATCGGTATCGGCGGTGAAGTATTCGCTTCTCTTGCTTCCGCTAAGAACAGCATCGAAAGCATAAAGAAGAATGCTCCCGAGGCTAATATCGAGGATCAGACTGTTGACGGCTTTGAAGCTGTAAAGCATCCTAAGTTCGAAATTTATAAGGATAATGCCGGTGAATTCCGCTTCCGCTTAAAGGCAAGAAACGGCGAACCGATTTTAGCAAGCGAAGGCTACAAGGCTAAGGACAGCTGTAAGAACGGTATTGCAAGCGTAGTTAAGAACGCTCCCGATGCTGATGTAATCGAACCGGAAGAATAATCTTAATATAAAAAACAGCAGGCTTTTATGCCTGCTGTTTTTCTATGCAATTTTTAACCTGCAAAGCCGAAAACGGAAGAGATAAAGATTACTACCATAAATACGGGGGCAATATACTTTATCATAACACGATACATCTTCTTTGCCTTGAACTGTGAATTGAGCTGAACCTCGTCTTCAACATACTTTGTTTTTGCAATGTAACCGATAAGGATGCAGGTTATAAGTGCAACGATAGGCATCATTATGTTATTGCTTAAGAAATCGAAGAAGGTAAGAATATCGTCCTTTCCGAAAGGCTTTACTCCGCTCCATACGCCGAAACCAAGTACAGAAACTGTACCTAATGCTAAAGCAAATACAATAACAGCAATACAAGCGGGAATACGCTTCAGCTTGAACTTTTCCATTATTACCGAAACGATTGTTTCCATAAGGGAGATGGAAGAAGTAAGTGCTGCTAAGAATACGAGAATAAAGAATATAAGTCCGATATATCTTCCACCCTTCATAATATCAAAAACCTGGGGAAGTGTCTGGAACATAAGTCCGGGGCCTGCATTTATTTTTGTGGGGTCTCCGCCGGCAAATGCATATACAACAGGAACAATCATCATACCCGAAAGGAAAGCAATAGCTGTATCGAAAACTTCAATCTGTCTTACCGAGCCTTCGAGATTGTCTTCCTTTCTCATATATGAACCGTATGTAATCATAATACCCATTGACAGTGACATTGAGTAGAAGAGCTGTCCCATAGCGGCAACAATTGTTTCGATACCGAAATCAGCAAAATTAGGCTTTATATAATAGATAAAACCATCAAGTGCTCCGGGAAGTGTAATTGAATAAATAGCTACAAATAACGAGATAAGTACAAGAACGGGCATCATAATCTTACTTACTTTTTCGATACCCTTTTCAACGCCGAGCATAACGATTACGGCAGTTAAAACGATGAAGATAATGAAATAAATCATAGGTTCGGCTGTCTGACCGATAAACTTGCCGAAATATTCGCCGCCGTTTACTGCTGCCTCTGTACCGGAGTTTGTGAGGTAAACGGTTATATATTTCATAACCCAGCCGCCTATTACACAGTAATAGGGAAAGATAATAGCCGGAACTGCCGCCGCAAGAATACCTAAGGGAGCAAATTTTTTGTTGATTGCACCATAGGCACCGATAACGCTTTTACCTGTTTTACGGCCGATTGCGATTTCGGTTATCATAAGTGCGAAGCCGAAGGTTATAGCGAGAATAAGGTAAACGAGAAGAAAAATACCTCCGCCGTATTTTGCGGCGAGATAAGGGAAACGCCAGATATTTCCAAGACCTACTGCCGAACCTGCCGCCGCAAGAACGAAGCCTATTTTACTGCTGAAGCTGCTTTTTTTGTTTTCCATAATTTTGTCCTTTCGATTAATCGGGAATAATTCCGATTATAAATACTATTAAGATAATAACGGGCAGTACGTAGGTAAGGTACCCTTTCATAAATTTCTTAACCTTAAGACCTTTTCCTTCATTTGCTTCATTGATGAAGTTGTCCCATTTCCATCCGAATTTTGAAGTGCAGAAAATAACAAAGACAAGTGAACCGAGGGGAAGGCAGATATTACTTACAAGGAAATCCTCAAGATCCATTATGTTTGTTTTTTCTCCGAGAGGATTAAAACCGCTTAAAACGTTAAATCCGAGTACACAGGGGAGAGACAGGATAAATAAAAGTATTCCGTTTATTATACAAGCTTTTTTTCTGCCCCATTTAAAAAGGTCAACGGTACAGGAAACAATATTTTCAAATACGGCAAGAACAGTTGAAATAGCCGCAAAGGACATAAATACAAAGAAAAGACTGCCCCAGAGACGACCAAGAGGAATATTATTGAAAAGATTAGGGAGTGTTATAAATATAAGGTTGGGACCGCTGTCAACTTCTATCTCGTAAGCAAAGCAGGCTGGGAAGATAATAAGTCCGGAAGTAACAGCAACAAATGTATCGAGGAGAGCGATATTTACTGCTTCGCCCATTAATGCACGTTCTTTTCCGATATAGCTTCCGAAAATAGCCATAGAGCCTATACCGATGCTAAGAGTGAAGAAAGCCTGGTTCATAGCGGCAACGATAACATTTCCGATACCTGCTTTTTTAGCTCTTTCTATATCGGGAAGGAGATAGAATTTAAGTCCCTCGCTTCCATCCTTCGTAAATATACTGTTTATTGCAAGTATTACCATAATTACAATGAGAGCGGACATCATAACCTTAGTTATTCGTTCAAGTCCGTTCTGTACGCCTAAGGAGCATACAAGTACGGCTATAAGTACAACAATACCCATAAATATAGTCATAATTACGGGGTCGGAAAGCATTTCGCTGTGTGCTGTTTTTATTTCATCGGGATCAAGTCCGACGAAATCTCCCTTTGCCATTGAAACAAAGTATTTAATCATCCAGCCGGCTACTGTAGTATAGAACATCATAAGAAGATAGTTCGCAATCATAGCTACGTAACCGTGAATATGCCATTTCTGACCGGGTTTCTGGAGCTGCTGATAAAGGAGCACAGGGCTTTTTTGTGCCGCACGTCCCATAGCGAATTCCATAGTCATTACCGGAACTCCGAGTACGATAAGAAAGAATAAATAAAAAAGTACAAATATGCCTCCACCGTTTTCACCGGTTATATAAGGAAATTTCCATACATTTCCGATTCCTATAGCACATCCCGCACTAAGAAGAATGAAGCCAAGACGGCTTTTAAGGTGTTCTCTTGCCATAAAAAATCCCTTTCAATTTATTTTTACACAACATTTTAATTATATAGGATTATTTGTTATGTGTCAAGTTTTTTCGCAAAAAATAACAGCGGTTACAGATTTATGCAACCGCTGTAAATATGTTTAGATTAACCGTGAAGACCACGGGACTGACGATCCATATCTTCAACCACTATGTCACAGATTTCTCCGAGGGAAGCACAGTATTCAAGCACCTTCCAGGGTTCATTTGTGTGGTAATGAATCTTAATAAGATTTTCGTCGCCTACAGCAAGAAGGCTGTCACCTTTAAAATTTTCTACGAAATAATCATAAATTTCGTCTTCGTCGAGGTTTTCGCCTTCGATTAAAAGCTGTGTGTCATATCTGAATTCAATCATTATAAAATCCTTCCTTTACTTTATTTCAACAGGCTCTCTGTTTTTACCGATATAGAAAAGAGCAACTGTTTCGGGACCGGCGTGAGCACCAATAACGGCACCAATATCACCGTAACGTATCTTTTTAACTTCAGGAATCATCTTCTTTATTAGCTTACCGAGATATTCTGCATCTTCTCTTGCATCAGCGTCGTTGATAAAGATTTCAGCGTTTTCGCCGGGAATATAAGTTTCCTTCATCTGCTTTGCCATAGCCTCAAGAGATTGTTTTCTGCCTCTTACTTTTGAGTAGGGGAGAAGCTGTCCTTTATCGTTGAAGTAGAGAATAGGCTTAATTCCGAGCATACCGCCTACAACTGCCGAAAGCTTCGAAAGTCGTCCGCCTCTGTGAAGGTGATTGAGGTCGTTTACGGTAAATAAATGAATAGTATTGAAGCGAAGTACTTCGGCGTATTCGACAAGCTCTTCGAGGGTAGCTCCTTGGTCACGTCTTTTTATGCAATGGTCGAGGAGATAGCCTTCGCCGCCACAGGCACTAAGGGAATCAACAACCTTTACCGTACATTCGGGATATTTTTCCATAATATCCTTTGCGGCAAGAAGGCTTGTCTGATACGAACCGCTTAATGCACCGGAAAAACAGAGATAGAAAACATCCTTGCCTTCTTTTACTATGCTTTCAAAAAGGCCGAACAGATCCTCGTAGGAAGCCTGGGATGTCTTCGGCATACTTCCTTTTCTTACGAGATCATAGAAATCTTTTATGTTATGAGCTTTTTCATCGTACTGGATAAACTCTTCATCATCGATGGTGTAATGGAAACGTATATATGGAATATTATGCTCTTTGTAGTAATCAACGCCGAGGTCAGTAGTAGTATCGGTAGTGATAACGTATTCTCTTTCGTTCATAAGTATTTCCTTTCTTAAATTAATATATAATTATTATACACTGTTGTACAAAAATTGTCAATAGAGATAGTAAAAATTATGCAAATTTACATATTCCGACATTCAAAGAAGTATTTCATATAAATTTATCAGTAAAAACTTCTTGTGAATTTCACCATATCTTAACAGTAATAATTGGCGTCTTTGTATAAATTTGTGTAACGCTATTGTATTTTTTGATTGTTTATAGTATAATGATATTGTTCTAAACAATTTCGGCCGTTGCCGTTTCAGGAAAGGAAAAATAATATGAAAATTTCAGAGATTAAGGTATTAATCTGTGACGATTCAATACTTGTAAGAAAAAAGCTTACAGAAATTCTTAAGGGTGCAGGCATTACTGCAATATCTGAAGCAAAAGACGGCATTCAGGCTGTTGAGCAGTTCAAGGCTAATAACCCCGATCTTACATTTATGGACATAGTTATGCCCGAAAAGACAGGTCTTCAGGCATTAGAAGAAATTAAAGCGTATAATCCTGACGCAAAGGTTGTTATGGCGTCAACTCTCGGTACACAGAGCAATCTTACCGATGCAATAAAGGCCGGTGCTTTCGACTTCCTCCAGAAACCCGTTCAGGAAGAAGATATCTATAAGATATTAAATACCTTCACAAAGGAATAAGAAAAGGAGAATAAGATGTTTACACAATTATTCGGGCATTATCTTTTAAATAAGAATTACATAACTACCGAGCAGTTAAGAAAAGCTCTCGAAGCTAAGTCTGAAACCCGTGTTAAGCTTGGTGCTCTTGCTATTGATGCGGGATATATGACAGCGAACCAGGTAGAAAAGGTTCATGAAGAGCAGAAGCGTCTCGATAAGAGAATCGGCGATATCGCTGTAGGAATGGGATTCTTAACACAGTCACAGGTTGACGAGCTTCTTTCGAAGCAGAAGACCGCAAATATCGTTATCGGACAGACCCTTATTGATCTCGGCTTTATGACTAACTCACAGTTTGAAGAAGCACTCGCTTCCTATAAGAGCACAGCAGGCTTTGCATCCGAAGATAACGATGATACCCTCGCTGAAAATATCACAGCTGTTTTCGGTCTTGATGACCTCAACGATAAGGATTTTTACATTGAATACCTTCTCCTTTTCATAAGAAATATCGTAAGATTTATCGGTGATGATTTTGCATTTGCTGAATGCACAAAGAACCCCGAATTCAACAGCAAGTATCTCTGCTCACAGGATATTACAGGAAACGTAAACGCATATACTGCTATCGGTTGCGACAAGGAAGCTTTCTACGCTCTTGCATCAAGATATGCAGGCGAAGAAGTTGATGACGACGAATTTGCTGAAGCTTGTGCAGGCGAATTCCTCAATCTCCAGAACGGCCTTTTCGCTGTCAATGTATCAAATGCACAGGGAATTGAGCTTGACCTTACACCCCAGGTTTCTGAAAAGGATGTTACACTTAATATCGATGACGGTATAAAGGTTTCTCTTGCTTTCTCCTTTGGCACAGTAAACCTCGTTATCTGCAAGAACTAAAAAATTACAGCCCGGTTTTTAATCGGACGGCGATATAGAAGTATTACAAAGCCACTTTTGATATTATGTCAAAAGTGGCTTTGCGTTGCTTATATCATTGACTTTTTATAATATATTTGTTATAATCGGCTTAATGAAAAATCAGAATTTTCTTAAATCTTATGGTTAAAATGTCGCCAAGACATAATTGTCTAGCGGGAAACACGTCATTTCTCACTTTATGACGTGGATTTCTAATGTTGTTTTTAGTATAATAGACAGCGAAAGGAGGAACGGAATGATAGACCAGATTAAAATTGGTTGTTTTCTAAAAGAGTTACGCAAAGAAAAGAAACTAACACAAGAACAGTTGGCAGAAAAGTTTGGTGTATCTTCTCGAAGTGTATCTCGTTGGGAAAATGGCAATACTATGCCTGAATTGGGCATTTTAGTCGAATTGGCAGATTTCTATGAGATTGACATCAAAGAAATTATTGATGGTGAAAGGAAAAGTGGGATTATGAAAAAAGAAGAAAAAGAAACTTTGCGAAAAGTTGCAGATTATGCAGAAATCGAAAAGAAATTAGTAGTGAAACGCAGATGCATAGTTACATTTGTAGGCACATTGATGTTTGTGTTGAGCATTATGATTGGATGTATGGTTTTTCCTAACTTACCAGAAGAAAGTTTTTTAAGAAGTAATGGTTTATGGTTAGGAATTGGAGTTATAGGAGTAGTTCTTTTGTGGGGGATAGTAATTCATGAAAATCGCAAAAATTCTAAGCAAGACAAGTAATATTAGTACACAAAAACTGGCTATAAAGAATGCAGAATTTCAGTTTGAGGTAGCATAAAATTCAATTTATCTGTTAGATATTAGCATAGCCCGTGAAGAATTTCTTCACGGGCTATGCTTCTTTATGGCTACCGCCCTTTAATCGGGCTGTTTTGTTTTTTACGCTTAAGCTAACAAAACACAAAGCCACTTTTGACGCAATATCAAAAGTGGCTTTAAATACTTCTGTATGGTTATCAGACTAAATGAGAACCATCCTTTATCTGTTAGCAAAGTATTCCTTATACTGCTCTACGAAAGCGTCAGAAACAATATCTCCGCCTTCAGCATTGGGATGTGCACCGTATTTCGCTTCGGCGGGGTCTTCGTCACCGCCTAAAAGTCCACCGAAATCAAAGTACATAGCACCGTATTCCTGTGCAATAACCTCGAGAAGATAATTTGTTTCGAGACGGATATTTTCCTGGTTTGTGCCGTAAGACTGGGGCGGAGCGGAGAAGATTATTACGTCACAGCCCGCTTCGGTAAGCTCGCTTACAATGGTTCTTATGTAACCGTCAATTTCATCGGCTGTGTTTCCGCCGTCGGCACCGTATGGACCGGAAATTATATCGTTTGTTCCGAATGCAACGATAACGGTATCGGCAGTTTTAACTCTTTCGAGCCAGTCACCGCATTTTGAAGCGTCACTTGAGCGGGACCAGCCAAGTCCACAGTTCCAGAAACCACAGTCTTTGCCAAGCTTTTTCGATATTTTAGCAGCCCAGAACTGATATTCCATAAAATCAGTCTGACAGCCCTGTGTTATGGAATCCCCGATAGCAGCAAGGGTATATTTTACATCACGGTTGCAGCCGATAAGCTGAGGCACAGGAATTGTGTCACAGGTATCGAATTTTCCTGTCCCTGTATCAGCGGTAGCCGAGGTAAGATACGACATATTTGTACAGGGAATTTCTTTGCCTGTTATTTTCCATTCCCACACGATATAGCTTCCTTCGCTTAAAGTGAACTCAACGGGGTCGCTCCAGTATGTTTCGTTGGGAGTAACATTCTTTTCGGTACTTCCTCCGAAGGTAACAGGGGTACGGTTTGTTATAGGAGCGTCGGGACCGCTTCCTCCGTCACAGATATATGCGTTTTCAATCTTATAGCTTCCTCCGCTTCTTCCGACATAGGCAAGCTCGCCCTTGTCATAGGTAGAATCTACGGTATTTGAGAAATAGAACTTATATTCGAAGGTTCCGTATTCTTCTGCAGGGAAATATGCACGGTAGGTTACACCGTCAGCTTCTTCAATAAACATATTGTTGCCCGAGGAAACGAAGGTGTTTGAAACATATCTGTCGAAATCGGTTTCTTCGATTGTTTCTTCTTCCGAAACAGCTGTAGCTTCGGGTGCGTCAGCATAAGCGTACGCACAGGAAGAGAGAAGAAGAGAACCGCAAAGGGATAAAATCAATGCTTTTTTCATAGTGAATTCCTTTCACAGTAGATTATTATTCTATATTTTATCATAGTTTTTTAAAAAAGTAAATAGGAAATTAAGTTATTAATTAAATTTCTTTATAAGGTTGACAGAGGCGTTTTTTTGTAATATAATTAACATATATGTTAATCGAAAGGAAAGTTTATGAAAAAGAATACACTTTTAACGCTTGTTCTTTCGGGATTGCTTATGGTTACTCTTACAGCCTGTAATTCCGAAACAGCCGAAAATGACACTACAACAGGAACAACTGCCGTTTCCTCTGAAATCGTTATCAGTGAGGATGCTTCTCCCGCTGAGGACTTTGAAACAACCGATGCTGAAAACGGCTTAAGCATTTCGGGATATAAGGGCAACGGCGGAAAGGTCGTTGTTCCCTCGGAAATAAACGGCAAGGCTGTTGTTGCGGTTGAACCCTTTGCGTTCAGATATAACAACAGCATTACCGAAATAGTTTTGCCTCTTAGTGTTACAAATGTAGGCGAGGAAGCGTTCTTTATGTGCGGAAAGCTTACTTCCGTAACCGCTCCTGCTGTTGATACTATTGCTGATGAAGCTTTCTGTGGATGCAAGAAGCTTGCTACAGTAATAGTAAGCGACAATATTTCCCGTATCGGTCAGGGTGCTTTCGGCGGTACAGAATGGGAAAAGAGCAAGGAATTTGTCCAGGCGGGCTCTGTTCTTGTAAAATATAACGGTACAGCCTCTGAGGTAACGATTCCCGACGGTATTACCTCAATCGGACCTCTCGCATTCTCCCATAACAGCGACATAAAATCCGTGAATATCGGTTCCTCTGTAACAGGTATCGGAAGCTTTGCTTTTGCAGGCTGTGAGAACCTTGAAACAGCAGTATTGCCCGACGGAGTTTCAGAAATAGGTATGAGAGCATTCTCCTACTGTAAGTCTCTTAAATCCTTTACTGTTCCGACATCGGTTACAACCGTAAGCGACAGCCTTTTCCTCGGCTGTACATCCCTTACTGATGTAACGATTCCCGATTCAGTTACGGTTATTGCGGACAACGCTTTTAACAGCTGTACATCCTTAGCTTCTGTTTCTATCCCCGAAAGCGTAACAGCAATACACACAGGTGCTTTCCGTGATTGTAAATCTCTCGATAACGTAAAGCTTCCAGCGGTTGAAGCTGTATCTGATTATCTTTTTGCAGGCTGTTCTTCTCTTACTGATATATCTATTCCCGATACAGTTACAGAAATCGGTGATTTTGCGTTCTATAGCTGTGAAAGTCTCGCCGACATCCCCACAGCTTCATCGGTTAAGGCATACGGTGAAAGTGCCTTTAACGGCTGTAAGGGACTTACGAGCGTAACTGTTCCCGACGGAGTAAGTGAAATCGGTTCTTCGGTTTTCGCTTCCTGCACTAATCTTACCGACATATCTCTCCCGAATACTATCACAGCTATTCCCGATTCGGCATTCTACAAATGTACCGTTCTTACTTCCATAGCTATTCCCGAAAACGTTGAGTCTATCGGTGAAAAGGCGTTTACAAGCTGCATTGCACTTGAAAACGTAACAATGGGAGATAAGGTAAAGACTTGCGGTATGCAGGCTTTCAAGGGTTGTAAGGCTCTTAAGTCCATTAAGCTTTCCGCTTCGCTTACAGCTATTTCCGAAAGTATGTTTGAAAGCTGTGCGGTTCTTGACGGAGTAGTTCTTCCCGATACAATCGAGTCTATCGAGAAGAAGGGCTTCTACGGATGCGAAAGCTTATCCGCTCTTAATATCCCAGCAAGCATAAAGAATGTTGCTTATGTAGCGTTCGGTAAATGTACCTCTCTTACTCCTTTCGAATTCCCCGAAGGCGTCGAAGTACATAAAGACGCATTTGATTGATAAGAAGCATTTATAAGTATTACCGAGGGAAACCCTTTTGAAAAAGGGCTTTCCCTCGAGCTCCCTTCCGAAAACTTTTAGTTTAAATTTAAGACCCACAGGGTAATACCCTGTGGGTCTTAAATTTATATTAGAAGTCTTTGGAAGAGGGTTCGGGAGAAAGCCTTTCTTCAGAAAGGTTTCTCCCGATAATACATATAATACTTTTTTGTTCAAGCACTGCCTTAATGCTCTATGTTTTCGACGGTTGCTTTAAGGCTGTCGGCATTGAGGCGTATAATCTTTTCAACGAACGCCCATTCTTCGTCTTCGGTACGGTAGCTGTAATCGGCATTGATTATAATCTCGTCGCCCTCGCCCGAGATACTGCTTGTAACAAAATCCCAGGGTAACTGTTGTTTTTCGTAGTATTTGTTTGCATCGGGAGCGTTGTATTTTGCGTCAAGCATAAGCTTTTCGTTTCCGCTCTCTGTAAGTCTGTAGAGAATACCGTCATAAGAGTAGTAGAGATAGGTACCATCCGAAATTGTCATACAGAAGTCAGAGGCATTAAGAGATTTAAGAAGCTTATATTCTCCCTCGTTATAGAGATAAATCTCGAAATATTCGGGATTTAAAGCCATATCAATGATATATGCCTTAATAACGAAGCTTTTTCCGTCAGCAAGGGTAAAATACTGTATATAATCCGGACCGATGCGTAAATGACCTTCGTTCCAGGCATCGATAAACTCTTCATTGTCAGCGTTCAGCTCGTAGGAAAACTGTTCAAGCTCTTTCGCACCCTCAGTTATTTCCGTAGCAAAGCTTTCGTCATAAAACGCTGTCTCTTCGTTGTACTGCAGTGGTTCGGACCATACACGTTCTATCTTTTCGCATCCGCATAAGGATAAAACAGCTATAATGGTAACGATAATTACCGCATTGATTTTCTTAAACAACTTCGAAATGCACCACCTTAGAGGAGAAATCCCCGTGGAGATTTACGTTAATGCCACAGTTCATAAGAGCAGAACCGCTGTGGATTTCGCCTGTTTCGTTGTTTCTGTACTTCTTGTCGGGGTCGAGACCCTTGAGCTTTATGCGTCTGCTTCTGTAGTTGGGACGGCCGAGAACCTGTACAAAGGTAAATACTGCTTCGCTCTTGTCCTTAGCGACAAACATCCACGCATCCCACATATTGTCATCAAAAACGTTGCCGATACGGTACTGGTCACCGGTTCTGATGAGGGGATTATACTTTTTGAACATTTCTACCTGTCCGGGAATTTCGTTACGGTCGTTTTCGGGGATTCTTGTAACATCAAGCTCGTAGCCGAATGTACCTACCATAGCAACATTACCTCTTGTCGAGAAGGGAGTTGTTCTGCCTACTGTATGGTTGGGGCAGTCGGAAACGTGTGCTCCCATAGCGGAAGCAGGGTAGCAGATAGAAGTACCGTGCTGAATCTTAAGTCTTTCGATAGCGTCTGTGTCATCGGATGTCCATATCTGAGGAGAGTAGAAGAGCATACCGGCGTCAAATCTCGCACCGCCTCCCGAACAGTTTTCGAGGAGAATATGGGGATATTCGCTTGTAAGTCTTTCCATAACGTCATAAACGCCGAGAACATATCTGTGCCAGAGTTCACGCTGTCTGTCAGCGGGAAGAGCGTTTGAGCCTACTTCGGTAAGCTGACGGTTCATATCCCACTTTATATACTCGATATTAGCACTGTCGAGTATCTTTTTCATCATACCGTAGATATGGTCTCTTACTTCCTTACGGCTGTAGTCGAGAACATACTGCTGACGGCTCTGTGTAAGAGGCATTCCGCTGATCTGGATTGCCCAGTCGGGATGAGCCTTATAAAGCTCGCTGTCGGGAGAGATCATTTCGGGTTCAAACCATATACCGAACTTCATACCGAGCTTATTAACCTCGTCAACGAGATATTTAAGACCGCCCTTTATCTTCTTTTCATAAACGAACCAGTCACCGAGAGAGCTGTTGTCGGAATCTCTGTGACCGAACCAACCGTCATCCATAACGAGCATTTCAATGCCGAGAGAGGAAGCCTGCTTGGCGATGTCGATAATCTTGTCTGTGTCGAAATTGAAGTAAGTAGCTTCCCAGTTGTTGATGAGTATGGGACGTCTCTTATCCTTGTATTCGCCTCTGATAAGGTTGTTTCTGTATAAGTCGTGGAAGGTGCGGGACATATTTCCGATACCTTCGGAGGAATATACCATTACGAGCTCGGGAGCAGTAAATTCTGCTTCGGGTTCGAGCTTCCAGGAGAAGTCGAAATGGTTTATACCCATAACGAGACGGGTTTTCTTATGCTGTGTAACCTCTGCCTGTGCGAAGAAGTTACCGCTGTAGATAAGGTTGAAGCCGTATGCTTCGCCGATATCTTCATTAGCGTTATGGGATACGAGGGCAACGAAGGGGTTATTCTGATGAGAGGATTCGCCCTTTACGGAATCAACACCCTGTTTACCGTGATGTAAACGGCATCTTTCCATAACACGTTCTCTTGCCCAGGAGCCGTTGAGGGTAATGAAATCATAGTCCTCGCTGTCGAAATCAACACAGCCCGATAAAACTCTTCTTACATCGAATGCTTCGCTTCCCTTGTTGATAAGCTTTACGCTTCTTGTAACAACATCAAGCTCAGCGAAAACTGTATAGTAAAGAATTGCGGTAAGACCTGTACGATTGTCCTTAAGGGTAATTGCAACGGTTTCCGCTTCATTCTCGTTTGCAAAGGTAGCAGGGATACGTACTGTACAATCTTCAAGCTTCTGCTCGAGTACAGGCTTGCCCTTTATTATCTCGTAAGAAACATATCTTAAATCGAGGGAGGACATACCCTTGTTATCCATAAGCATAATTGCAGGCTCACGGTAGTCGCCGATACCGTGACAGGGGTATTCGAAAGGAGTTGTATCCATAAATGTGCCCATATCACGCTCGTTAACCTTAGGCGTATAAGGGTTTTCATCAAGTCTTATGAGGTATGATAAATCCTCGTCATCAGTACGCTTGCCGAAAAATACGTGAGCTAAGTGACCGCTTTCGAGGGCGGAAAAAGCGTATGTAACGTTCTTTCCCGAAAGAGTAAACATAGTCATTTCTTCGGTAAAAATCTCGTTGGAGTTAGTCTGCCAGCGATACTGTGAATATTCCTTTTTTATTGTTTTTACGTTAATAAGGCTCATGGCTTAAGTTTCCTTTTCTTAAATTTAATATATTAATTTTAACATAAAAAAAGCCGAAAGTAAATACTATTCGAGAATAATTGTAAAAGGTCCGTCGTTTAAAAGCTCAACCTTCATATCCGCACCGAATATGCCCTTTTCGGTTACGGGAATTTCCTTCGCACAAAGCTCCGAAAAGTAGTCGTAAAGCCTTTCTGCCTCTTTAGGCTCCATAGCGTTTGAAAAGCCGGGGCGGTTCTTTTTACAGTCTGCATAGAGAGTAAACTGTGAAATAATAAGAAGCTCGCCGTTTACATCCTTTATAGAAAGATTTGTCTTTCCGTTTTCATCGGAAAAGATACGAAGCTTCATTAATTTCGCTGAAAGTCTTTCACAATCCGCTTCGGTATCCTCTTTTCCTATTCCTACGAGGACAAGAAAACCGTTTCCTATCTTACCGCATATTTTATTGTCAACCGTTACGCTTGCGTGAGTTACACGCTGGATTACAAGTTTCATTTTGTGTATGCCTTTCTTATAATGATTGTATAGTATTATATCATAGGTTCGGAAATTTTGAAATAAAAAAGCTGAACATAAAAAGTTCCGCTTTATATATTATCCGAATAAACTCATTATCTGTGCAGTAATAAGTCCTCCTCCTGTTCCGATTACATACCCTAAAAGAGCCATTATAATACCCACAGGAACGAGAGCGGTATTGTAAGCACCTGCAAGCACGGGAGCGGTAGCTGTACCGCCGATGTTGGCGAGAGAGGCTACTGCACAGGTAAATATATCTATTTTTAATAGTTTTGCAAGAATTATCATAATAACAGCGTGCACAAGAAGTACGGTAAATCCTGAAAGGAGCCATACGGGTGCGTCGCCGATACTGCTTAAATCGGCTCTTGAAGCAATAAGAGCAATTACGAAATAAAGGAGTACGTTCGATATTTCTTCCGTTCCTTTAAGCTTCCCAAAGGGAGTAAGAGCGAAAATAACTCCGAGAGCGGTTACAACAAGCACTGTCCAGGTAGTTTTATCAAAAAAGGGAAGAGTTTTGTTAAGAATACTGCCGATTTCCTGTGAAACAGCCGAAACAATAAGCCCCGAGCCAATAAGGATAGCAATATTATGCCAGGTTACGTGGGTGGTATTTTCCTTTGCTTCAGCTTCCAGAGCAATTCCGACCTCATTTATAACCGTAGTGTCGGATTTTGTCCATCGGTTGAAGCGGTTTGAAAAGCCGATAGCCCAGAGCAGAAATATTATATAAACCGTAGCGCATATCGAGTCGGTAACAAGAACATAGGCCATATCGCTTTCGGGAACGCCCAGTGCGGTCTGTATGCCCATCATATTTCCAGCTCCTCCCATCCAGCTTCCGCATAACGCACCGAGAGTCTTCCAGGCGTCATTTCCGAGAGCGTTATGAAAAATTCCGTAGGCAACGAAGAAGCCGAGAGATATGGATAGAGTAGCCGAGAAAAATCCTATAAGCATCTTAGGACCGAGCTTTATTATCTTCCTTAAATCACATCTAAGAAGCATAAGAAACAGCATAGCATAGAGCAAAGGATTTTTAAGAGAGCCATATACAGAGCTTGTAGCCTCTAAATCCCAGAGCCTTACTGTGCATAAAAGCATAAGACCGAGATAAATAAGAACGACAGGAGGTGCAAAGCTGAAAATTTTCTGAGCGGTTTTACCTCTGAAGATTTTCGGAAGACATACCAGAAGGGAAGCGGTAAAAATTATAACCGCAACGTACATAAAACTGTCTTTTATCATAATGAAATATCCTTTCAGAGGGAAAGGATATTCCTTTCACCTCAGACAAGTTTTTTCAGTACGGAAAGAAGATAGTTGAAGGTACGCTCAACGGAGGCAACATTCATACGTTCATCAGGTGTATGAACATTTTCGAGGTCGGGTCCGATAGAGACCATATCTGCATTTTCGATTTTTTCAGACAGAAGTCCGCATTCAAGACCTGCATGGATAGAGGTAATAACAGGCTCTTTTCCATACATTTCCTTAAATGCCTCAACCATAATATCACGTAAAGGCGAATCCTCACGGTATTCCCAGGAGGGGTATTCGGAGTCGAGAGTTGCTTTTCCACCGAGGAAGGCGATAAATGAACAGAGCTTTTCAACAATAAGCTTCTTTCCGCTTAAACTGTTGCTTCGAATAAGATACCCCAATTCGAGCGAATTATTACCAAAAGTAAGCTCGCCCATATTAAGAGAAGTTTTTACCATTTCGGGGTCGTTTTTCATAACCGAGCAGATACCGTTGGGAGACTGTAAAAGAGCAAAGATGATTTTATCGGTACAAGCTCTTGTGAGGCATTTTTTTGGTATGTCGGGATAAAAAACGGTGATTTTTGCGTCCGGCTCAAAGGCACTGTATTCGCCGTTCCAAAGCTCGATAGCTTTGTTTATTGCGTCAACAGCCGTATATCTGTTCTCAACTTCAGTTATAATAATTGCAGAAGCGGAATTCGGGATAACGTTTGTCTTTGAACCGCCCTTAATGTCTGAAATAAATATTTCAACCTCAGAGCTTACGCTGTTGAGAATAGAAGCTAAGGTTATGTGTGCGTTAAGACGGTTTTTGTTTATATCTACGCCCGAATGACCTCCGGTGAAGCCTGAAATGCTTACTCCGACAGCAGTAAAACCGCCTGCAACTTCTGTAAATTCAAGAGGGTATTCACAGGCTACTCTTACTCCGCCTGCACAGCTTACTGTAATAAAGCCTTCCTCTTCGGAGTCGATATTGATAAGCCTTTTGCCCTCGAAAAGAGCACCGTCAAGTCCTTCCGCACCATACATTCCCGTTTCTTCGTCACAGGTAAGAAGTGCCTCGATAGGGGGATGGGGAATATTATCGGAATCGAGGATAGCGAGGATATAAGCGATAGCTATACCATCATCACCGCCTAAAGTGGTATCCTCTGCCCATACCCATTCACCGTCGGTGTTAAGGGTAATAGGGTCTGTTTCCATATTCTTAGGGCAACTGTCACGTTTTTCGCAAACCATATCGAGATGACCCTGTAAAATAACAGGCTCACTGTTTTCATAGCCCTCTGTGCCGTCTGCATAAATGATTACGTTATCGTGATCGTCGCGTATAGCCTCAAGGCCTCTGCTTTCAGCAAATTTAACGCAATAATCCGCAATAGCTCCGACATTTCCAGAGCCGTGGGGAATAGCAGAGATTTCCTCGAAATAGCGGAATACCTTTTCGGGTTTAAGATTTTCAAGCATAGATTTATGTCCTTTCAGATAATAATAATCTTTATTATAATAACACAATTTCATTAAAATATCAACCCGAAAAAGCAGGCTTTACTTGACTTTTGTTATTTTAAGGAGTATAATTACTATTTGATATTAATCAAAAAAGAAAGGAATAAAGAATATGAGTGAATGTACACATAATTGTTCTACCTGTAGCTCAAACTGTTCCGAGCGTAAGGCTGAAAGCCTCCTCGCTCCCCAGAACGAGCTTTCAAACGTTAAAAAAGTAATTGCCGTAGTTTCGGGTAAGGGAGGCGTAGGAAAATCTCTCGTTACCTCGCTTTTAGCTTCGGTTTCCGCAAAGAAGGGCAATAAGACTGCTGTTCTTGACGCCGATATTACCGGTCCCTCTATCCCTAAGGTTTTCGGCGTAAGCGGAAGAGTTATGAGCGACGGCCAGAATATGATTCCCTTAAAGTCGAAGAACGGCATTGAAATTATGTCTGTAAACCTCCTTCTCGAAAATGACACAGACCCAGTTGTATGGAGAGGCCCTGTTATTGCAGGCGTTGTTAAACAGTTCTGGTCAGATGTTGTATGGGATGATATCGACTTTATGTTTGTTGATATGCCCCCCGGAACAGGCGATGTTCCCCTTACCGTTTTCCAGTCTATCCCTGTAAGCGGAATAATCGTTGTTACAAGCCCCCAGGAGCTTGTTTCTATGATTGTTGAAAAGGCTGTAAAAATGGCGGATATGATGAATATTCCCGTTCTCGGTATAGTAGAGAATATGAGCTATTTTGTATGTGATAACTGTGATAAGAAGCATTATATCTACGGTGAAAGCCGTATTGATGAAATTGCTGCAAAGCACGGTATAAAGAATATTGCAAAGCTTCCTATCGACCCGTCCTTTGCCGCATACGGCGATAAGGGTGATATCGAAAGTGCTGATACCTCCGCACTGGAAGCTATGGCTGAGGAGCTTTTGAAATGACCGAAAGAGCAGAAAAAGCAAGAAACTATTTTTTAGAGGGCTATAATTGCTCACAGTCTGTTTTCCTTGCATTCACCGACCTTACGGGCTTTGATGAAAAAACTGCACTTCTTATATCCTCTTCATTCGGCGGAGGTATGGGAAGACTCAGAGAGGTATGCGGTGCTGTAAGCGGAATGTTTATGGCGGCGGGCGTTCTCTACGGTTACACTGACCCGAAGGCAGGCACAGAAAAAATGGAGCATTATAAGCGCATCCAGGAGCTTGCCGAGGCTTTTAAGGAACGCAACGGCTCTATCGTATGCCGTGATATTTTGGGAAAGATTGCTGAAGATAAAAGCTTTATTCCCTCCGAACGCACAGCGGAATACTATAAGTCCCGTCCTTGTGCAAAAATGGTTGAGGATGCGGTAGAAATACTTGAAGCATATATTGAAAAACACCCTTTATAATTACGAAGAAAAGCTTCGGATGAATTAAACCATCCGAAGCTTCTTTTATTTTGTTATTTTAACGCCTATAACGGTAATATCATCCTCCTTTCCTCTTTCGGCACTAAGTCTCAGTGCGTCTCCGATAAGCGATATTATCGTATTAAGGTCGGCATTCTTTTCCCTCATCACCACTCTTTCGAGCCAATCCTTATCAATATCCGCACCATCGCTTGTCATAATAATTATATCGCCGAAGGAAACAGTAAATTTGTTTTCCTGGTATTCGGCTTTTTCTGTAACGCCAAAGGGAATTCCGCTTCCCGAAAGCTCCGAAAAGGTAGTTCCTTTTCGTATAAAGGTAGAAGCACTTCCGGCTTTATAAAGGGAAATCTCGCCGGAGTAAAGATTTATTCTGCATACGTCAAGGGTAGCAAAGCTTTCATCAGAGGATTTGACCATAAGCGATGTATTGAGCATCTCCATAGCCGCATCAAAATCTATTCCTGCCTTAAGCATTTTTACGAGCATACTGCAGGAAAAGGTGCTGTCTATTTTTGCTCTCGCACCGCTTCCCATACCGTCCGAAAGTATCATATAAAGATTGCCCTGTCCGTCATTGAAGCAGTCGAAGCAGTCACCGCTGTGATTTGAATCGGACTTGCTTCTCGAAAATGTCTTAATCTGTGCGTCATAAAGGGAGCGTTCGGAAAGAGTGATACGTATTCCTTTTGAGGTTTCGCTTATAAGCGGAGGGTCAAACTCTTTTCTTAATGCGAAGGAAATACGTTTTGCGACTGCTTCGGGGTTGAAAAGAGGGGTATCCTCCCCGAAGGCGTCAATAGTGAGCTTTCCCTCGATATTTATAGCGGTTACTGTTGGGTTTAGAATTCCGCTTTCCTTAAGAGCCTCTGAAGCTGTATAAGCCGCTTTTTCATCAAATCCGTCATCGGTACAAAGCTCTTCGGATATTTTTTTCAACATTCTCTGTGTAGCCGAAAGCTGTGAGGAAAGTACGCTTCGCATTTCGCCTATCTTACGTGCAGAGCTTTGTGCTGAGCAGTAAACGGCATATCCTCTGTTTAGAGCGTCGGCAAGCTCTTTTCGTTTCGGACATACTTCTTCGAAATGACCGCCGATAGTATTTTCATCAGCAAGCACACCTTGCCTTATTCCCGAAACTGCCTTGTTGAGAATGTCCGAGCTTCTGTTGTAACAGCTTCCCCAGCAGTACATATTATTTCTGCAGCCTGTGCATATACTGTCGGCGGCGTTAATATATATCTGTGAGGGGTCGTGGATATTCTCCTTGTCTAAAGCTTCGGCAGTACGTTTTATTGCTGTATTCATTTCCCCTACAGCATCGCTCATACATTCGAGCTTTCTTCCGAAAACATAAAAGGGTCTTGATGCCGATGCAACGCCGATATAACAGCGGTTTTTAAAGGAAGGTATATATTTTTCGGGGACAAGCATAGCCGCTGCCGCTCCCATAAGCACAGAAGCCGTACAGACGGTGCTTTCCTCTGTGATTCCT
Organism: Ruminiclostridium sp.; assembly: GCA_017624025.1. GTDB lineage: Bacteria > Bacillota > Clostridia > Oscillospirales > Ruminococcaceae > Ruminiclostridium_E. The sequence goes on along the minus strand of JAGANY010000048.1, from coordinate 22,443 downwards.
GTAACGAGTATTCCGAATCCGAGAGCAAATACTAGTCCGCATCCTCGAGTTATTCTGCCGTATTTTCCGAGAAAGGAAGACAGAAGAGCACTTACCCCGAGAATTATGCTTATGATTGAAAAAGAAGGATTTGCGAGGGTTATTCCTGCTGCTGAAAGAATACCTGTATGTACAGCGAAATTGTCTCTTACTTTAGGAGCAATTACGATAGCAAGAGCCGAGAGAAAAATTCCTGCGTTGAAAAAGCTTAGCTGTAAGCCCGAAAAGGCAGTTATAATAAGCGTGTAAATAACTGCTCCCGATAGGATAAGGGATGTGTTTTCGTCGGTAAAGGGCTTGTCCTTTGCGGCTAGGAAGGTGTTGGCGGAAGTAACGGAGATAAAGGTTATGACCCCGAAGGCGAAGCCCGTAAAAATATCGGAAAGCTCGCTGGAAGAAGGAAAATGAGCAATAAAAATACCTACCGACGCTAAGACGGCAGAAGCAAGATTTATTCCGATATTACGTTTATGACCGAGTATAAGCCGTAAGGCAGAAAGAGCGGCAATTACAGCAATATGCGGTACTGCAAGTCCGAAATTTCCCGAAGCTGCAAAGCCTGTGACCGCTCCGCAAAAGCCGAATATACAGTCGAATCCCGAAAGCGTTCCGATAAAAGCAACGCCAAAGGGCGAAAGCTTTCCGAAAAGCGGAGACACCGACAGAAAGAACGCTGCAGCGGCTATAGAAATGCTTCTTAAAAAACTGAAATCCCTTTCTCTGACACGGGAAACAGCACTTAAACTTTTTTCCGTAAAAATCATTCCTTTCAAGTATTACTGTTATCATTGTAATACTTTAGGATTGAAATTTTTGTCAAAGAAAGGGATCGTATTTTATTTTTCAGAAAGCTTGTTGCTTAAAGCTACAAAATCTTCCATTTTAAGCTCTTCGGGTCTTGCTGTCGGCTTTATTCCGGAAGCTTCGAGCATTTCCGCAAGGGCTTTTTTCTCTATTCCGAGCATTGATGACACAGGGTTGATAAGCTGTTTTCTTCTCTGAGAGAATGCGGCGTGTACAACACGGAAGAAAAGCTTTTCGTCTGTAGGCGTGTATTTGGGTACAGTGTTTACATCGAGTCTTATAACGGCACTGTCAACGTTTGGTGCGGGCATAAAGCTTCCTCTGTTTACCTTAAAAAGCATTTTCGGCTCTGCATAGTAATTGACAGCTACGGTTATTGCTCCCGAATCTCTTGAACCGACCTTTGCACAAAGACGGTCAGCCGCTTCCTTCTGTACCATAACCGTAACGGAGCGGATAGGAAGACGTTCTTCGAGAAGCTTCATTATAACAGGCGAGGTTATGTAATAGGGGAGGTTCGCACATACGATTATTTCATCAAAACCGCTTAGCTTTTCGCTTATAAGCTTATGAAGGTCAGTTTCCATAACGTCGCCGAAAACTATTTCAACGTTGTCGAATTCTTCCAGCGTTTCGTTAAGTATAGGCTTAAGCCCCTCGTCAATTTCAACAGCTACGACCTTATCACAGCGTATAGCGAGCTCTTTCGTAAGAACTCCTACGCCTGTACCTATTTCTATAGCGGCGGTTCCTTTTTTCGCTCCGCCCATTTCCGCAATTTTAGGGCATACAGAAGGGTTGATAAGAAAATTCTGACCTAAGGATTTTGTGAAAGAGAAGCCGTGCCTGGTAAAAAGCTCCTTGATTGTGCCTATATTGGTTAATTCCATATTATCAGTCCTTTTTCTCTCTGTCCTTAGAGGGTTTTCTTAAAATAGAATTTTTCGGGAAGCTATCGGGATAAGGGAAGGTAAGCTTTTCGGTAGCGTGGTTAGCGATTCTTACGCTTTCGCCCTTATCGTTAAACATTTCTTCGGGTTTGAACCGTACAGGCTCACAGCCGGGAGATAAAATCTCAAGCTCGTCATCGAGAGTAAAATAATTTCTCTGTGTAAGATGAAGAATACCGTTTTCGTATCCGTCAACTACGCCTGCAAAGTCATATTCACGGAAATAACCGCTGTCTTCATAGTACTGTTCAGCGTCATCGTGGTTATAGAAGAAGCCTGTACAGTATCTTCTGTGGCTTACCTTATAAACCTCGTCGAGAACCCACTGTGGCACTTCCTCGTTTTTATATACGCTGTCGAGAGCACAGCGGTATGCGTTCGTTACAGTAGCGACATAGTAAGAAGATTTTGCTCTTCCTTCGATTTTAAGGCTTGTTACGCCGGCGTCGAGAAGCTCCTTTATATGTTCTATCATACAAAGGTCCTTTGCGTTAAGGATATATGTTCCTCTGTTGTCCTCAAACATTTCAAAATTCTGACCAATACGCTTTTCTTCGGTAATAAAGTATCTCCAGCGGCAAGGCTGTGCACAGGCACCTCTGTTTGCGTCACGGTCAACAAGATACTTCGAAAGAAGACATCTTCCCGAAAATGAAACGCACATAGCACCGTGAACGAATGCTTCGATTTCCATATCTTCGGGTATATTCTTACGGATACGCTTTATTTCCTCGAGACTTACTTCTCTCGCAAGAACAATTCGTCTTGCACCGAGACGGTAAAGCTCGTTTGCGGTTTCGTAATTCATTATGCCGACCTGTGTTGACATATGGATATCGAGACCGGGAGCGTATTTTTTTACCATACCCATAACGCCTATATCCGCAACGATAACGGCGTCAATACCGGCGGACTGGGCCTTTTTTATAAATTCGGGAAAGGCTTCCGCTTCGTCGTTGGTAGGAACGATATTACAGGTAAGATATACCTTTACATTTCTTTCGTGGGCATATTTTACAGCTTTTTCAAGGGCTTCTTCATCAAAATTCTTAGGTCCTGCACGCATACCGAAGCTTGTACCGCCGAGATATACGGCGTCGCATCCGTAATCAACAGCAGCTTCAAGGCATTCATAATCACCTGCAGGTGAAAGTAATTCAGCCAAAAAAGTCACTCCTTATAATTATTCATCACCATTACCCGCAAGACCCGCAAGAACAAGGTTTTCTTCGTGATGAGCCTGGGTTTCGGCGTAGAAAACTTCTCCTGTTTCTTCGTTTGCACAGAAGAAGAAATAATTTGTATCTGCCGAATTAAGAACGGCGTCTATAGCGTCAAGTCCGGGGTTACAGATAGGACCTGCAGGAATACCTGTACAGGTATATGTGTTATAAGCGTTTGCGTAACGGGTATATTTTGCACTTGTATCGGTAAAATACGGCTTTATTTCATTTTCAACATAAAGAACCGTAACGTCCGATTCAAGCTTCGGATAGGCTTCGGAATATCTTATACGATTAAGGAAAACGCTCGCTACATAGTACATATCTTCAACGCTTGCGGCTTCCTTCTGAACCATAGAAGCAAGAGTAATAACCTCGTCAAGAGTAAGATTCATTTCACCCATCTGCTTATACATTGTACGGGTAATCTTATCGTTGAAGTTCTTGTACATTTTCTTAGCGGCTTCCTCGGCATTTTCAGCAGAGTTCTCATACATAGCGAGAGCTTCTTCCGAGCCTTCCTCAAGTTCCTTTATATTTTCCATAGCCTGGATTACATAGAATTCGTAGGTATCGGGGAAGAGATAGCCTTCAAGCTGGTTATATTTTGAGGAGCTTTCGGAAAGACGTCTTTCGAAGTCATAGTTATTCTGGATATTCTTATAATACTTCTCGAAGTCTTCGGCAAAGCATACACAGTTTTCTTCAAGAAGCTGTGCGATTTCGTGAGCGGTCATACCTTCGACGATTCGTATTGTTACGATTTTTTCCTGGTAAATATCCGTTTGCAGAGTGCTGAAAAGGGTCATATACGACATTGTAGAGCTAAGGGTATATGTGCCGGGAATAAATTCGTCCTTCTTTCCTGTAAGCTCGCCGAATTTTGTGAAGAATTTGGGAGAGCTTATGATATTGTTTTCGGAAAGTATTGCCGCAACGGTTTCGGTATCAGCGTCTTCTGGAATGATAACGTCAATACGGAAATCGTTGGTAACGATACCTGTAAGGTCGAGGGCGTAGGTAACGATATATCTTGAAAGGTATATCGAAGCAAAGATAATGCCGACGCAAAGGAATGCACCGATAAGGATAAAGGCAAAGGTACGTGCGTGCTGACGCTGCTTTTCGTAGCGGATACGCATCTCTCTGAGTTCCTTGCGTTCTTCCTTTTCTTCTTCGGTCTCTTCTTCGTCATCGTATTCGGCAACAGCCTTTTCTGCTGACGCTGTCTTTTTTACGGGAATGTTTACAACGTTCATCATCTGTGTTGCGGCGTCATCGTAATGCCCGTTATCTTCTTCGAAATTACTGTACTCGGGGATATCGGGAAGCTCGTCTTCTTCATAAACCTCGGGTGCGTCGGGCTCTGGCACAGCCACAGGAGCAGCATCCTGGTGGCTTTTTTTTCTGTTCTCGATAGAAAACAGTATATCGTTTAAATCCTTGTCAGCATTTATAGAAGGCTGTTTGGGTTTTGGTGCAGGCTTAACCGCTTCCTGCTTTTTAACAGGCTCCGGAGCCTTAGGCAGCTCACTGCCGCCTGTATGTAAAAAAGCGGCAAGGCTTTCTACTTCGTCATTTTTTTTCTGTTCCAAGGTCACACCTCATTTCCTCATATATCTTATTCCGCTCTCTGTTACAAGAATATCAACAGAGCGGTCATATTCCTCTTTCGGAACGCTTCCGATAAAGCTGTCATAACATATTCCGACAGATATGCCGTCAAATTTTTCAAAAAAGCGGTCATAGAATCCGCCGCCGTATCCGAGACGATAACCGTCATTATCGAAGGAAAGGGCAGGGGTTATACATACCGTTTCTTTAAAGTCGGTAATTTCATCGCTGCCCGTAGGTTCAAGGATACCGAAAGCACCCTTTACGAGAGAATCAAAACCTGTGATTTTAATAAATCTCATATTCTTTCCTTCGCATTTAGGCACAGCGACGGTTTTTTTGCTTTCAAGGAGATATTCAATGAATTTTATAGTATCAACCTCAATATCGGTTGAAATATAGGTCAGTATCGTATCAGCGTTTTTTATTTCTTGGCAGCTTATAAGATTATTATAAATCATATTACAAGAATTTAATCTGTAACTTTTGTCCATTAAACGCCGTTTTTCCATAAGCTCCTTTCGGAGAGCCTTTTTATCTGTCAAGAGCACTGTAAGGACGCCTTTACTTTTACGGCTTTAGGAGTGCCTGCAAGGATTTCGGAAAGCTTAAGACCGAATTCGATTGCGGCTCCGGGGCCTTTTCCTGTAATAATCTTACCGTCGTGAACAACGCCCTCTCCTGTGTATTCAGCACCTTCAAGGAACTGTTCAAAGCCGGGGAAACAGGTTGCCTTCTTGCCTTCTAAAAGTCCCTTTTTTCCGATAATAGAGGGAGCAGCACATATAGCGGCAATATACTTGTCATTTTTTGCACAGAAATCGATTGCGTCCTGTACGGTACGGCTCTTTTCAAGGTTAAGAGTACCGGGCATACCGCCGGGAAGAACAATCATATCTATATCGTCGGAAGGAACGAAATCAACCTCGGTAATGTCGGGAATCATAGCAACACCGTGGGAGCTTACAACGACCTCTTCGCCTATGCCGACAGTCTTAACATCAAGCTCGCTTCTTCTTAAGATATCAATAGGTGCGATAGCTTCGGTTTCTTCGAAGCCGTTTGCTAAAAATACATAAATCATAATGTTATTTCCTTTCAGTCGATTTTAACACGGAATTTTTCTTCCATAAAGCAGGGATAATATGACTGCTTCGCTTTTCGTAAATTCTCCTCGCCCATATCCTCTTCACGGTTTATATATCTTGCACCGCTTACGGAATTAACGAGAAACTGCTTGTTTATCATAGGGTAAGCACCCTGGAAATCGGTAAATGCTTTTTCAACGTGAACAACAAAGGTATCGCTGTTGGTCTGTTCACCGAAGGTAAAAGCCTGTACAGCTCCGTTCACACGGATAAGACCGCCCTTGTAGCCGAGAGCATTGAAATTATCGAGACCAATTTTAACCGCACATATTTCGTCAGCCTTATCAGGATTTTCGCTGCAGCCGTTACGTCTGCACCACTCGTCATTCATAACCTTGCATTCTTCGATATTGCTTTCGTTTATTTCTTCGTATGTCCAGTTATTTTCGGAAAATCTTGAAATATGATTGCGTTTTGCGTGGTATTTCTTGCCTTTTAATTCGGTCAAGTCCTCGTAGCTATATATATAGTCGTAGTAGTCGGGATTTGTGCTCACTTCCGCACGAGAACCGTACATTTCCTTTAAAGTAAGCATAGAGATTTTATTCATAGTTGTAAAATTAAAGGGCATATTGTTGTTTTTACAGTAACGGCCTATCTCGGAGATTACTTCAGCAATATCTCCCTTTCCGGCAGGGAAAAAGAAGCCGTTTGCATTTTTCAGCAGATAGAAATCCTTGTATCTGCATATTTTAATGTCATAAATATTCTGCCAGCAGAAATTATTCCCGAAGGTATATTCACAGCCTCTGAAATCCGAATGAGCGAGAAGCTCATCGACCCAGGGCTTGTCTGAAAGCAGAACGGGTCTGAATTCAAGCATTTTAAAAGTCCTTGCCAATAATTTTTATTAAATCGTTGTTTATTTCTTCGATAGTGCGTGGGTTATCACCATTGTTGCAAGGGATAATATCCCAACAGTCACGCTTTGCCACGTAAAGTGCAGATTCACGGCACGCCTTAAGGAAGCTTACGTTCTGTTCGTGGATATCTTTTTTGTTTTCATCGCCGTCGTAGCGTTCCGAAAGAAGCTTCTGTGAAATTTCAATAGGCATATCGAGGAAGATAGTTTTATCGGGTTTCGGAATTCCGAGCTTTCCGTATTCGAAATCGTAAAGCCAGTCGAGATACTTGTCCCATTCCGATTTATCGAGCTTTGTCATCTGATAGATAGCGTTCGAAGTAACATATCTTGCTGAGATAACGGGCGAACCGCTTTTATAAAGCTCTTCCCAGTGCGTTTTATAGCTTGTGTAACGGTCAACAGCGTACATAGCACTTGCGGAATAAGCACTTATTTTCGGGTTATTTTCGTTGAAAACGCCGTTAAGATAATCGGTTACGATTTTTCCGCTGTTAGTATTATAGTAAGGAAATGTGATAAAATGTGCACCGGTAATTTTTTCTTTAAGTAAATCGAGCTGTGTGGATTTTCCGCATCCGTCGAGTCCGTCAATAACAATCAGCATAATTCTGCTCCCCTATATTGTTTATGTTAAAAAAGGGCAAAGCCTATCAGTTTATTGTACCATATTTATTCTTAACAGTCAAGAAAAAATTAACTTATAATAAAAACAATGCTCCCGTTTTTAGCGGAAGCATTGTAAGTTATTCAACAGGTGTTAATGGTTCAAGGAAGTTTTTCTCGATTTCCTTTGCGGAAAGAGGTCTTCCGTAGAAAAATCCCTGTGCTACTGTACATCCAAGGTGGCTTAAAATATCGCTCTGTACTTCGGTTTCAACGCCCTCTGCAAGTACCTCAAGCTCAAGAGCGTTTCCGAGTTCAACGATAGCCTTTACTATACTGTATGAGGTTGAGTTTGTGCTTATATCGGTTATAAGGCTTCTGTCTATCTTAAGAATATTTATAGGAAGAAGCTTAAGAGCGGAAAGAGAAGAGTAGCCTGTTCCGAAGTCATCCATAGATATTGAAACGCCGATATTCTGGATTTCCTTAAGAATACTTATAGTGCGGTCAATATCCTGCATAGCCATAGTTTCAGTAAGCTCAATTTCGAGATATTTTGCGTCAAGTCCCGATTCAGAAAGAGCATTTTTTATGGTTGAAACAATATCCGTGCGATAAAGCTGCATCTGTGATATATTTACCGAGATGCGAAGGGGTTTATAGCCCATATCCTGCCATTTTTTTGCTTGATGACAAGCTTCTGCAAGTCCCCACTCATCAATCTTCGTAATAATGCCCGACTCTTCGGCAATAGGAATAAACGAAGTAGGAGTGATTACGCCGTTAGAAGGATGATTCCAACGGATAAGAGCCTCCATGCCGGTTATTTCGCTGTTGTCGAAGCTCATTTTAGGCTGGTAGTAAAGCTCGAATTCGTTGTTTTTAATAGCGTCGTGAAGCTCCTGCTCAATAAGCTCACGGTTATAGATGCGTTCTTCGATAGTCTTGTCGAAATAACGGCAGATATAATCCTTTTCCGAATAATCGGTATATATCATCATATTCGCCTTGTTATAGAATGTAACAACATCATCAAGTCCGTCATAGAAGCATACGCCTATGGTAAATCCTGCCTGTTCTTTAAGTACGGCGGGAAGAACAGTATCGTTGCAGGAATCAGCAATATGGTCTGTAAGTCTGCTTGCGAAGAGCTCTGCTTCTTCTTTACTTTCACAGGAGATTATAGCAGCAAAGCTGTCAAGGTTCATTTTACCGAGAAGCGAAGGCTTACCGCTGCAGTTTTCAATGCCTCTTGCGTAAACGGTAAGAAGCTTATCGGCAATTTCTATGCCGAAAAGGGTAGAGATTTTCTGGAATCTTTTAAGCTTAAGGGCGATAACAGCAATTTTTCTGTTATCCTTATTTGCCTTTTCGAGGAAGGACTCACCGTTTCCGAAAAATCCGTTACGGTTAAGAAAGCCTGTAAGCGGGTCATCGCTTGAGCTTCCGAGACGGATATTTTCCTGTTCGTTGGTCATATCAATGAATGCAACGGTAATACGGTGTGTATTGCCGGAACGGTTGCCTGTTGATTTTATTTTGAATACAAAGCGATGAGTGTTATCTTCGCTTATTTTTACATCAGCTTCGATATTTGCGTGATTAGATTCGCCTGTTGAAATAGCATGAAGAGTTTCAACGAGAAGCTCCTTATCTTCCTGTGAAATGCGGTCATAAAGAGCGGATATTGAAACCTCGTCTTCTTTTAAGCCGAGCATCTCCGAGCTTTTTGAGGATATTTCGAGCTCATAGCCCGAAGCTGTATGATTGAGGGTGAATACGCCTATGTCAGCGTTTTCAGCGGTAGCGTCGAGACTGTCCTTGGCACTTTCGTGCTTTCTTGTAGTGATATTAAGCTGTTCTCTTATATCGTGTTCTTCGGTAATGTCTGTACCTGTAGTTGCGATAGAAGTAAAGTTTTCTTCACTGCTTATAATTTTGCTTTTCCAGAGTATGTGCTTTATTGTTCCATCGGGAAGCGCGAACGCTGTCTTTCTTCCGCTTTTATTTAAAGCTCCCATAAGGAGAACGCTTCCTGTTGTACCGAGGGTGTTGTCGTTATCGAGAAATAAAAGCTTTAAAAAGTTTTCATCAGCGGTACGTCCGAGGGTGCCGAGAAAATCGCTGAGCTTTTTATTTGCTTCGATTTTAGAAAAATCTGTCGTCCAGGTTATGGTATAGACCTGGCTTGCATTTATAAGTGCTGAAAGCTTTTTGCTTTTTTCCCGCTCTCTTTTCATCTTATGTATTATAAAATACAGCGAAAAAGACAGAAGCATAAGCATTACCGCAAGAAAATAAACCGCTATTTCCAATTTTTCCACCCCCAAAAAAACTTCATTCATATAATTTTATCATAATGACCAATATTTGTCAATTAAAAGTATATGAAAATTAAAAATACAGCTGTTTTTTTGAATATTTTGGTAGGTTTTACCAATGAAATAGTTACTATATAAGAATAAGTTGAGCAAAAAACTGTTTTAATTGCTTGTCATATCCTGTACATAAGCTGAATATAATCTCTTGAAAACGAAAAACGGAGGTTAAGCTATGAAACTGTTACTTGATAAAGAGCCTGTTTTTCTTACCGAAACGGTATTTGACGGGCAGACAGAGCAGGGCGTTGAATTTGACTATGTCCTGCCGGATTATTATCCCGATATTTTTAAGATACTTAAATGTACCCTTACTCCGGGTATAGTATCCTACAATGTTTCGGGTACACAGCTTTATATTGACGGCGTTGTTTACATTAAGGTGCTGTACCTTTCTGAAGAAAGCGACGATATAAACTGTGTCGAGCATCGTTTCACCTATTCAAAAACCGTAGAACTTGTAAAGAATACGGAAAAACCTGTGGTAAATCTTATCCAGAAAACCGATTATTGCAACTGCCGTGCGGTAAGCGGAAGAAGAATTGACGTAAGGGGAGCGGTAAGCTGTAAGATAAAGGTCACAGGCTTTGTTGAAAGCGAGATTTTAAGCGGAGCTTCGGGTCTTGGAACAGAGGTAAGGCGTGACAGCGTAAGCTATTGCGGAAGCCGTCTTTATGCCTGCCGTCAGTATGTTGCGAGGGAGGATATCGAAACCGGAGCAGGCGGAGGTATCTCAGCTATTCTTACAACAAGCTGTACCGCTTCGGTTACTGATACTAAAATTATTTCCGACAAGGTCGTAATAAAGGGCGAGGCGAAAATTAAAGCTCTTTATCTTACACGCTCGGGAGATTTTTACGAAACAGAGGTTATGGAAGCGTCTGTACCTTTAAGCCAGATTGTTGACGTTGACGGAATTACCGACAGCCACAGCTGTAGTGCGAGATTTGACATTCTCGACTGTGACCTTGAGGTAAAGCAGGGCGATGATGGAGAAAACAGGCTTTTAGGCTGTGAAATAACAGCGGATTGCAAGGTTACCGCATATAAAGAAAGTATGATTTCCCCCGTATGCGATATTTATTCCACAGACTATGAATGCAGTTTTGTTTCATCCCCTGTAAAGCTCGAATATAGTCCCAATTATCTTTTATATCAGCACGGAGTAAGGTCTGTTATCGAGTACAGCGATGGGGAATTAGGGGAAGTTTTTGATTGTAAATGTGATTTGTCGGGTTATACTCTTCGTTCTTCCGATGAAAGCGGAAAGCTTATGGTAAGCGGTCAGATATGTATCTGGCTTATCGGAAAAAACAGCAGCGGAAAACCGATTTTTATTGAAAAGAACGAGCCTTTTGAGTTTGAAACAGATATGGATACCGATAACGGCTCGTATTCTGCTGACATCGGAGTAACGGTATCCAACGTAAGCTACAGCATTTCGGGAGACAAGACAGCGGATATTCATATCCAGCTTTCTGCACAGGGTCTTGTATATCGCATTAAGACAATCAATACGGTAAGCGAAATAAATATTATGGAAGAGCATCCGAAGAATAAGGAAAGCGACTATGCTCTTAAGCTTTATTATGCCGATAAGGGCGAAAAGATATGGGATATTGCGAAGCGTTACAACACAAGCGTTTCGGCAGTCACAGCGGAAAACGAACTCGAAGAAGAACAGCTTGCATCCCCCTGTATGCTGCTTATTCCCATTGTCTGAGAGGAGGATTGTATGAATAATTCCATTTACCACGATATTTCCGAAAGAACAGACGGAAATATCTATATAGGCGTAGTAGGCCCTGTTCGTTCGGGAAAATCAACCTTTATAAGCCGTTTTATGCAGTCTGTTGTAATACCGAACATCGAAAGCAGCTTCAGAAGAGAACGTGCCGTTGACGAGCTTCCACAAGGAGCAGCAGGTAAAACGATTATGACGACCGAGCCGAAATTCGTACCCGAAGAAGCAATTTCAGTAAGACTTGATGACAATACATTTATGAATGTCCGTCTTATAGATTGCGTTGGATATATAGTGCCAAGCTCCATAGGCTACATTGAAAATGAACAGCCCCGAATGGTAATGACACCCTGGTTCGATACAGAGATTCCTTTCAATATGGCGGCAGAGGTAGGAACACAGAAGGTTATAAACGAACATTCCACAATAGGCCTCGTAGTTACTACCGACGGCAGTATTTCCGATATTCCGAGGGAAGAATATGAGGAAGCGGAAATGCGTGTTATTGATGAGCTTAAGCATATCAATAAGCCTTTTGCGGTAGTTATGAACTGTAAAAATCCCGATAGTTCTGAAAGCAAAAGGCTTGCGTCGGAGCTTTCTGAAAAATACGGCAAGCCTGTAATCCCTGTTAACTGCCTTGAAATCGGCGAACAGGAAATAAAGGATATCCTTACGGAAGTACTGCTCCAGTTCCCCGTAAAAGAAATCAATATAAAGATTCCGAAATGGCTTACTGTTCTCGATAAGGAGCATTGGCTGAAAAAGGAGATTTTTTCTGCTCTGAAGGCATCAGCGGAGAGCATTTCGGCAATAGGGGAGATAAAGAGCGTAGCCTGCCGCCTTTCGGAATGCGAGTACATAACAGATTGCGGTGTAGAAGAAATCGATTTGGGAAAAGGTGCAGGCTTTGTAAAAATCGAGGTGAAAAACGAGCTGTTTTACCGAATTTTAGGCGAAACAACAGGCTTAGAGCTTCACGATGAGGGCGACCTTATGCCTTGTATGATTGAGCTTGCGGAAATAAAGCGTAAGTTTGAAAAGGTAAAAACCGCTCTCGACGAGGTACAGTCAACAGGCTACGGCATTGTAATGCCCGATATTGACGAGCTTAGCCTTGAGGAACCCGAAATCGTAAAGCAGGGCGGAAAATACGGCGTAAGACTTCGTGCACAGGCACCGTCAATCCATATGATGTCAGCTAAAATCGAAACAGAGGTTTCGCCGGTAGTAGGCTCCGAACGCCAGAGCGAAGAGCTTATCCATTATCTATTAAAGGAATTTGAGGAGAATCCTACGGAAATCTGGAACAGCAACATTTTCGGAAAATCCCTCCACGAGCTTGTAAACGAAGGCTTACACAACAAGCTTTACCGTATGCCTTCGGACGCAAGACAGAAGCTCCAGGAAACCATCGAGAGAATTATTAACGAGGGTTGCGGCGGGCTTATCTGTATTATTCTTTAAGGATGAATGATTAATGATGAAAAATGAAAGATTAAGGTGTGTCCTTTGGGCACGGATTATTAAATCTGTTGGCGAAGTAAACACCACAATCTTTCATCATTCATTCTCCATTTTTTATTAACAAAAAAGACGGTATTTAACCGCCTTTTTGTTATTTTTGTTTGATTGTTGTTCACTGTTAATTATCGATTATTTCAACCGAAACGCTGTCATAATTCTGCATTCCTGCAGAGCAATTAATTATATAAAAGCTGTATTCGCCTGCTTTCTCAGCAGAGAAATCTACGGACAAGCTTTCGCCGTCTGTTTTTCCCGAAAAGATTTCATAGGCAACATCATCGTAAATATATCCTACTGCAACTCGTTCGCCTTTCCTGTCAGTATGGTATTCGGCGGTAAAGTCGGCGTCAATTGTTATCCTTGCACACTGATTTTCTTCAAGCTCAAATCCGTCTCCCATAACTATTGTCTGACCGTTGTCATAAGCGATTTTTTCAATGGTGAATTTATTTTCACTATTTTCTGTCAGCGGGACAAAATATAGTTCTGTAGGAACTTCTTGTTTTATTACGCCTTCGGCTATCGGTGTTCCCATATCTTCAATTCTCGAAAAGCCGTCAATAGGATATTGAGGAATAGGTGTTGCATAAACTATTTTGTCAGGGTTGATAACAAATCCTGTTGTTGTATAAATAAATTGATTAAACTCATGCGATTCGGCCGCTGCAACTACCGTTCCAATGCTTAAAAAAGCACAAACGCATATTGCAATAATTGGTTTTCTTGATTTGATTTTTTTTCTCATACGCTTTTTTTCCGTCCTTTCAATAACGTTTCTGAAGATTTCATCGTCAGTAATCGGAGAAACGTTTTCGAAGGCTTTATGAAAGATATTATTGAAGTTCATTATAACCCTCCTTTAAAAGAAGCTTCTTGAGTTGTTTTCTTCCACGGTAAAGCTGTGAGGTTACCGCTGATTCATTTTCCTTTAAAATTTCAGCAATCTCTTTTACAGAGTATCCCTCATAGTAAAACATATAAAGCACTAATCGGCTTTTTGTTTTCATTTTCATTATTATTGGCAAAAGTAAGTCCTCGTTCTCCTTTGGTATTTCTTTGTTTTCCGCCTTTTCTAATGGGAGAAATTGTCTTAACTTCTGGTACTTAAGAAAATTTTTTGAATTGTTTACCGTAACTTTTATAAGCCACATTTTTATATGTTCATCGCTTTCGAAAGACCCATTGTAAGTATAAAAACGCAAGAAAACTTCTTGTACGATATCGTCGGCATCTGCTTTGTTTTTAACGAAACACAGTGCCGTTCGGAATACGATACCGCTGTATAGCTTTATAATTCTTGTAAATTCCTTTTCGGTCATTTCGTTTCTCCTGTCCTTTGAAAAGCTTTTCGTATATATTACAACTGAAAGGATAAAAATGTCACGTTTTTGAAAAAATAATAAAACCTCCGTTTTTTTACGGAGGTTTTGCTATGTAAAAATTTCTTGTTTATTTTCTGTAAAATCACAGAAAATAAGCTTAAAAAGAAAGGAATGATATTATGCCAAAACAGGGAATGAAGCGTCCCGAAGAAACACACGTAAAACCTCGTAATACTGAACCTGCCGTGCCCGAAAGCCAGGGGAAAGCAAAGCACGGCAAAAAAGCAAATCCGATTATTTCCGGTACAGAAGCACCGTCACAGAAGGTCTTTCACGCTGTTCCTCATAAAAGGGAAAAGCCCGTTTCAAAGGTTTATCCCGAAATCGATAATGACCTCGCAAGAGATAACCTTGAAAACGATATTACCTCCGCTGATTTACAGGATTTATAAATCGTAATCATCGGTATCTTCACCATCTGTATCTGCTTCGGCAGGTGCAGATGATGTAAGCGTTTCGGCAGAGAAGGAGGTCGCAAGCTCTATTGTTGTCGGAAGACCGTTGATAACAACGTTGGGGTCGTCGAGGTCGATAACCAGGCATTTTCTTCCGCCGACAACGGACGTACGTACCTTATCGGCAGCATTCTTGCCGATATTTATGGTGATGTCGGGTATTGCAATCGTAGTTTTCGGGGTTACGAGATTTGTTGCTGTAAGGGGCTTTTTACCTACGGTTTCGGTAAATGTATCGTGAACCTTTTCGAGCTTCTTGTCATCAACACCGACGTCAGTAAGAATATCCTTAAGCTTTACATCGTCGATAGCCACAGGCTTTGAATCGAAACGGTGTTCTTTAATCTCTTCCTCGATTTTCTCGTTTATCTTCGTAATAAGGGTATAGTCGAGGTCCTTGCCTACAACATCGCTCAGTACCTTTCCGAAAACTTCCTTTTCGGCAACAGGAGTGAATATTGTTTCACAGCCTAAAACGTCCTTTACAAGAGATTTGTTGGGTTCCTTGGGCTTTGCAGTATAGCAAAGAACAGCGTTTATATCAGGATCACCACAGGTAAGTACGGGGAAAAGGAAAGCGTCAGTAGGTGAACGGCTTATGACACGGCTCTTATGAGGGATAAGGCAGATATTGTTTGCGTCATCATCAAAAATAAGCACATCCTCACCGATTTCAACCGGGCAGAGTACAGTTAATATAAAATTATAGTCGTTGGTCTGGTCTGCTCTTTCATCGTTCTTGTCACGGCGGAAAATTGTGTATGTACAGTGAGCCGCAATAATTACAAAGGTAGAAGTATATTCGATATTTGCGGTTATCATCTTAAGGTAATCCTCAAGATCCTTTTCATCCTCGAATTTTGTTTTAAGGTTTCTGTAGAGTATGGATTGTGAACCGCCGTCTTCATACTCGCTGTCGGGAAAATTATATTCCGTAAGATTTTTTCCGAGAGTTCCGCTTAAGCCCTTTCTTAAGGTAACGGTAATAAGCTCCTGCTCTTCCGAGGGGAGAACGCCTAAAAGGCTGTGTTTCTTGAAAACAACGTTTTTATCTGAATCGACAAAGGCTCTTAAAACTCTGTTAAAGGTAAAGAAACCGCTTTTGTCATCAAAATTTTTCTTAAGGTCATTAAGCTCTTTTTTATTCATTTTTTCTGTCCTTTCGGTTAAAATAGCAAGTTATATTATAGCATTGAAATCCGGAAAAGTCAATTAATGACAGCATAAAAAAACAGCTCCCGTCACAGTAACGGAAGCTGTTTTAATTATTATAATCTGAAAAGCTTTACTTCGTCCTTAAGGTCAATTGCTCTGTTGTTGAGCTCCTGGCAGGAAGCGGCAATTTCTTCTGCTGTAGCACTGTTCTGGCTTACAACGTCAGAGATTTCACCGAGACCGCTTGTAATCTGGCTGATTGAACGGGACTGATTATCGGCAGCCGAAGAGATATCGCCTATCATCTTCTTTGTTTCGCCGAATATTTCGACTACCTTGTTAAGAGAAGCGGCATTCTTATCCGCAATCTTCGAGCCTTCGTCAACAGCTCTTGTTGCTGCTTCGATAAGCATTGATGTTTCCTTTACGGCTTCAGCAGATTTTGCAGAAAGGTTTCTTACTTCGTCTGCAACTACCGCAAAGCCCTTTCCCGCTTCGCCTGCTCTTGCGGACTCAATAGCTGCATTAAGAGCAAGGATGTTGGTCTGTGATGCGATATCATCAATTGCACGTATAATGTTTTCGATTTCGGAAGAGGTTTCTGCAATCTTACGCATAGAATCTACCATCTGGTTCATATACGCGTGCTGTTCGTTAAGAATATCGGAAGCGTTATCTGCAAGCTCGCTTGCCGCACGGGCATTTTCAGCGGTATCGGTAACATTCTGTGAAATATTGGTAAGGTTGGCTGTAAGCTGTTCGATAGCGGCTGCCTGTCTTGTAGTACCGTCTGCAAGAGCGTTGGAGCCTTCGGCGGATTGTGTAGAGCCGTTATATACGTTGTCGGAAGTACGGTAGATGCTGGAGATAACGTTTCTCATCTGGTTGTTTATCTGAGCAGCGGATTCGCTTAAGGCAACAAAATCACCCTTGTATTCAACCTGTGGTGTTGCGGTGAAATCACCGTTTGCCATAGTGTGCATAACTCTTGAAATATCATTTACATAAGCAGAAAGAGTATTTCTCATTCCATCTACGGAAGAAAGAAGCTCTCCGACTTCATCCTTGCTGTGAGATATGTTTTCAAGCTCGTACCCGAGATTTCCTTCGGACATCTCCTTTGTCATCTTACCGATAAGAGCAACAGGAGTAAGTATTGTTTTCTTTATAATGAGATAGCATACGAAAACTGCTGCTACACAGGCAATAATTGCTGCAACAGCACCAGTGATACCCATTACGGAAACTTCCTTGTTGAGCATTTCGTTAACTGTTGATGTAGCATAACCGCCGAAGTATGCACCGATAACTGTTCCGTTTTTATCGGTCATAGGTTCATAGCTTACAACATAATTTTCGCCGTTTATTTCTGCCTTGCCCGAATAAAGTTTACCATCATTGATAACAGCCTGTGATATATCGGCTGACATTTCTGTACCCGTGAAGCGTTCGCCGCTTTCATCGGTAATAGTTGTTGCATAGCGTACATTATCCTTGAAGATTGTGAAATGACCGCCTGTTTTATCACGGATAGGGTCGAGGTATTCATAAGCTCTTAAATCATAGCCGATAAGATATGAACCGGTTTCCGCAATCTTTTCCGAATAGCAGTAATACATATTTTCGCTGTCGGCACCTAAACCGTTGGGTGCATTATCGACAGTTATATTTTTCGGACAGTTATCAGTCTTCCAGAGAAGAGAACCGTCACTTCCGTAAAAAGCACCGAACGAGCTTTCATCGGAAGCATAATTGCTGTAAATATCCTTAATGGTATCAGAACTTCCGTCAATAAGAGCCTGCTTAAGCTCTGTATCGCCTCCTATCATATCAAAGAGATATTCCGCTTCAACATCAAGCTCACCGAAATCGCTTTTAAGAATCGTAATGTATGAGTTTGCCTGTTCGGTTAAAATATCATCCGTAAGTGTAACGAGAGCCTGTCTCTCCATAAAAACGAGAAGAGTTACAATAGCAATAACGGTAACGAGAATTACCGCAAGAAGATTTTTACCAATTTTAGACATAACTTCCTCCATTTATTAGTAAATATATTTTTATATAAATTATAACGCTTTAATGCGGTTTTGTCAAGAATTTTGTCGTTTTTTAGGTATTGACAAATCGGAAAAACTATGATAATATACCAACTGTTGAATATGAACTGCCACCGGGTAGTGTAATGCTGAGCATTCGTCTGCACATCGTTAGGTCTTAGAAGATGTGTATGCGGATGTTTATTTTTTTTTGGAGGAATAAATGAAAATAAGTAATCCTTTCCGTAGTCTTACGAAATTTGAAACAGCTCTATGGATAGCGTCAGTGCTTGTAGTTATAGGTTCAGCTTTTGTTTCCGGTACATCCGGAATTCTTAATATGATAGCCTCGCTTATAGGCGTAACCGCACTTATTTTTGTAGCGAAAGGCTTCGTTATCGGGCAGATACTTACGGTTGTCTTTTCGGTTTTTTACGGAATAATATCCTACCATTTCGCTTATTACGGCGAGATGATAACATACCTTTGTATGAGTGCTCCTATGGCACTTATGTCGGTTATTTCCTGGGTAAAGCATCCCTATAAGGATTCCTCGGAGGTAGAGGTAAGTCATCTTACAAAGAAAAAGCTTATAATAATGACGGTTCTTTCTTTAACAGTTACAATTATTTTCTATTTTATCCTTAAGGCTCTCGGCACAGCAAATTTAATCGTAAGCACGATTTCTGTTACAACAAGCTTTATAGCTGTTTTTTTCACATTTTTAAGAAGTCCGTATTACGCTTTAGGCTATGCGGCTAACGATATCGTTCTTATAGTTCTCTGGATACTTGCGAGTATCGAAGATATCTCGTATATTTCTATGGTTGCGTGTTTTGTAATGTTTCTTTTCAATGACCTGTACGGATACTATAACTGGCGGAGAATGAGAAAAAGACAGGAAAACAGTTGAAATTCTTTTCGTAATGTGATATAATTCTTTTTTGTCAGAAAATGTTGATAAAGGAATAATATTATGAATTCACAGTTTAAAAAAGGTCTTTTACACGGTATTCCCATAGCTTTAGGCTACCTTTCCGTTTCCTTCGGATTCGGTATTGCGGCGGTAAGAGCAGGGCTTTCCGTTTTAGAGGCTGTTATGATATCTGTAACTAATCTTACCTCGGCAGGTCAGGCGGCAGGGGTTGAAATAATTGCGGCGGCAGGAACTCTTATCGAAATGGCACTTACACAGCTTGTCATAAACATAAGATACTCCCTTATGGGAATTTCGCTTTCACAGAAGCTCGATAAATCCTTTACCGTTCCCCACAGGCTCGCTGTATCCTACGGCATAACCAATGAAATCTTTGCGGTAGCTTCCGCACAGATTCATCCCGTAACACCTCCCTATATGTATGGTCTTATACTTATATCATTCTTAGGCTGGAGCACAGGTACACTTTTAGGTGCGGCAGCAGGCGAGATACTGCCCTTAATGGTAACAGACGCTATGGGGCTTGTTCTTTACGGTATGTTTATTGCTATTATCGTTCCACCCTCAAGAAAACAGAAAAGCGTACTTTTCGCTGTACTTGTTGCGGCGGCTGTAAGCATACTTTTCAAATTCGTATTTACAGCAGTAAGTGCAGGCTTTGCAATCATAATAAGTGCCTGTGTTGCTGCAGCCCTTGCGGCAGTTATTTTCCCCGTAAAGGAGGAAGCTGAGGAATGAGTATAGTTATTTATATAGCTGTGATGGCAATTGTTACTTACCTTGTAAGAATGATACCCTTCACAATGTTCAGAAAAAAGATTAAATCAAAATTTTTCAGAAGCTTCCTTTATTATATTCCCTATGCTGTTTTAAGTGCTATGACGATACCTGCTATCTTCTATGCAACGGGAAATATAGTGACCTCTGCTGTTGGTACAGTTGTTGCTGTAGTGCTTGCATATTTCAATATGCCTCTTATCATAGTTGCACTTGCAGCTTCTGCGTCAGCCCTTATTACGGGACTTATAATATGAAACAAACCCTGTGAAGAGTATTATCTTCACAGGGTTTTTATTAATAAACAATAACTGCTTTTGTTCCGAGACCGTTCTTGCTGTTCTTTTCCTTTGAAACGACAATCTGCTTGTCGATTTTACGCTGGAGCTCAGAAACGTGGGAGATAATACCTACGAGACGGTGTTCGCCTGTAAGCTCGGAAAGAACGTTTATAGCCTGCTGGAGAGAGTTTGAGTCGAGAGAACCGAAGCCTTCGTCAATAAACATCGTATCGATTTTTATTCCGCTTGCATTGTTCTGTATCTCATCGGAAAGACCGAGAGCGAGAGCGAGGGAAGCCATAAAGGATTCACCGCCCGAAAGAGATTTTACATCACGTGTTGAACCGTTGGAATAATCTATGATTTCAAGCTCAAGTCCGCTCTGACTTTTTTTATTGTCCGACTGGGTCTTTCGTAAAAGCTGATACTGGCCTCCGCTCATAATGTTGAGACGGTAATTTGCTCTATGGATAATGCGTTCAAAATGAGTAGCCTGGACATAGGTTTCAAGCATAAATTTTGCTGAATCCGAAATTGAACCGTTAGCGGTTTCGTAAAGGCTTTTGATATTGATATATCTGCTTTCCGCTTCGTTTATTTCCTTGTCCTTTTCCTTTATTGCTGAAACATTTTTTCGGTTATTGAAAATTCTTGCGTTTATTCCCGTTATCATAGCGGTGATTTCATTCTGCTTTTCTGCAAGATTTTTCTTCTTTTCCTTTTCAGCCTCAAGGTCAATATCGCAACCGTCAGAAAGCTGTTTTTCGAGCTGTTCTCTTTTGCCTTTCATAACAGAGAAATCCGATTCAAGTCTTCTCAGGTTTTCGTCTGCTTTTTTTACAGCAATTTCAATATCTGAAGCTTTGGATTTTATTTCCTTTATATTTTTTTCTGCCTCGGATATACTGCTGAATTTAAGCTTTGAAGAAAGCTGTGTGATGCGTTTTTGGATTTGTTCGGAAAGGGTTTCGTCTGAGGCTGTTTTTTCCTTAAGAGCCTGTATTTCCGAATTTAATGCCGAAATATCCGCTTCCTTTAAAGGAATAGCTTCGGAAAGCTGTTTTTTACGTTCGATACGCTTTTCTTCGGCGGTGATTTTTCCCTTTATTGTTTCTATAATGCCTTTTGTTTCTTCGATGAGAGTATCGGAAAATTCAACAGCATTCTCGGTTCCGGGATTATTATCGAAAGATGAAAGCTGGTCAGAAAGGTTCTTTTCTTCGGTTTCAAGCTTTGCTTTTGTTTCGCCTGCAACCTTGCTTGCAGAAGAAGCCACGTCTCTTGCGTTATTGCTTTCTTTTTTTAGTATATCGAGTTCTTCCTTTGTCGGTGCGTCAAGGGATTTTTTTGCAGGCTCGGGGTGTGAAAGGGAACCGCATACGGGGCATTTTTCATTTTCCTTTAATCTTTCTTCGGCGAGAATGCCTGCCTGTTCATCAAGAAAAGCGTTATACTTTCTCTCGTATTCGTTGGAGCGTTCTTTTGCTTTGCTGTAGGCTTTAATATATGCGTCCTGTTCTACCGAAAGCTTGTCCTTAAGCCTTTCGCATCTTTTTGCTGTTTCACGAAGAGAGGCGAGAGAAAGCATTTTTGCTTCAGCCTTTTCCTTTTCGGCGGTAAGCTTTTCCTTGAGTTCTCCTGCATCACTGAGTGAGATAAGCTCAGCTTTTTCCTTTTCGGTATCTT
Organism: Ruminiclostridium sp.; assembly: GCA_017624025.1. Lineage (GTDB taxonomy): Bacteria > Bacillota > Clostridia > Oscillospirales > Ruminococcaceae > Ruminiclostridium_E. The sequence continues at coordinate 839 of JAGANY010000048.1, read as the reverse complement.
CTTTGAGAGCGCTGAGTTTTGCTTCGTACTGCGAAATACGAGAAGCCTGTTTTTCTATGCGTGAGATTATTTCCGAGCGGTTTTTTACCGCCTCGCTAAGCTCTGTGTATTCGGGAATTTCCGCCTCTATGAGAGTTGCTTCGTTATAAAGCCTCTGTGCTTCGGGGAGCAAGGCTTCAGCTTCTGAAAATGCTTTTCTGAGAAGCTCGATATTACTTTCCGCTTCACTTATCTTCGCTTCTGTTGCAACAAGCTCCTTTTGCATAGCAAGATAGCTTTCGGCTTTTTCAAGACTGCTCGCATTGACTAAAATCTGCTTCTTTATATCCTCGAGTTCAGCGTTAAGCTTTTTCTCGTTTTCGGTATCTTCGGCAATTATGCTTTCGATTATATTTACGGAATCAGCCGTAGAAATCTCGCCTTTTACGGCTCTTTGGTAATCGTCGTGAAGAGCCGAATCCTCTTCGCATACTGTGCTTCCGATATACTGTAGAATACTGCTTTTTAAACCGTCGCGTCGTTTCTTTATTTCAAGAAAATCGTATTTTAATTTTATCTGTATTTTCTCGTACAGGTCGGTTTTGAATATCTTTCTGAAAATCTTCTGGCGTTCATCGGTAGAAGCGGTAAGAAGCTTTAAAAAATCTCCCTGTGCAATCATTGCTATCTGTGTGAACTGATTGCGGTCGATACCGAGAATTTCCTTTATTTTTTCATCGACATCCGTTTTCTTTGAAATAACGGTTCCGTCGGGAAGAGTAAGGGAAGCTCCCTTATGAAGAGTAGAAGGGGTAGCACCTGCTTTTTTTGCAATAACCTGCTCGGGATTTCGTGAGACG
>JAGANY010000047.1 GCA_017624025.1 Ruminiclostridium sp. | reverse complement strand
TAAAGTGAAAAGTGAATAATGAATAGTGAATAGTTGAGGAGCGCCCTGTGGGCGTGAATTTTAAAAAAGCCTTTTATGAAGCGCATTTGTGCAGAGTTTTATTTAAATCCATCGCCGTAGGCGATTCCATCACTCATCACTTTTCACTCTTACTTTTTCGCTAAAATGACTTTTTCGACAGCCAGAAACGTTCTCTCTTAAAAGAGGGAACGTTTTTTATTATGCTTATCTTTCGGGAAAATCAACCGTAATTATAAGCTTTTCGTCCATATACTCGCCTGTTATATTTCCGCCCATAGCAATTGTGAGATGTTTAGCTATGGAAAGACCTAAGCCTGTTGAATTACGGCTCGCTTCAACGGTAAAGAACTTGTCGAAAAGTCTTCCTGCTATTATGGGGTCAAGCTTTTCAGCTCTGTTTGTGAAGATTATTTTTCCGTCGCTCTTAAGTGTGGCGGAGAAATCTCCGTCGCTGTATTTAATGGCGTTGCTTATGATGTTGGAGAAGATGCGGTTAAGAGCGTCGGGGTCAAGCTTTCGTATTACCTCGCCCTCGGGCATATCGATAACAGGCTCTATGCCACGTTCCGTAAAGCTTCCGTAAAAGGACAGCAATGCTTCTGAAAGATGCTTCTTTATATCGAGACTTTCGGTCTTAAGCTCCTCCGAGGACATAACCACAGAGTAGCGGAAAAGCTCTTCCGTAAGCTTTTTCATATTCTCTACACGTCCGCCTATTATACTAAGATAACGGCTTACCTCGGGAGATTTTTCCTCACGTTCAAGAAGCTCGAGATAACCGCTTATTGCTGTAAGAGGGGTTCTTAAATCGTGGGAGATATTTGTAACGGCGGTCTTGACTTCTGCATCTCCCCGTTCAAAGCGTATCTGGTCTTCACGGAGGTTTTTAAGCTCGGAATTTATAACAGCCGTAAGCTTAAGTATATGCCTGTCACGGTGTGAGACCGTAAGAAGAGTGTTGGTATCGGTTTTTAAGCGTTCGGAAAGCTCGTCGGCAAGTTCATTTGCCGATTTTTTCATAAGTATTATCTTAAGAGAGAGAAGAACGATTATTATGCATAAAATTACGATAATAAAATATACCAACACTTTTTTTCACCTTACTTTATTTCTTTTTCTTTAAAATATCTTATTCCCACAGCGGTAAACAGCACAATAACTCCGACAGAGAGAAGCATAAGCACAGGGTTCGGATAAAGTACTTCTCCGTAGTCAACGCTTGTAAAGAACCACTGGCCCATAGGCATAAGATTTACAACAAAGGTCATTATTTCCTTTATAACGGGAGGGAATGCTCCTTCGGTTCCGATAAGGCTTCCGTTTATAAGAGCGAAGGTAATAAGATAGGGCGGAACCTGGGTATGAAGTACGATACAGAGTACTCTCGAATGAACCATCATACTTACTGCTGTAAGTCCGGAGGAGAATGCGAGATTGAAAAAGAGCACTACGAATGCTTTTACGATAAGGCTTTCCATAGAGTATTCGGCACCAGCAATAGTTGCTCCCGAAATACATCCTACGAACCAGAGTATTACCCATAGCGTTGTTACGAGGGAGGTAGTAATAAGGGAAGCACCGTAAATCTCGCTTTTCGTAAAGCCGACAACGATTTTATTGCGGATAGTTTTATCGGAATATTCTCTTCCGAGGAAGAAGCCGATGAAAAGGGCGTTGAAGCCGGCGGGAAGAGCAGAGGCTATCATAATTGCATCTTCAACAGGCAGATATTCTCCGAACATAAGTATATAGAGCTTTGAAGTAAATAATATGCTTATTGCGAAGATAAGAAATGAATATATATAAAAGGGAATGTTTATTTTAAGACGTCTTAAGTTTGCTGATAATAATCTTGACATTTTATATCTCTCCTTCCGGGGTGTTTCTGATATTTATATTGTTAAAAACGATTAGACCGATAACTGTGAATAAGCCGAACAGAATACAGGGATAGACAGGGAAATTAAGCTTTTCGATTACTCCTTCGGAAATAAGCATATCCGACATTGCGAGCTTATTAAGATAGAAATCGGGGAGAAAATCCAGGTATTTATTGTCATAGTGCTTTCCGTCACAGAAATACATAGAGAAGATAAGCAAAACTACGGAAAAGCTTGCCGAAATACCGATAGCTACCGCTCTGTTCTGGACTATAATAGTAATAGCAAGATAGAATGATACAACAGCGAATAACACAGGCAGGGACAGGAGGTAGCTCGTAATAAACTCGCCGATTGTAAACAATGGTTTTCCGAGAGCTATCCAGCCTACAAGGGTTGTAACGCCTGTCGCTGTGAGATGGAACACAGCTGTTCCGAAAAGGCAGGTAATGAGATATGTCAGGTAAACTGCCGTTCTGCTGTGACCGAAGATTATTTTATTGAAGATAGTAGCGTTGCTGTATTCTGCACCGATAAAGAGTGAAACGAACACAGCGGTACAGATACCGATAACAACAACGTGGAAGAAAGCGTTAAAGAGAGGAAGTCCCGGAAGCTTATCGGTGTCCTGTAAATTCGCTCTCTCCATAAATATCATCATAAAGTTCATTATCATAAGGAGAAAGGGCATTATCTGGAACTCGCTTGAACGGAAAAGCCTTATAAATGAGCCTTTAAGAAGCTTAAGCATTATTTTCCCCTCCTAAAAGTCCGATATAGAAGCTTTCGAGGCTTTCGTCCTGTTCCTTTAAGGAGATTATTTCGCATCCCTTATCCGCAAGAGAGAGAGTAAGCTGTGTAACATTTGGCTTCGAGTAGATATCCGCAACGTTATCCGAAACAAACTTATAATCGATACCCATTTCATCAAGAACCTGTGTAAGAGCCTCGGGCTTTGTTATTTCTACTCTTATACATTTACGGCAGGCATTGTCAAGCTCCTCCGCACTCATTTCTTTTACGAGGAAGCCCTTATCGATAAAGCCGTAATGGGTAGCTATTCTCGAAAGCTCATCGAGAATGTGGCTGGAGATAAGGAAGGTGATGTTCTTTTCACGGTTGAGCTTTAAGATAAGCTCTCTTATTTCAACGATACCCTGTGGGTCGAGGCCGTTTATGGGTTCGTCAAGCACAAGGAAATCGGGATTTCCTGCTAAAGCGACAGCGATACCGAGTCTCTGACGCATACCGAGGGAGAAATTCTTTGCTTTTTTCTTACCTGTGTCCGAAAGACCTACGAGGTCTAAAAGCTCCTTTATTCCATCATAATTCGGGAGACCTAAAACAAGATACTGCTGTTTAAGATTTTCCTCGGCAGTCATATTAAGGTAGATAGAAGGAGTTTCAACTACCGCCCCCATACGCTTACGGCACTTAGCAATATTTCTGTCGCTGTTTTCTGTGCCGTAAAGGTTGAATGAACCTGCTGTGGGGTTCTGTAATCCGCATATAAGACGGATAAGAGTAGTTTTGCCTGCACCGTTCTTTCCGATAAAGCCGTATATTGCTCCTTTCGGCACGTTCATATTAAGACCGCTGAGGGCAGTAAAGCCTCCGTAGCGTTTTACGAGATTGTTTGTTTTAAGTACAAATTCCATAGTAATTCTTTCCTTTCCGTTTCGTTTGGCTTAAGTATATACCTTTTTCGTAAAGAAAGCGGTAAAGAAAAGCGTAAAGAAATCGTAAAGATTAAATATTAAGCTTAAAGCCTATTCCCCATACCGCCTCGATATAGTCCTTTCCGCTTACGTCACGGAGCTTTTTACGAAGATTGCTTACGTGTATCTTAAGGGAGCTTTCGGTACAGTCGGGCGTATCGAGGCTTATACGGTCGAGTATTGAATTTTTTGAAAGTACCTTGTTTTCATTCTGTATAAGAAGCTTAAGTATAGCGTATTCGGTTTTCGTAAGCTTTACGGGAGTTTCCTTTACCCTTACCTCGAGCGAGGTCGTATCGAGGGATATATCTCCCGAGGAAACAACTGCCGTGTCTGTGGGGGAAGCCTTACGGAGCTGGACAACTATACGGGCGAGAAGCTCGTTTATTTCGAAGGGCTTTGTGATATAGTCCGAAGCACCTTCAAGAAGGAGATTTACTTTATTGTTAATATCGGTTTTCGCACTTACGATAATAACAGGGATATTTTTAATATGAGGGAGTACCTCCTCTCCGCTGAGTCCCGGGAGCATAAGGTCGAGGAGGACTAAATCGGGCTTGTTCTGTGACAGGAGCATAAGAGCCTCTGTGCCCGAATAGGCACGTAAAACCTTATAGCCTTCTTTTGTAAGGACTTCGGCGAGCATATCGCCTATATAAACGTCATCGTCGATAACAGCAATTGTTTTCATATATTTTCCTCCCGTGTTTTTTACTTAGTATAACATATCGGCGGATTTTTTGCAATACAGAAGGGGAAGGCTTTTAAAAGAGAAAGGGACTGCCCGTTAAAGAGCAGTCCCGTTTCCTTAGGCTAGTATATCTTTTTTGGCGTTTTCGAGAGCATTTATGACCTTATCGCACCATTCGTCAAATTCCTTATCTTCAACCTGGTATTCCTTATTCGAAAGAACAAAGTCGATTGCCTTTCTTACGCCCTGGTCGAAGCGTACTGTTGCGGTAAAGCCGGGCACAGCCTTTTTAAGCTTGCTGTTGTCGAATACAACGGAATTTGCCTTATCTCCGATAAGCGAGCCTTTAAAATCGTATTTTCCTACAGCGTCAAGGAAATCCGAGGTTACATAATAGGGCTTAAGCTCAACGCCCAGTGCGTCGGCAATAGCCTTATAAATCTGGTTCCAGGTTACAGTTTCATCGGAAGTAATCTGGAAGCTTTCGCCTATAGCGTGTGTATTTCCCATAAGTCCGATGAATGCCTTCGCAAAGTCGCTGTTGTGGGTCATTGTCCAGAGGGATGTGCCGTCGCCGTGAATAATAACGGGCTTTCCTTCGAGCATACGCTTTACTACCTGCCAGCTACCCTTATCGCCGTGTACTCCGAGGGGGACGGAGCGTTCATCGTAGGTATGGCTGGGGCGGATTATTGTAACAGGAAAACCGTTCTCACGGTACATCTTCATAAGGAAATCCTCACAGGCTATCTTGTTCCTCGAATATTCCCAGTAAGGATTTGCGAGGGGAGTGCCTTCGGTTATTCTGTAGTCGGAGAGAGGCTTCTGGTAAGCGGAAGCAGAGCTTATATACATAAACTGCTTTGTTCTGTCTTTAAAAAGACGGTAGTCTCTCTCGAGCTGTGAGGGGACGAAGCCGATAAAGTCGCATACGGTATCAAAGCGAAGGTCTCCGAGAAGCTTTTCTGCCTCAGCCTCGTTATTGATGTCGCCGTTTATTACCTTTATATTTTCGGGCAGTTCTTCTGTTCTTGAGCCTCGGTTAAAAAGATAAAGCTCCCAGTCCTTATTTTCCGCAAGCTGTTTTGTTATGCCCATACTTATAGTACCTGTACCGCCGATAAATAATGCTTTCATAGAAACCTCCCGTAAAAATTGTGATTTATGATTATATTATACAGTCCCATAAGGCAGAATACTATAAAAATGCTGTTGTAAAATTGTAAAAAACTATTTTTAGTAAAAAATGAAACTTTTTCCGTTAAATAATGTTATACTAAGTAGAGGATAAAAACAAGGGGGTATGGTAATGGAGGATATTACTATCATAGATATGTTTTTTGAGCGTTCCGAAAAGGCAATATCTATGCTTCTTGATAAATACGGACGGTTCGGCAGAAAACTTGCACAGGGGATACTCAGAAGCGAGGAGGATACCGAGGAATGTATCAACACAGCCTGTATGCGTATTTGGAATGCAATTCCGCCGAAGAGACCCGAAAATCTCGGGGGTTATTTCTGCCGTATCATAAGAAATATTGCTGTCACAGAGTACAAAAAAGAGCGGAAACGTATGGAAAACGAGGCGGACGCTGAGCTTTATGAGATTATTCCCGACGGAAGCACTGTTGAAAATCAGTATGAAGCGAAAATTATCTCGGAGATTATAAACGAATTTCTCGGAGGTCTTAATAAAAAGAACAGAACTATATTTATAAGCAGGTATTATCTCGGTATGAGCCTTTTATCCATAGGCGATTCTCTAGGAATGAGCGAGGGGGCGGTAAAATCGAGGCTTCACCGTTTAAGGACAGACCTTAAGAAATTTTTACAGGAAAGGGGAGTTGAGCTGTGAATGAATACTGGGAAAAGATAACAGAGGGCTTTGATGAAAAATACATAGACGAAGCTGTTGATTTACATATAAAAAAGACAGGACAGGAAACGGTTCTTGTGCCTCTTTCGGCAGAAGCACCTCCGCCCCGTAAAAAGAGCAGTATTTTTATAGGAACGATACTAAAGATATCGGCAGTACTTGCGTTTGTTGTAGGAATTGGAGCGGTGCTTAAAATAAACGGTATTTCCGTATCGGAATTATGGGCTTCCCGTCCGTCACAGACTATGTCTTCGGCAAGTACGCCTACAACCGAAGCTTCGGAGAATTATATTTACAATACTTCGGTATCGGAAAAAACAACTGTGCCTGTTGTAACAGCTTCGGAAATTACAGATGATATTCCCGTAACAGTTATAACTACAGAAATACCCGAAGCTACAGATTCGGAAGTCACAACAATCGAAGCTGACGCCGAACTGCCTGTTTCGGGGACAACAGAAATTGTTGCAGATGAAAAGATTATGCTTAAGGCTCCCGACAGCGGATATCTTGCTGAATATGATTTAGCGGAAAATCCGCCCCATATACTTTTCGCAAGGGATACATATTTTCTGTTCTTTATGGAAGGCGGAAAGGTCTGTAACTATGACGCTAATTATGACCAGCTTTCGGGGCTTTACGATATTTACGGAGCTCTTTCGGAAAAAGGAGCAAACCCCGACAGTATCGGAATCACCGTTTATACCGACCCGAAGAAGATACCGATATTTGTTGTAAGCGGAGAGCTTATGGACGGTACAGGCTTCAGCTATACCTTAGAGATGAGATATTATGAATGGTGGCTTGAGCCGATTAAAGACGAAAGCTATATAGATACCCTTACGCCTTATGACGGCGTTGTATATTCGGGAGAAAAAAGCTGTGACGGATTTATAGCGGTTTTCGAGGACGGCTATACATATCTTACCGATAATGGGAACGAAAAAATGAGAGGTGCTTACCGCCTCGAAGCAGTTCATTGCACCAAAAACTCAGGCGAGAGTATAATTATCCCTTTTTATGACCCGGAGTATGACTATACGCCCGTAATCGAAGAGCCTGAAGAACAGCTTACAGGCTTCGCTCTTCTCGGAGATTATGAGATAACCGAAAACGGTCAGCTTTGTTGTGTGGATGACAGCGAGTGGGAGGTATGCAACGATTACTGTCTTTTAAGAGATTATTTCTTCGGTGTATGGGGAGAGGGAGAGAATAAGCTTATAATTGATGATTCCGAGGAAGCGTATTTTGCAAAATCTATGTCCGTTTTTTATGATAATTTCTATAAGGTAAGCGATAAGGTTTTCGCTATACTTTGCGGTGGCTCGGGAGGAGCAGTGCTTTACTTTATGGATATAAATAATCCCGATGTGCTTTATGGTGCTTATGGTTCTCCCGGGAATCCGCCGAATGGTTTCGCTTGTAATGATGAGGGCGATCCGATCGTATTTGAGCTTAAAAGAAGCGAGGAGGAGATAAATGAGCCGAAAAATGATTATCTAAGCGTATTCCGCTTAAAAGAAATATACGAGGAGTATGGAATTGATTTTGATATGCTTGTTGATTTCGGTTTCCAAACAGAAAACGGTACCCAGTATCACGACAGCAGATATTATTTTTACCCTATGTATCTTGTTTCAAAGACAGACCACAGAATAGAAATAAGAACGAAAACAGGAAACGGCGATACCGTTTACGGGGAAGGGGTCAGTGCTGAGGTAATGGTTATTTTTGACAAGGTAAACGATAAATGGATAAGAACTATTGATAGTATGTAAACAGAAAAAAGCGGCAACACTTCGTAATTTCAGAATTGCCGCTTTTTGTTGTTTTTATTGATATTTAACGGAAATAATGGAAACGAAAATATGGTTTTTATGCTCCGTAGCAGGTGCCGATGTTTTGTTTTATTATACTATAAACAAACGGAAAAATCAATGGTATCGATATTTTAAAACAACCGCCCTGTACCAAAAACATACAGAGCGGTCGTTTATTGAAAGGTGAAGGTAAAGGAAATATCATTTGTATCTGTGCTTGTTGCTGTCAATCCATTCCTGTTCCCAGGGTTCTGGCTTGAAGGCAGGATGACGGGCGTAGAATCCGCCTGACTGATTGTACTTATGTGCCCTGTAGCTGTCTGTGATATTCTCCAGTGTGCCGATTGCGAGGGCGAGTAAAAGCCAGAATAAAAACATAATGTGTACCTCCGTTGTTGTGTTGTGTTTTATTTTCCTTGATTACTATTATACTCTTTTTCTGTCCGATAGAAAGGATAGAAACTTGTTTCTGCATCAAGAAAATCTTCTTCGTTTTTCTTTGATTACTATTATACTTGTTTTCTATCCCATAGAAAGGACAGAAAACAGATTTGCGGGTTGTTTTTTACGGCAAGTAGGATAGAATGATAAAAACGCCAGGAGGTATATAGTATGGCATTTCACGACTGTCCGGCTTGCGGTGCCCGAAATTCGGTCTCACTTACCGAAGGACGTAGGTGCGAATCTGTCTCGGTAATAAATAAAAAAGACTGACTATTTTCATAGTCAGCCTCAGCTTGTCGATAAATCCTATAATGTGATTTTTAAAGTGAAAAGTGAATAATGAATAGTGAATAGTTGAGGAGCGCCCTGTGGGCGTGAATTTTAAAAAAGCCTTTTATGAAGCACGTTTGTGCAGAGTTTTATTTAAATCCATCGCCGTAGGCGATTCCATCACTCATCACTTTTCACTCTTACTTTTTCACTAAAAATGACTTTTTCGACAGCCAGAGACTGACTATTTTCATAGTCAGCCTTTTTTATTGGTTGCGGAGGCAGGACTCGAACCTATGACCTTCGGGTTATGAGGGGGTTAAAGGTCATTTAATCCTGTTTAACAACGTTAAACAAAAGGCTTTGTTATGCGGTTTTTATGTTTTTGATTTTTATAGCGTTAAGTCGTTTTTAGTGTCCTGAAATAAAAATAGTGTCCTAAAAGTGTCCTCACTCGTATGTTTTTATCACACACGTTACATTCGCAATTCGGCGAACAAAACGACGATTTAAGACGCTTGTTTTCTTTGGCAATTTTATACTACCAAGTGTTTAAAATCAAAATTTGGGGCGGTTACGCTTCGTATACGAGGTGTTATGAATAATCAGGCGTTAAGGGTTGGGGTTTCCCTCTCTTCGTTCTCAGTTCGTCAAGCCTTAGAAGCTCAGGGTGGTGGCCAGATTGCCGCTAAACGAAATATATTACCAAAGTTTTACGCAATTCAGTACTGCAACCGCCCAGAGGGCAAAGAACAGGCAGGGAGCAGGAGCAGAGAGCAGGGGAAGGCAGGGCGGAAATAATAAAAATATAAGCGGCAATGCTCCGGATGTTCGGGGATTGCCGCCTTTTGTTTTGTGTTATGTTTTATGCCGCTGAATAATTCACTACTGCAATTTCGGCAAGAGCTTCCTTACACTTATCAATGATTTTTTCAAGCCTTTGTGTAACCTCGAAAGTAAAGGTTTCTTTGCCGCACTGGTCGCATTTGAGACAAGGCGCGTTTTTAATGACTACAATGCAGTTTTTCAACTCTACTGTGTGAATTGTGGTACTTTCCACCATTGAGCCCTTACAAAAGAAACAAGTCATATTATTCTACCGCCTTTGTCACGCAATTGGGCTGCTGTCAATATAACAGCTATCGGGGCACAAATCAATCTTGTTATTCCACACGATATTACTATCAACATTCGGGTCAATATCCCACGCAACGCAATGCGTTTCATCAAGATACACCCTGTTGAAATCAGATAAATCGGAAATTTTGCGGAACACTCCCACATTAAGCAGTGGCTTGCAATCATATAGCCGCCGCTCTCCATTGTCAAAATCAAGGGTCAATGTAAAATCATTGTTCGGCTGAACCGCAACAATCCGCTTTCGTCCTGCCGCGAAATACTCTGCTGTGGGTCTGTCGTAGCCTTTTGATAAATAATATTCAACACTGTTAGGCATAAAAGCACCGCCTTTCTGATTAATTACTTAAGGGGTTCAATAGGGAAAAGCTCCTGCATTTTTTCAGCAAGTGCCCAGTTTTCCAAAAGCTCTTCCTGATGAAACGCCGCCCAACCTAAGAGCATTTTTAACTGTTTATGCGGTATAGAACCCTCAATAACTTCCAGTTCGTTAATAGAAACTATAACCTCATCGCCGCCGTAGGTTGCGTGAAAATGGGGCGGTCTGTGTTCTCTCCAGTTAATATAAATTTTAATTCCTCTGAACATACTTATTGTTGGCATTGTATTCGCTCCTTATTTGTTATAAATTAATATCTTCCCCCGTATCCGCCTTAAAACGAGCCTGTACGGCGTTTTTGATATACCCGTTGATACTTTCCCCTTTTTCCTTTGCAACGTCTTGTAGACTCTGTTTGGTGCCTTTTTTGAGCATTAAGCCTACACGGTCATATTTTTCAGCATTAAAGCTGTTCTTGTAAGCTGTTGCTTTTGCTTTGTCTGCCATTTTTACACATCCTTTTCAAGAAGCTATATTTCCTCAATGTTAGTATATCATACATTAACATCTTTTGCAAGATACAAAATACACAAAATATCTTACTAAAGATTGTGTATTGTATATATTTACATCTTACTAAAGATATGTTATAATAATACCAGTGGCAAGGGAAAGGAACCACAGCGGAGGGAATACGAAAGGAAGTGAGGAAAATGTCAATGACGGCAATGGAGCTAAAGCGGTTCGAGGAACTCATCAGAGAGAATGAACAGCTTAAGCGTGAGATTGAGCAGCTAAAGGCAGAGCTTGAACAGCAGAAAGCCTAAAAAATAAAAATCGGTGACAACCTACCACAGCGACACCGATTTTACCGTAAGACCAAACAAAGGGAGACCCTCCGCTAATCTCCCTTTAGTATAGCAGGAAATCAGCGGAATGTCAATATATACGAAAGGGGTAAAATTATGAAATCAAAGGTTATGACAATAGCAAACCACCTTGTAAAGCAGGGAATGGGCCGTAGTGCCGCTATGGTTCGTGCCTGGATAACCGTAAAGCTCCGCAATATCCAGACCAGAACGGCAGGGGTTATGTGGGGTAATCGTCAGATGTTACTTTCACGCCTTGCAAGGTATTCGGCTGATTAAATCGCTATCGAGCTTCACAGAGAGCCCGAAAACCTCTATGACAGCAACGCTATAAAGGTTGTTGCGGCTGTAAAGGGTAAAGGTAAGGCGGCAATGGGGTATATCAGCCGTACATTAGCCGCCGCCCTTGCTCCCTTACTGGATAAGGGTAAGGAAATCCGTTGTAGCTTCGGAGCTGTCACAGGCGGAAACGAATATTTTTTACGCTACGGCTTAAATTTAGCAGTAAGCATATAAAGGAGAATTTGAAAAATGTTACGTAATATAGCAAAAATGCGAGAAGAGGGCGAAAAAATCATTAATGATAATATTCGGTACGACTTGATGTCAGGTGAAATGAATGAAATTTATAAAATAGGGGATTTGTTCGATGTTATTAACACGGCTTATCTTGTAGGGCTTGCAAGCGGTTGCAGATACGGAACACGTAAAGAGCATAGAAAGTACTTGCAGAATGCCGCTAAAACAAATTGATTTAAGGAGAATATAAAATGATTGATAATGCACAAGTAAAGGCGTTTTATGATTCTATTGAAACGGCTATTGAACAGTACGGCGGAGCTGAAAAGTTTCTGAAAGCATATACAGACAGCACAGAAAGCGGCGTTATTGCTTTTAAAAGGCATAACAAGAAGATGCACAAGTTTCTGCAGCGGTGGCTTCGGATGAAAATTAGAACTGAAAAAGGTTTGAATGTTTACGGAAAAGGCGGTAGAGTGTTAATTGCCGCCAATTGATATACAACCACCCAGAGGGCGGCAGGCTTCGGCTTGCTGCTCTTTTCTTATAAGCCTGACAAGGTATATTTATAAAAAGCGGCAATGCTCCCGGAGCTGAGCGGCACCGCCCACGAGTACCGGAAAGGCGGCTTATTTTTTATTTGTTTCTGTCGGCACGTATGCCGCAAACTTCAGCATTTTTCAGCATTTTTGTAATTTTCTGCAGTCGTTGTATAAAAATATATTTATTATAATGCGAGCGTACGCACGAGGCTTTCGCTTTGTCTATGCTCCCCCGCGTTGTACCGCCCCCACGTAAAACCGATATTTTTCATACGGGGGGAGAGGTTAAAGGACCATACAATTGCCGCTTGTCTTGTTTGGATTATTTAGGGGCTGCAGCTTGCGTTCGATATTCTTCAAGCCTTCTCTTAAATTCGTTGTATCTACGCTCCCGTTCCTCTGCAATCTTTTCAACGGCTGAAATATGGGTACGCTGGAAGCTGTTGACTGATACGTGCTTATAATAGCCTATTTCAGCAAGTGCCTTTAATTCTCTGCTGTTGCGGAGTTTACGCAATGCCGTTGCTTGCATTTGTCTGATACGCTCCTTTGATACTCCCATACTTACCGCAATATCACCCAGAAGCTCACTGCCGTAATATCTACGTTCTATTACCTCGAGCTCTTTCGGCTTTTCTTCGAGAACGTGTGACACAGCCTCACGGATTGAGCGGCAATAATCCGCCTGTTCTATATCCCTGTAAGGCTGTTCCGCTTCGGGGTTTGGTATAAGGTTGGCTAATGTATCGTCTGTTTCGCCGTCTTTGTCAGATAGTGGTTCGTCAAGGCTTCCTCTGAAACGGTTAAGCGGTTCGCTCTGTCCTTGTTTTGTTCTTGCTCCGATGAGCTCCGCCGAGTGGGTTTTAAAAGGGAATTTACAGAAGCATATAAACGGGGTTTCGTTGTGTTCCTCTGTGCGGCTTGTATAAGCCTTTACAGCCTCGAGCATTGATAAATAGCTTTCCTGTCGTATATCGTCAGCCGTTACGCCGCATAGGTCACAGCGTTCTTTGTGTGCGATATAATACTTATCCGCCCACATTCGATAGAGTTTTCTCGTTTTCTTCCACAATAGCGGTAATAACTCATCATTTCCGCCCTGTCCTATAAGCTCGGCAAGCTGTTCGTTAGTCATTGACAAAACGCCCCTTTCAGCTATATAATAATTACAGGTTTTAGGCTTCTCGGGTTTTTGTTCGGCTTGGGGAGCTTTTATTTTTGTCTGAATATATGCACGTATGCGGATTTCAGGATTTATCAAGTTTTGACAAGTTGGCGGAGCTGCTAAACGGTGCACCCCTTGCTTTTCATTTTTATTTTACGAATAATTTATATTTACGTGTAGGCTGTAGATGTCAGCCGAATCATCCGCAGAAAACGCTGAGGCAGGGGGGAGTGCCGCTAAAAAATCGGTTTAGTTCGGTGGTGCTTCTGGAAGGGAATTATTGTCAAGTCTTTTGCTGTCTGCAATCCGTGATATAACGTTTCTGATACTTGCAGGCAGCACCGCTGTCTGTCTGCCCGATTCCTTGATAGCTCTGTATGACCTCATCAGGTTGCTTGCTACAACACTGTTAAGTTCGTCGCTGTCCATTAACGCCCATTCTCGTAATCTTGTAGCACTGCCTACAAGCCTTTTAAGGGTTTCAGGGAACTTTTCAAACTCTTCGACAGAATTATAAATACCTCTTTCGACTGCTTTTAAAATCCTGTTTGTAGCTTCTATTTCTGTCAATTCCTCTTCTGCCTGCATAAATTTCAGCAGACAGCTTTTTATTTTGCCGACATTAGGCGGATAACCGCTTGTATCGGTTGCAATATATGCCTTTACTGCCGCCCCTACTGCCGTATATGTATCATCCTCGAACATTTCGCACCACAACCGCACCTGTGCTTCTGCATCCTGCCTTGTTATATCCTTGAAAAAATTGCTGTAATTTGCTTTTAATACTGCAAATATCTTTAATGTTTCGTCATACGTCAATTATATCATCCCCTGTGTCTGTTGTCTCTCATTCAGCATATCAACAAAAATGTTGCCTGTTTCGTTTTTTCGCTTTGGCCTGCTGTCATTATATCCGTTGCTTTTCCACGAACGCACAGCGGCTTTCCAGTCTTTCATTTTGCCTCTGCCAACTTTCCAGCCGTTAGCTTCGTAATAGTTGAAAAACTTTTCAGGATTTATGCTGTTATTACGTTCAAGACAGTATGCTTTTACCTCTTCAAGCGTGGGCGGTCGGAAACGCTTCTGCGTTTTCGTGCCATTCTCTATACTAACCTTACCTAACCTATCCTTACCTATACTAACCTTACCTGTGTCAACTATTGGTAGACAGTTGGTTGTCATTTGGTTGTCAGTTGGTATACCAAGTGGCAGACATTCAGTACCGTTCAAGGTGTATGAGCCGTTTTCTTTAACTGAAAGCAAGCCCTTTTCTTCCTGATATGCAGTTTCTTTGTACCTGTCACCTCTGATATAGTTGTGTATCTTCCAATGTTTGATAACTACAATTCCGCTTTCAAAGGGAATGATAAACTTTCTGAGAACAAGCACAGATAAATCATCATCGTTACAGCCAATCATGCGCTGTATCTTTTTGGGGTTATTTACAAAGCCTTCATCGTCTGCCCTCATGGATAAGTGAAAATAGAGAGCCTGTGAAGATAACGGCATATCAAGAAATGCATCACTGTCTATTATTGCCTTTGCGAACATTCTTCTTTCTGCCATTCCGTCACCTTACCTTAATCGGCTTGATTGTCGCCGCTTCCTCACCACTTTCAGGTGCAATCCTGCTGTTATTCAGGTATTCCCCGAAGCGTTCAATGTTTACAAGGAACTTTCGGCCTGCACGAACCGCTACAACCTCACCTGAAGCAACTTTCTGCCGTACAAAATGTACAGGCAGCCCGAAAAGTTCTGCTGTGGCCTTTATAGTTTCCATTCTTGGCGGTTTAAACTGTTCTGTCATTGTCTGTACCGTCCTTTATGTAGTCTGATACCGCATTAATAGCGGCAATCCCGCTGTTTATTCGTGCCTGCTGCTGTCTGTAATAGGGATATGCTTCCTCAGGTGAACGGGGCATATAATATCCGCCCTCACTCTCACAGGTAGAGCAGATAGGTTCGCCGTCAAGCCGTGCCCTGTGTATCAGCTTACGGGTTGTACGCTTGTCCTCATTGATTATAAGTGCAAGCTTTGTCATAGATATTGCGTTTTCTATCCCTTCAGGGATAAAGTCTGTAATTTTTATAGTTTTCATCATTTCCTTTCTGTGCAATTGCACATTGTTGACAAGTTCCGGAAAAGATGTTATCATTATAGCGGAGCTTGTCTATTGCTTAGGGTTGCTCTGATTGCCGCTTGGGGTGCTGGAACACCTCAGGCGGTTTTTTGTTAGTTTTTGGGGGTTGCTGCCATTTCTGCGGCTTTCTTTTCCCAGAAGCGGCGGTTATGTTCTCTTACCTTGTCCTTGTTTTCGGTTCTCCATTTACGCTGATATGCGCGGCGGGCTTCAATTGCTGCACGCTCAGAAGCAGGGAGAGTTTCAAGGTCGATTTTGCCTGTTGCCATAATGTCACCTCCTGTTTGTAAACAAATTCTTTATATAGCATTGACAAGTAAAGAAAATATCTTTATAATATTATTATAAACGAAAGAATAGAAAAGGTCAAGAAAATCTTTATTAATTCCAAAAATATAAAGCAATGCTTTACAAATCTGTTTTGAGGTGTCATCATGGCAACAAAAAGAAATATTTATAATGAAGATAAGGCAAATTCTGTTTTGGCTGTTAAACTCAGAAAGCTTTTTGAAGAAAATAACAAAGTACACGCAGAACTTGCAGAGTATATTGAAAAACAGGGAGGAGGGAGTTTTACAAGGCAAGCAATAGGACAGTGGTGCAACGGTAATACTTGTCCGAATTTAAAAACAGTACCGATAATAGCCAAATTTTTTGGTGTTTCTACTGATTATTTGCTTACTGATACTGATATAAAAACCCCTATTGCTGAAAGACAAGCTATTTTAAATTGGACTGGTTTAACGGAAAAAGCACTTTTAAATCTTTATTATTTAAAGAATCAGCATAAGAGCAATAGTATTACTGTTAATGATATGCATTTCAATGCAGTTGAAGGCGTTGCTCTTAGCGATGAGGATAAAAAAGAAGCCTTTTCGAAGGTGATAAATCCTCTTGAAGCAGAAGAATCACGTATGGCGGATTTGACTCTTAAGTCTATTAACTTGATTTTGGAGACAGTAGAAGATTACAATTTATTAAGCATAATTTCTGAAATGATGTGGGGCGAGTACGAGAATCCGTATCATGATAAAATGGGTTTAAAAACAAATGAGATTATGATTCGACAGTCAAAATCCTCATTTCAAACAGTATATGATATAAATAAAATTATGGAGAATAATTGTATATTAAGAATAAATGATACATTGAAAAAAATAAAACATGAGTATTGTAATTCTGATATTAACAAAAAGAAAGCAGGTGGCTAAATGGCAAATATAACCCCACGCAAAGACAAGGGCGGTAACATTATAAGCTACCGCATCCGTGTTTCTCGTGGCTATGACATAAACGGCAAACAGCTGAAGCCTTATACAAAGACCTGGAAGCCTGAAAAGGGAATGACAGCGCGACAGATTGAAAAGGAACTAAACAGGCAGGCTGTACAGTTTGAGGAACAATGCAAGCTGGGGTATGCCCTCGATACAAGGCAGACATTTGCCGCTTATGCTGATTATGTAATGAAAATCAAAGAGGAATCAGGCACAAAGCACCGCACTATTGAACGTTACAAAGGATTGCTTGACCGTATAAACGCAGGAATCGGACATATAAAGATAGGCGATATAAGGCCGCAGCACCTTAACCAGTTTTATAGCCAGCTCAGAAAGGAAGATATAAGAAAGTGCGCAGCTTCCGCCTTTGCAAAGCCTTGTCTTTCGGAAACGTGCAAGAGTTCGGGAAAGCTGAAAAAGGACATTGCCACTGATTCAGGAATAGGCTACACAACCTTTTCGACAGCATTAAGAGGGAAAAGGATTTCCGTTGAAACGGCGGAAAGTATTTCAAAAACGCTGGGAAAATCTGTTGATAAGCTTTTCGATGTAACAAGAGAGAAACGCCCTCTTTCAGAAAAGACCTTGCAGGAACATCATGCACTGATTTCCCTGATTCTCGGATATGCGGAAAAGGAAATGCTTATACCCTATAACCCGGCAACAAAGGTTATAAATGCACCAAAAAAGGAATATTCCCACAAGGCTAACTATTTTGAGCTTTCGGAGCTGGAAAGAATAAGGGAAAAGCTGAACTATGAGCCGCTTAAATGGCGTGTTATAACACATCTGCTTATTGTAACAGGTTGCAGGCGTGGCGAAATTATGGGGCTTAAATGGTCGGCGGTTGACCTTGAAAATAAAAAGCTGTATATAAGAAACAATCTGCTGTATGCTAAGGATTACGGCATATATCAGGATACGCCTAAAACTGAAACCTCAACCCGAACTGTACCGATACCGCAGGAAACGGCGGAACTGCTCAGGGAGTACCGCCAGTGGTGGCTTATGCTTCGTAAGGATAGCGGCTCGGCATGGAATATGTTTATAGAAATCTCTGACAGTAGCGGCAATGTGCAGAAGGAGCGTGCGGATTTCCTTTTCATCCAGGAAGGGGACAAGCTGGGCTATCCTATGCACCCGGACAGCATAACCCAGTATCTCAGCAGTTTTTCAAAGCGTGAGAACCTTCCGCATATTAACCCTCACGCATTCCGTCACACTCTTGCAAGTGTTCTTTGCCTGAATGGTATTGACATAACCACCATAAGCAAGTGGCTGGGGCATAATAACGTTACAACTACTCTGAATATCTATGAGCATATCCTTGAAGAGGGTAAGGAAAAAGTAGCGGATTGCATTTCCGATGTAATTCTGAAAAAAAGAGCATAAAAAATCAGGGCTTCCCGATTGCCGCTAATGGCTGGGAAACCCTTTTTATTTTTCGTATTGTTTAATGATTTTTAGTGACTTTTTGTGTAAATATTGTCCTGATATTGTCCTTTCGGGGATTTTCAGGCAAAATAAAAAACCGTCTGAACTTAATCAAACGGCTTTGTTATAATGGTTGCGGAGGCAGGACTCGAACCTACGACCTTCGGGTTATGAGCCCGACGAGCTACCACCTGCTCCACTCCGCGATATATGCGCCTCAGTTAAGGTGCTTAATTATTATATCACAAAGCATTGCCTTTGTCAACACCTTTTTTTAATTTTCAAGCAATAAAATCGACGGTATTTTTTTCATATATTGGTCTTTTTTTGGGAATTTTGTTCTATTATGCCGTTTTTTGTTATGTTGCGGTTTTATTCTTCTCCTTTTCCCTTTCTTTCGGCTTGTGATTACAGTTGTTTTGTATTTTTGCTTAAATGTAACTTTTTATTGTCGTAAACGTTCTTGTATTGCTTTATTATTAGCTAAACTTTGTTTATACATACATCAAAAAGTTATTGATTTATTAAGAAACTTGTGGTATAATTAATCTGTAATAAACGTTTACATTCCTGTAAGCGTATAAGGATATTTTCATTAACCACGGAGGAAATTATGAGAAAGAGTTTAAAGAAAGCCCTGTCGCTTCTGACGGCTTCGGCTATGTCCCTTTCCCTTGTGAACGGGATACCTTTCAGCGAGCTTAAGCTTGGCGTAACCGCATCTGCGGACGCAAACGGGGCGAGTCTTCCGACATTCAACCAGGTAAGCGTTGTAGCAAACGGCACGCCTATTGTAATCGAAAGCGGTACAGCGGAGGGTACTTCTGCCGTATGGTACGGAACCGAGAACGAAAAAATCTATGTAAACCCCTCGGGAGCACAAGGCGATGACCTTTCGGACCATATGATTGTCGGCGGTTCCATAGGCTCGCTTACAAGCGATACAAGCATCACTATGAACGGCGGAGAAGTCGCAAGTATTGTCGGCGGATGCAAAATAAATACCGATGTAACTACCGCTGTGCTTGACGGTAACGTAAGCATCAGAATATACGGCGGTTCCGTCAACAACACTATATACGGAAACGGCTATGGATCTTACAATGACACAACAGGCGTAAACGGAGATATTTATATCGGTATGTACGGCGGTTCAGCAGGAAGTATAAGCTGTGGTGCTTATGCAACGCATTCAACTACCGTAACCCATACGGGCAAGTCCTTTGTGTCTGTTGCCGGAGGAACAGTATGGGACAGTGTTCGGGGCTTCAACCAGAATTCCTGCCTTTTATCAGTAAGCGGAGGCGTACAGTTCAACGATTATGAATTCGGTTCGTTTTTCTACAACACCGTAGGCACAAGCTGGGATTTAAAAGGACAGGTGGAAATTCCCTCTGACGTACAGGTATCCGTAGGTTCATTCGTTGTCGAAAACGGCGAAAGCCTCGATATAAGAGGCGGAATGACAGTAAACGGTACCGTAAAGGTATATAAGGGCGGTGTGATTGAAAACAACGGCACTGTATGCAACAACGGAACGATTTATTTAAGCAGTCTTTACGATGACCCCGACGGAAACATTACGGGAAACCCCGTAACAGGCGAGGGCAGAATACTCTATAATATGCCCTATATAACGGCGGAGTCCGTAAATACCCTCGAGGTATATTCCGAAGAAAAAAAGCTGGATATGACCTCGAAATATAAGCTTAAGGACGGAAAATTATATCTCGATGTTCCGAACGGATATGTTTATGCAGTCCTTAACGGCAATAAATACCACGGCTTGTTCGAGGGCGAAATGACGGCTCTTAAGTCCTTTACAACCCCTGTCACAGGCTACGAGGGTACAGTCCCCCAGACCTGTTACCCTCAGGAAAATATAATTCTTCCGACAAAAGCAACTCCCACGACCGAAAATTACAGCAGGATTATATGGAGCGTTGTTGACGCCGGTACAACAGGTGCCGTTATAACAGACGGCGTTTTCAGAGCAACGGACGGCGGTACAGCTGTAATAAGAGGACGTGTTGCCAACGGTCTCGACAACGGCGTTGACTATGTAACGGAAAATATTTCCATAACAGTTAAAAACGCAATGACTAAGGGCTACCTCGACCGTACCTGGAACGGAACAAAGGTAGTTGAAGAAATAAAGCCTATTCCGGCGGAAGCACAGGTTCTCAATGACGAAACAGGCAAATCATTATCGGACGGCTGGTATATTGTAAGAGAAGACATAACCCTTTCGGATATGCTCGACATAGTAGGCAATGTACATCTTATAATCTGTGACGGCTGTACCGTAAACGCAACCAAAGGTATCTGTGTTGAAGTAATCAAGGAAGAACCAAAAAGCCTTACTATCTACTGCCAGGAGGACGAAACAGGCGAGATTATTACAACAGGCAAGCGAACCACGTATTCAGCCTACGCAGGTATCGGCGGACCCGTATGGGGCGGTACAGGCAATATTACGATAAAAGGCGGAAATATAACCGCAAACGGAAGCCTCGCCAGTGCAGGTATCGGCAGGTCGTACAGAGGCAGAGGCGGAAATATAACTATCTACGGCGGAACCATTAAAGCAACAGGCAACGGCGAAGGCCCCGGAATCGGCGGTTCGAACGGAAGCGTTACGATTTACGGCGGTAACGTTACAGCTATAGGCGGAGGCGACGCTCCCGGAATCGGCGGACAGAACCAGTCTGACGGCATATACGTAAGCATTCACGGAGGCACGGTTACAGCAATCGGAGGCGGACACGGCGGAAACTCCTGTCCCGGCATCGGAGCAGGCCAGAGAAGCGGTGGCTACGGCGGAAGCGGTTCGTCCGTTACAATAACAGGCGGTAACGTTTATGCGAAGAGCGGTGAGTCCGAAAACTATGAGGCTCCCCCAATAGGCGGAAGCGTCGGCTCAGAGGGAGATTTAGGTGCAACAGGTACAATAAAGAACGGAAGCGGAGAGGATATTTTCCTTAATACCCTTACCGTTTACGGCATAAAGGATAATGCAGAGATAACCGAGCTTACAGGCGTAACGGGATATAATCTCGACGGTATGTATGCTCTTAATAAGAACAAGCTTTATGTATATCTCCCCGAAAACAGCAATATTACAGCCGTAAAGGCAGGCACAAAGGAATATACAGGCTCTCTTTCAGGCAAAGCGGGCGATTATTATCCCGACCACAGACATAGCTGGGAATACGAGTATGTTAATTCGACGACTATAAACGCTGTATGCAAAAACGAGGACTGCTACGATACAGAAGGCAACACAATAGTTATCTCCTCGGAGGATAAGACCTACAGCGGTGTGCCTGTAACGGCAACAGTAACAAACAATTTCGACAGCACAGATTACAGCGGTAATATCGTTTATAAGAACAGCAAGGGCGAAACGGTATCAGAAGCGGTAAATGCAGGCACATATACCGCAACCCTTACCCTCGGCGAAGCCACAATATCCACAAGATTCAGAATAACTAAAAAATCGGTTGCCGTAACGGCAGACGATTTACAAAAGACATACGGCGAAACCGACCCCGTTTTAAGCTTTACAGCCGAGGGTCTTATAGCTGGAGATACCCTTATGGGAGCTCTTTCCCGAGAGGAAGGGGAAACAGCAGGAACATACCCCGTAAAACAGGGTACGCTTACCAACGCAAACAACCCCAACTACATCATAAGCTTTACGGCGGGCGTATTTACAATAAACAAGTCATACGTAGCAGAGGTTTCCGACCCCATAGCCACAGCGGTTATGTATGGTCAGGCTCTTTCGGAGTCGGTACTTACTGACGGTTGGGTATGGGCAGACGAAGATATCGTTCCTTATGTAAACAACAGCGGATATACAGCCTTTATGGAGGTTGACGCCGATAACTTCGACTACTCGGATGTTGAAGGCTATGCAGACGGAAAGATTACAAGAACCGTTCCCGTAGCGGTAGAAAAGGCAACAGTTACAATAACCGCCAACGACAAGACCTCTATCGTGGGCAATAAGCTCCCCGAATTGGATTACGAGGTTATGGGGCTTGTAAACGGCAACGAGCTTCCCGTAGAGGTAAAAATCTCCTGCAACACAGACGGAAATGCCCTTGGAAGTTATGATATTGAGATTTCGGGCGATTCCGAAAGCGACAACTATAAGTTTATCTACGAGAACGGAAAGCTTACGGTAATGATTGCTTCCGCTCCCGAAAACGTAAAGGCAACAGCTCAGGATACAAAGAACCTTATAACCTGGAACGCTGTTAATAACGCAACAAAATACCGTGTACAGAGACTTAACGGCACAAGCTGGTCAACGATTTCCTACCCCACAGCCACAAGCTATACCGATACAAACGTTACCGAGGGTAATACCTACAAGTACAGAGTGCTTGCTTACGCAGGCGGAGCCTGGGGCAAGATTTCTGCAGTTGCAGAGGTAAGGGCATACTCCACAATTCCGAGAGAATTAAAAGCGACAGCAGGAGAAGGCAGTGTTAAGTTAAGCTGGAAGGCTGTTGAAAATGCAACAAAGTACCGTGTTCAGAGACTTAACGGCACAACCTGGTCAACAGTAAGCTACCCGAACACAGCCTCTTACACCGACAGCAAATTAACCGTAGGCAAGGAATACAAGTACAGGGTGCTTGCTTATGTAAACGGAGCATGGGGCAAGCTTTCGGAGACCGCTTCGGCAATTCCTGTACCCTATACCTCGGTTCAGCAGTTAAAGGCAATCGAGAGCGTAGGCAAGGTTATTTTAAGCTGGGAAAGCCTCGAGG
>JAGANY010000046.1 GCA_017624025.1 Ruminiclostridium sp. | reverse complement strand
CGGGAATCGAACCCATGATTCCGCCGTGAAAGGGCGATGTCTTAACCTCTTGACCAACGGGCCGTGGTGAGCCACCCGGGAATCGAACCCGGGACACCCTGCTTAAAAGGCAGGTGCTCTGCCGCCTGAGCTAGTGGCTCAAAAGTTCAAGCTGAGTGTTACTCAAATCAGAACATTTAATATTATATCAGAATGATTACGTTTTGTCAATACCTTTTTTAAAAAATATCCATTTATTTTGAAATTTAAATGTAATATAAAAGCACGGCAGTTTTATGCCGTGCTTAATGCTTTATTCGCCCATATACATAATGGTGCAAAGTCCCTTTGCCTGTTTTTCTGTCGGCATTTTAAGAACCCCAATATCAAGCAGATATTTCATCATTCTTGTATGAAGCTTGCACGCTATGTTCTGAGAAAAACATTTTAACAGCTCGTGCATATGCTCAGGCTGTCCATAAAGCTCGGCCTTCAGTGCTTCAGCGGCATATTCACGTGAAAGTTCTGTTATCTCTTCTGGAGTATCGGGTAAGAACTCGTGCCACTTCTTTTCGCTGTCACAGATAATGAGGTTGCATTTATATTCGCCGTTTTCTTTTAAAAGATAGCCTTTATCGAGTAATCTGGCGTAGCTTTCGACATTGATTGCGGTTTCGGGAAGCTGATTTTTTAGCCAGAAATACATCTTGTCGTAATCTTCTTGAAGATTATCTCTCCAATAACCACGTCCTGCAGTCCAGTGACAGTCGAGCTGCCAGCTTTTCCACCATACATCTTCGTTACATCTGTAACGGTTCATATCGCCGCAAGCCCAGTAAATATTCTCTTCTTCACTGATATCCCAGTCGGGCTTTACCTCTACGCTTGCGAAAGCGATATAATCGCCGCCGTCGGGACGCTTTACGGAGAATTTTTCGCCTGAAATCTCAGCGGTAGCAAGTGAGTTGCTTAAAAAGCAAACCATACTCCATTTAAGAAGATTTATGTCATTATCGGGTACGTGAAGCCATTCGGGGATTACCTTGATGCTTTCGAGCACAGGTATAAAGAATTTGTCTGCAAAAAGCTTTGTGTATTTTTGATTTATTTCCTTGTAAATACGATAATATGTTTCATTGAATTCAGATATACAGATATTTGTGCGGTACTTTCCGCCCGAAAGCTTATCCATAAATCCGTATTCTTCAAGCACAGCAACCTCGTCCTCTACAAATATCGGATTAATTCCGAGCTCTTCGGCAATTTCATTTATTGTTCGCGGCTGATGATATGCAGCATAAGCTATATTCTGTGTAATTACCTTTGCAAGAAAATTCGAAGTATCGCCCATACTGCCCGGTGTGCCGCTGTGTCCCATATTGATGAAGCGGATTGGCTCAGTGCCTAAAGTTCCTGTAGTTCTTGTTCTTTCCATACCTGTTTTTAACTCCTTTCGTGAGCAGGCTAAATGCCACTTTACTGTATTTTCGGGAATAGAGAGAAGCTTTGCAATTTCGCTGATTTTCTTATCGTGAAAATAGTGCTGAATAATTATCTCACGCTGAGTTTTTGAAAGGTACGTAATCTCACGTCTTAATATCCCGTAGCTTTCGCTGTTCATAAGCTCAAGTGTAAAGTCTCTGCTGTCTGGTATGAACTCTATACCATCAACAGCAGTAGCTTTTTTCCTGCCGTCAATATGCTTTGCATAGACATTCTTCGCAACACGGTAAATATATCCGTCGGGATTTTCGATATTGTCCTGTTTCAGCAGTGATTCATAAACCTGCAGAGTTATGTCTGCCGCAAGCTCTTCCGCTTCGTCAATGCTTGAAAGCCTCGACATAGCGAAACCGAACAGCTTTCTGACGTATGAAGATATGATTTTATCAGCGTCGTTTTTGTTCATTGTTTTTCTCCCCTTAAGAACGTTCTCAATAATATAGTAGAGGAATTTAAAAAAAGGTTGGTGAATTTTTTAAAAAATTTTCACCACGTTTTATCAGACGTGGTGAAAGGGTTAATTATCATACATAAAAAAGTCGTCCTTTAAGAACATATTCATTGTTCTTGTTATTACTCTTGAGGGACGGGAAAGAAAACGTTCTTTCATTTCCTTTGCCTTTTCTTCGGTAGGTGCATAAAGCTTTATATCGAGAATGACCTCGCCGTTAAGCTCGTTTAAGAATTTTACACAGAGGTCATATCGTTTTCTTTTATAATCATAGTTTATATAACAGCGTATGGATTTTTCACGTTCAATTCTTTCAAGAACATCCTTTCCCGCTTCAATTGTCTTTTCTCTGATTGATAGAGGGATATGCATAAGAAATTCGTTTGCAAGTGTTTCTCCGTTTGGGAGCAGGGAATATACCTGTTCTCCTTTTTCTTTGTCATTCTTAATGGAAATGAGCTGTTTCTTTTCCATTTTTCCGACCTCGCTCATAAGCTCAAAATAGTTTACCGACTCGAGAGAGATTACTATCTCACTTATGAAGCTGTCGGTAATATCGCCGAATTCCTTAAGCATAAAGCAGAAATAAACGCATATATCGAAGCTGTCATCAACCTGTATTTGTGGAATCATCAATTATTTCCTTTCCTTAGATTAAAAATGATAGAACAGCAATATTGGCAGCGGCTTCAATTACAGGCACGGCACGGGGTACGATACAAGCGTCGTGTCTGCCCTTTATTTCAAGCACTGTGTTTTCCATTTTTACGTAATCAACAGTCTGCTGCGGCTGTGCAATAGAGGGTGTGGGTTTTATTGCAGCTGTGAAAATTACGGGCATTCCGCTTGAAATACCGCCTAAGATACCGCCGTTGTTATTGGTAACGGTCTTTATGGTTTTTCCGTCTGTAGTAAAGCAGTCATTTGCTTCAGAACCGCACATATCAGCAAAATCAAAGCCAACGCCGAATTCTATGCCCTTAACGGCGGGTACTCCGAAAACAGCCTGTGAAATGCGGTTTTCGAGTCCGTCAAACATAGGGGAACCTATACCTGCAGGAAGTCCTGTAACCGCACATTCGATACGTCCGCCGATAGAATCGAGTTTATCGCTTGCTGCCTTGACTTTATCCTTCATTTCCTGTTCAACAGCAGAATTTATGAGAGGAAAGTCCTTTGTCTTAACGGTCTCGAGGTCTTCTTTTGTTACGTTAACGCTGTCGAATTTATTGTCATAGATATTTCCGATGCTTAAAATATGTGCACCGCTGTAAATACCTTTCTGCTCGAGAATCTGTCCACAGACGGCACCGGCAAAAACGAGGGGAGCAGTAATTCTGCCCGAAAAATGACCTCCGCCTCGTATATCGTTGGCATTGTTGTAGCGTACAGAGCCTGTATAATCTGCATGTCCGGGACGGGCAACGGTTTCTATGTTGCCGTAGTCTTTTGAATGCTGGTCAGTGTTTTTTATTACAGCACAGAGAGGCGTGCCTGTTGTTTTACCGTTAAGGTATCCCGACATTATTTCGGGGAAATCCTTTTCGTTTCTTCTGGTGCTTATACCGTCCTTTTTCGGAGCTCTTCTTGCCATAAAGTCAAGTATTCTGTCAAAATCTATTTCACAGCCTCCGGGAAGACCGTCGATAACTACGCCTATACCATTTCCGTGAGATTCGCCGAAAATTGAAACGGATAAATTTCCGAAATGTAAATTAGATGACATCAGCTTTACCTCCAAGTGTTCTGAAATCTTCGAAGAAAGTCGGATATGACTTTGAAACACAGTCTGCACCACGTATTATAACGGGTTCGGTACATCTCTGTGATGCGACAGCAATAGACATAGCAATTCTGTGGTCGCTGTATGTAAGGCAGTCACCGCCGTGAAGCTCTTCGACGCCGTGTATTTTAAGATAATCTTCTCCCGCTTCAACCTTTGCGCCAAGTCTGTTCAGTTCATCGGTTATTGCAGCAAGACGATCGCATTCCTTTATTCTTAATCGTCCACATTCTGTAATTGTTGAAGTTCCCTCAGCAAAGCAGGCGAGAACCGTAAGTATCGGAACGAGGTCGGGGATGTTATCAGCGGCGATATTGAATGCCTTGCCACCGTTTTCTTTGAATGTT
This sequence comes from Ruminiclostridium sp., assembly GCA_017624025.1. Lineage (GTDB taxonomy): Bacteria > Bacillota > Clostridia > Oscillospirales > Ruminococcaceae > Ruminiclostridium_E. Next base: position 70,663 of record JAGANY010000046.1, on the reverse strand, counting down.
TTTACTATATCAATAATTGCACGGTCACCCTGTACGCTGTCATAGCGAAGATTTTCGGGAGTAACATTTCCGCCGATTGCGTCGGCAACAAGGAAAAAAGCCGCCTGTGACATATCCGCTTCAATGATATAATCACAAGGCTTATATTTCTGACCGCCTTTTATGCGGTATTCGTTTTCTCCCTCTTCGATTTCTACGCCGAAGGACTTCATAGCGTCAGCCGTAAGGTCAACATAGGATTTCGATTCGAGAGGCGAGGTGATTTTTATAACGCTGTCCTCTTCGAGAAGAGAAAGAGCGAAAAGAAAGCCTGTAATAAACTGTGAAGAAATATTTCCTGCTATTTCGTAAACTCCGCCTGTAAGCTTTCCTTCTGTGATATAAGGCATTTTATCAGTAAGGAATTTAACGCCGTGCTTCTGAAATTCGGTGAAATACGGTGTAATGGGGCGGTTAGGAAGATTAGCCCGTCCATCAAATGATGCACGGCAGCCGAGAGCGGCAGCAACAGGCATAATAAATCTAAGGGTAGAACCGCTTTCAAAGCAGTTTATCTCCGCTGTTTCCGGGGGAACAGATATACCCTTGACGATTGTACAGTTTCCTTCCTGTCTTATGTCAGCTCCGAGGGCTGTAAGTGCACCGATAGTTGCTGTTGTATCAACACAGTCGAGAAGATTATATATTCTGCTTTCTCCGTCTGCAAGAGCAGCGGCAATAAGCGCTCTGTGCGAAATGCTTTTTGAGGGCGGAACAAGTATTTTTCCGCTTAAAAGCCCTGGTGTTACTTTTAAATCCATTTTTTATTCTCCGATAAGCTTTTTAAAATCATTGATATTCATTTTAACAATATCTGCTTTTCCGATTTCTCGGCAGATTATTAAATTGATATTATCGGAAAAACGTTTTTTATCATTGACAGCGCCGTTAAAGAGCGAAGCACCGTCGGCCTCTGATGTAAAGGGCATATTATTAGCTTCGAGGCAGGCCTTAAGCTCTTCGCTTAAAGGTGTTTCTATAAGACCGCCCTTTTCGGCAATAACTGTCATAAGATACATACCGACAGAAACTGCCTTTCCGTGTGAAAAACCTTTATAGTTATAGAACTTTTCGATTGAGTGACCGAGAGTATGTCCGAAATTAAGTATCATACGAAGACCTGTGTCGAATTCGTCTGTTTCAACTACCTGTCTCTTTATATCGACGCATTCTTCAACGATTTTTTCGAGGTTTTCCTTTGCTTTTCCTGTTTTAAGAAGCTCAAAAAGGCTCTTCGACCAAATCATACCGTATTTTACAACCTCGCCCATACCGTCTGTAAAAATATCATCGGTAAGGGTAGCTAATGTATCGGTATCAGCGATAACTATATCCGGCTGCTTGAATGCACCTACAAGATTCTTGCCTGCCTCAATATCAACGGCAGTTTTACCGCCTACTGAGCTGTCAACCTGTGCTAAAAGGGTAGTAGGAATCTGTACGTAGTCTATGCCTCTTAAGTATGTTGCAGCCGCAAATCCTGTAAGGTCGCCGACAACTCCGCCGCCTAAAGCGATGAGGAAATCGGAACGTGTAATATTCTTTTTGCTTAAAAAGTCATAAAGCTCTATAAGAGTTTTATGGGATTTGCTTTCTTCGCCGTTGGGAAATACAAAAACATCGGTTGTAAAGCCTGCTTTTGCCATAGAAGCGGTAAGCTTTTCCGTATAAAGGCTGTTTACAATATCGTCGGTAACGATAACTGCCTTACGTCCCTTTATTGTGTTTGCAATAAGCTCGCCTGCATTTTCGAGCAGTCCTTTTCCTATAACAACATCATAAGGCTTTGATGTATTGATACGGATTTTAGTCATTTAAATCACTCCATTGAAACTGGTTTTTTATGGGCCTGCATTTTTTGTGCAAGCCCTTTGTTTTATTACTGTTTTACTTCTTTCATGGTCTTGTTCTTAAGGAAGATGAAGAGCTTAGGTGAAACCTTCTTTAAGGTACGCTTAGCGAAGATAAACATATCTTCCTTGAACTTGGCACACTTATAAATGAACTTTCTCGGATAATGCTTTGAAGTAATCTTCTTGTCGAGTTTTGCTTCCTTCTTTTTAGCCTCTGCTTCGGGTAACGCATAGATAGCCTTGTATTTTTTTACAAGCTTATTGAAGTTATATGCCATATAAAGAATGTCATACTTAGGATATTGAGGCATTCTGAGCTGTACGGGGTCGTTAGGATCTACCTTTTCATCCATAAAACCGCCTTCTCTTGCTGTCTTTTCGAGAATAGTCATAGGATAAGGATAGAATATGTTCGGGATAACCTTGTCAACATCAAGCTTAGCATTAAGCTTAACGGTTTCGAGGGATAGTTCGAGTGTTTCATAGGGAAGACCAACGATATTGTAGGTAAGAGCAGTGATCTTGTACTTTCTGAACCACTTTGAAACCTGAATCATATGGTCGTTCTTCATATTTCTGTGGAGATACTTACGTCTGAATTCTTCGTTTCCGTTTTCGAGACCGATGTCTATCATATAGCATCCGCCGTCCTTAAGCATCTTTACCATTTCTTCATCAAGAACGTCGAAACGGAGATTACAGTTAAAGGGAAGGTGAATCTTTTCAATATACATAGGCATAAATTCATAGAACCATTCCTTGTACATATTGAAAATAGCGTCACGGAATTCAATAAACTTGATAAAGGGATACTTGCTTAAAAGAAGTTCGAGAAGCTCAATAGACTTCTGAGGGCTTCTGAAACGGCAGTATTTCTGCTTGTTGGGATAAATATTTCTGAACTGTGAGTTACCGCAGTAGGTACAGCTGAAGAGACAGCCTCTTGAAAGCATAACCATAGCGGTAAAGTTCTTTGAACGGTCGAGATTTTCGAAATCGAAGAGGTCGAAATCGGGGAAAGGCAGAGTATCGAGGTCTTCGATAAGGGGACGTACAGGGTTCTTGATGATTTCGCCTGTTTCCGTCTTGAAATAAATGCTTTCGATATCAGTTCTTGTAATACCGTCACGTAAAGCGTTCATATAATCGAGTAAGGGATATTCGCCTTCGCCGACTGTAACCATATCGATACCTCTGATCTTGATACATTCGTCGGGTACGAGAATAGCGTGGTAACCGCCTACAGATACAGGAATTTCGGGAAGCTCGTCATCGAGCCAGCCTGCCATTTCGGTAACAAAGGGAACAGCAGTAGTTCTCATAGAGAAACCGATTGCGTCGGGCTTAAAGCTCTTTACTGTATCGATAAACTCCTTTTTGTCGGGCATATAAAGCTGGTGATAGAGCTTTACATCGTGACCGCCCTGCTTTAAAACGGCGGAGATAGAAGCGAGACCTTCGCTGTAGTTACCGAGCTTTTTACGATTGAACTTTTCTTCTTCAAGAAAGTCGGGATATATTAAAAGTAATCTTTTCTGTTCAGACATTTTTATTTCCTTTCATTTTGTAAAATAAATAACACCTATATATTTTAACTCAAAAATGAAGATATGTCAATAGAAAAAAGAGCATTACTATATTAAAATATCTGTCTTATGACATAATTCGGACAAATACGGATATACATTACAAAAAGCTTAAAAAGGAGAGAAAAAGGAATTGAGCGTAAATAAAGGTTTTTTCCGCAATACTGCAATAATGTTTGTAGCTATGCTTGTTGTAAAGACTCTTGGGGCATTGCTGAAAATTCCCCTCGGAAACATTTTAGGCGGGGAAGGAATGGGTTATTTTACAACCGCATTCAGTATTTTTTCACCTGTGCTTGCATTTACCTGTTCGGGAATCCCCGCTATAGTTACACAGGCAACAGCAGGCAGACTTTCAAAGGGCGAGTTTGATGATATTCTTCATTTACGTCGTAGTGCGGTTATTTTAGCTGTTTTTTCGGGGATACTCGGAACTGCAGCTGTATATATAGCGGCGGTTCCTTTTACCTGTTACATAGCAAACTCGCCCGAAAGTTTGATTTCAGTACTTTTTATCGCTCCTTCAGTTTTCTTCTGTACCGTAACCAGTGTTTACCGTGCGTATTACGAAGGCCTTTCCGATATGCTTCCTACCGCATTGTCACAGATTATTGAAGCTGTAGTAAAAGCAGGAGTCGGTTTAGGGCTTTCATACTACATATATGAAGCTAGTGTTCATCATTTTGGTTCAGAGGAACAGGCTTTGCCTTATGCTGCTTCCGGAGCGATTCTCGGTGTAACTGTAAGTGAGCTTTGCGGTATGATATACATACTTTTAAGAAGCAGGAAAAAAGATTTCCCTTGTAAAAAAACAGGCAAGAAGATAGATAAAGAACAGCTCATAGCGACAATGAAGGATATAGCGGTTAGCTCTATGCCTCTTGCATTAGGTGCGGTTATTGCAAATCTGATGTCCTTTACGGATTTGCTTACTATTTCAAACTGTATAAATCTTTCATATCGTTTTTTTCCCGAGCAGCTTGCAGGTGGTTTAGTATCTCTTAACGGAACGGATATTTCGGATGCTGGAAATTTTCTTTACGGAAGTTATTCGGGTATGGTTATGTCTGTGTATATGCTTACAGCGGCACTTCCGGGATTAATTTCCCGCTGTTCACTTCCAAAGCTTGTATGTACAATTGAATGCAATCGTGACAAAGATACTGTTCCGATAAAACGTTCGGCAGAGCTTATGCTTAAAGGAACGATGATAGTTTCAGCCCCTTTATCCTTGTTTATGACGGCTTTTTCTGAACCCGTACTGAGAATTTTGTATCCTGTGCGTGAAATCGAAGCCTTAATCGGAATCATCCCTCTTCAGATTTTAAGTATAGGAGGGATAGCGGCTTCCTTTGCAGGAGCGGTTTTTGCTGTTTTCCAGGCTTACGGTGATTTCAGAACCCCTGTAAGTATTATGCTTAAAAGCAGTTTTGTAAAATTCGTTTTAAATGTTGCTGTTATTATGATTCCGAATGTAAACATAAACGGAGCGGCAATTGCTACAGCTGTTTCAAATATATTTGCGATGTTTTATTCTTTATATAAACTGAAAAAGCTGTACGCTCTTGACTTATCCTTTGCGAGAACGTCAATAATTCCTTTATTATCGGCATCGGCAGGTTCATTATGTGCTTTTTCGCTGTATAATACCGTTTTTTCTGATAAAGGCGGAATTGTTTCATTGCTGTTCTCTTGTGGTACAGGCGGTATAGCTTATCTTATCCTTTTACTGCTCGGGGATAAAGGGGAGATAGGAGAAATTCTGAATGATGTAATGAAAAAAATCAGCAAAAGGTCTTGTAAAACGGATAAAAATGTTGTAAAATAACAACATAATTATCCTAAAGGAGCATAAAAATGTTTGAATTCAAGGAAAAATACGGCGTAGAAGATTTAAGACTTATAATGAAAGAGCTTAGAAGCGATCACGGCTGCCCTTGGGACAGGGAGCAGGATCATAAGTCCATAAGAATGGATGTTCTCGAAGAGGCTTACGAGGTTGCCGAGGCTATTGACAGCGAGAATGCTGAGCTTTTAAAGGAAGAACTGGGAGATCTGATGCTCCAGGTCGTTTTCCATAGCGAGATCGAGTCTGAAAAGGGCGTTTTTGATCTTGACGATGTGGCTGACGGTATTTGTAAAAAGCTTATTTATCGTCATCCCCACGTTTTCGGTGATTTACAGGTTGATACTTCTGCTGAGGTTCTTAAGAACTGGGATGCATTAAAGAGCAAGTCCAAGAACGAAGAAAAGGCATCAGATCGTCTTAAAAGCGTACCGAAGCTCCTTCCCGCTCTTATGAGAGGTGAGAAGGTAGGGAAACGTGCAGCTAATGTAGGCTTTGATTTCGGCAATGTTAATGAGGTTATAGAACGTCTAAAAAGCGAAATAACCGAGCTTGAAGAGGCTTTAAACTCGGAGAGTGACATAAAAATAGAAGAAGAATTAGGCGATATTTTGTTCTCCTGCACAAACTTATCAAGATTTTTGAAAAAAGATAGCGAAAAAGCCTTGACATTTGCTATAAATAAGTTTATAATACGATTTAGCAGTGTTGAAGCTTTAATAGAAGAAGATGGAAAAACGTTTTCTGAATTATCTCAAGAAGAACTTGATGAGTATTGGGAGAAAGCTAAGAAAAACACGGTTATATAAGCCGAATTAATTCGGTTCAGTATTTATTTATTTTTGGAGGTTCAAAATGACAAAGGCAGAATTTATCGCAGCAGTAGCTGAAAAGGCTGGAATGACAAAGAAGGATACAGAAGCAGCTGTTTCCGCAGTAATCGACACAATCACTGATTCTCTCGCAAAGGGCGAAAAGATTCAGCTCGTAGGTTTCGGTACATTCGAAGTACGTGAACGTGCAGCTCGTGAAGGTATCAACCCCCAGACAAAGAAGAAGATCAAGATTGCAGCTACTAAGGTTCCTGCATTCAAGGCTGGTAGAGCTTTAAAGGACGCTGTAGCTAAGTAATTATACTTTATTACAGGAATATTGCGGGTTGCGGTTGATTTCGCAATCCGCTTTTGTTTTTGAAAGGAAAATAAAAATGAGACTTGATAAATATCTTAAGGTATCCCGTCTTATTAAAAGACGCACAATAGCAAATGAAGCCTGTGACGCTGAAAAAGTAACAGTAAACGGCAAAGTTGCAAGAGCCTCCTATGATGTTAAGGTGAATGATATAATTGAAATAAATATCGGAAAATCTCCTTTAAAGGTAAAGGTTCTTAAGGTTGTTGAGGTAGTAGGTAAGGATGGAGCGTCTGAGCTTTACGAAGTAGTATAATTAAAGTTCTAAAGTATCATACATTTGAATAAATATAGACATATAAGAGCTTGTATAGCAATATGTGCATATTTAGGAGAGTATATGAACAATCATATTCTTATAATTGAACAACGTAACAAAGTAAGAGCGTCAATGGTAAAAAAAGCCGAACGCTTCAGCGATACCCAGGTGCTTGTATATACGGAATGCGGAGATCTTCTTATAAAGGGATGCGGGTTAGAGGTTGAGAACTGCTGCACTGATTGCGGCGATATTGAGGTCAAGGGAAAAATAGATTCCGTCAGCTATCTTTCTGACGGCTGTCATATTCCCGATAACATTCTTTCCCGTATTTTTAAGTAGGTGCAGCTATGTTTATTACTGACGCTGAATTTCTTGGTATTCTGGGGCGATTTGCGGAAGCAGGCTTTATAATTGCTATATTTCTGGATATGATACGTTTTTTGCGGATTGTATTTGACAGTGGGAAAATAGCTGTTTTTATCTCTGATTTTTTTTCATCCGCCTTGATAATTGTTATTCTGATGTTTTTATCTATTGAGTGGGGCGGCGGAAGACCGAGGCTTTTGTTCTTTTTTTCAGCAGCCTTCGGTATGCTTATCTATTTTTATACGGTCGGAATTGTTACAAAAATTATAGCGAAAGCTTTTAATAAGCTTTTTATGAAATTAAAAAGACGAATAGCATATTATATTTATAGTCCGATAAAAAGTTTTTTTAGACTTGTTAAACAAAAAACGAATAGTTTTTTTGTTTACTTACGCCAAAAAACAAAGAATTATGTGAAAAAAACGGATTTTGGGTTGAAAAAACACACCGATATGCTGTATAATAATAAAATAGGAAAATTATATTCGAATGGTGGTGAAGAAAGAAATGTCGTTAAAGCAAAAGTCCGAAAAAAAGCATAGACGTTCTTTCTTATTTATGTTAATTACCACCATGGTATTTATTTATGCGGTAGTAGTATTCGTATCTACACAGGTAGAAATAGCTCAGAAAACAGCGGAATACGAAGAGCTTTCTAGCAAGCTTGTACAGGTTAAGACAGAAAATGAACAGCTTCGAAGATATTCAAGTACAGAATACCGTCTTGATTATATCGAAGAAATCGCACGTGACGAGCTTGACTATTCCTATGCGGATGAAAAGATCTACTACTTTGTTCCGAGTAATTAATAATTAACGCCGCACAGGGTAAGCAAAACGCTTATTTTTGTACGGCGTAAATAATGTGTAAGAGGTTTTTTATGAAAAATAAGGACAGAGAAAAGCTTTCGGGATTTTTCAGAATCGGGGCTCTTGTTATAGCGATACTTATGGTAATAGGCTTCGTTTTCCAGTCTTTTACAGGACTTATCTGAAATTAATATCCGAATTTACAAAATATCCTAAAATGTGCTTGATTTTTACAGCATTTAGTTGTATAATTATATGGTAATATAATCTGGACATGGAGGTTTAAAACAATGTCTAACAAAATTTTAATCGAAACATCTGCACGTCACATCCACGTAAGTGCAGAAGCTCTTGAAGTATTATTCGGAAAGGGTGCAGAACTCACAAAGAAGAAGGACCTTTCCCAGCCTGGTCAGTACGCATGTGAAGAAAGAGTTACAATCGTAGGACCTAAGAAGCAGCTTGCAAACGTATCTATTTTAGGACCTGTACGTCCTGCAACACAGGTTGAACTTTCCGCAACAGACGCACGTTCTATCGGCGTTCCCGTTGTTATCAGAGAATCCGGCGATATCGCTGGTACACCCGGATGCAAGATTATCGGACCTGCTGGTGAAATTGAAATAAGCGAAGGCGTTATCGTAGCACAGCGTCACATCCATATGATTCCCGAAACAGCTGAAAAGCTCGGCTTAAAGAACAAGGATGTTGTATGGGTTAAGGCTGAAACAAACGGCAGAACAGCAGTTCTCGGCGATGTTGTTGTAAGAGTAAGCGAAAACTTCGCTGATGCTATGCACATTGATACAGACGAATCCAACGCTATCTGTGCAGCTCCCGGTATGATGGGCGAAATTATTAAGGAGCTTTAATTTTTTTTCATACATAAGGAATGCGGTACTTCGTACGGAGTACCGCTTTTTTATATTTTATTAATTTGCAGATGATAAGGCCAAGTTGTTTTTTATTGACATAATTTTAAAAAAATATTATTATGAAATTACCGAACCTTTTTACAGATTTTCAGACTTATTAAGCGTAAATCGATTTGCAAGAGGTAAAAACTATGAATGAATTTATCACAAATGAACTGATTGAAGCTACATATCTGTTCTGCGTAAAGCGAATTTCCGATACCGAAGCCGCAAAGGACTTGTCGCAGGATATTCTGTATGAAGCCCTGCGTGTTATTGCAAGCGGAAAGGAATTTGTAAGCTTTGTTTCTTGGTACTGGAAAATGGCACGTAACAAATATGCGGACTATATCGCAAGTAAGCAGAATTCTGCCTTACCCCTCGAAACCGCAGGCGGTATGGCGGCGGAAATACCACAGCCCATTGAAAGCATTATCGCCGCAGAGGATATATCTCAGCTTAATTTCTCTCTGTCAAGGCTTGCTTCAATTCACCGTGAAATCATTATACGCTTTTACCTGAAAGAGCAGACGGTCAGACAAATTGCAGATGAACTGGATATTCCCGAGGGAACCGTAAAACGCCGTTTGTTTGACGCAAAGAAAAATCTGAAAGAGAGGTTTCAAAATATGAATAATATAGGTAAAACTGCTTATGCACCTGCTGATGTAGACTGGTTCTTAGGTCATTCTGCAAGAAAGGCAGCGCTTCTTATGAATAGCTCTAAAATCTGTCCGCAGATTATGGTTATCTGCCGAAGCGATGCAAAAACAGTAAATGAAATTGCAGACGAGATGGGAGTAGCACCCCTTTATCTTGAAGAAATTATTGAAAAAATGACAGGTATAAACCTACTTGTTTCACCTGCAAAGGGCAAGTATATTGCAAACCACTGCGTTTTCCCACGCCAGAAGCACATTGAAGCAAGAATTTTAGTCTGCGACATTTTCCATGATGACGGATATGCGGAAAAAATCAGCAACATTCTTTTTAATCTAAAGGATAAAATCACGGCTCTCGATTTTTACGGAAATGATTTTGATTACGGCTATCTGTTATGGCTTTTATACGTTTTAGCAAGCTACTCCTTCGGTAATCACGGAAAATATCATTATGCGAAGAAATATGGCATAAAGAATGAAGTGGAAAGAGAATACCGATTAACAATGGAATATACTCTCGCTGACGAAAGCTTCGATAACTCTGTATGGGAAAAGCTTAAAGACCATGGCTGGTCATGTCTGCACCAGGATTTTACAACATCAGAGTATGGCAAAATTGAATTTATAAACAATTATGAATTCGAGCCCTTTCCTAATGACTGCGATGACGAAAACGACTGGCGCAGAGGCCGTGACAGGTGGGTTGACGGAAACAATATTTCTCTGCTTATTGCATTATCGGAAAATCCCCGTAAAAATCTGTCTGTTCACGAGGAGGTTATGGCAGCTGATTTTCTTAAAAACGGTTTGTTAAAAAAGGAAGATGATAAGCTTATTGTTCAGCTTCCGATTATAAGACGTGAAGTTTTCAATGAAATCTGCGACCTTATATACGCTGAAGTAAAGTCGCTTGCAGAAGAATTTGCCGACAAGGTAAGTGAAGGTGTTGAGAAAATTCTCCTGCCTTATGTACGTAAGGATTTAATGAGCAACTTTATTCACTGGGATATGTCGGTGTTTTTCCAACGGACAGACACACTGTTCCGTTACGGTTGGGACAAGGCATTAGCACAGCCCGAGGATTATTCAAAATCAGCCGCTGGGCTTTATATTCTTATATAAAAATACAGGCACACGGTGAATTTTCGTGTGCCTTTATCTGATAAAACATAAATAAACAAAAACACCTTGTACAAACGTACAAGGTGTTTTGCTGGCGCAGAAAGAGGGATTTGAACCCTCGCGCCGGTTTCCCGACCTACTCCCTTAGCAGGGGAGCCCCTTCACCACTTGGGTATTTCTGCAAGTGTTGGTAAAAAAATATTTGGCGGAGAGGGTGGGATTCGAACCCACGGTCCCTTGCGGGATCACTGGTTTTCAAGACCAGCTCCTTAAACCACTCGGACACCTCTCCATATCCGATGTCTCAAATTACCTATATATATTACCATAATTTTATCCGAAAGTCAAGTCTTTTTTTAAAATTATTATTTTTATTTGAATTAATTTTAAAAAATATGTTGACAATAATACTTTTTTGTGATAATATGATTGCATTAAATTTGATTTGAGGTGAAAAGATGCGTAAAAATTCCTGATGATTATTTTTCGGCAATAGCTATTGGCGGTTTATACCGTCTTGTTTGCTGTGCCGTGCAGGAATTTTTGCGGATTTTCATTGTTATAGATTGATGTACAGAACCGTGTTTTCTGTGCCTCCATTTTCTATGCCGCAGTATTCCTGCGGCTGTTTTTATTTTAAGGAGGTAATGCTTTATGTCAATGATAAATGTTGAAAATCTTACTTTCGCTTATGACGGAAGTTATGATAATATTTTTGAAAACGTATGTTTCAGGATAGATACTGATTGGAAGCTTGGATTTACGGGAAGAAACGGACGGGGAAAGACTACTTTTCTGAAGCTCCTTATGGGCGGTCTCGAATACAGAGGCAATATATCATCTTCTGTAAATTTCGAGTACTTTCCCTTTGAAATTGAGGATGATAATGAGATTACAATCGATATATGCGAAAAAATCTGTCCGACTTTTGAACATTGGGAGCTTATGCGTGAGTTAAATCTGCTTAATGTTGAAGCCGATGTTCTTTATCGTCCATTCAACACATTGTCTAACGGCGAGAGAACAAAGGTTATGCTTGCGGTGCTTTTTCTTAAGGAGAACAGCTTTCTTCTTATTGACGAACCGACTAACCATCTTGATGCAGACGGAAGAATAACGGTAGGTAAGTATCTTAACCGTAAGAAAGGTATTATACTCGTTTCCCACGACCGTGTTTTTCTTGACAGCTGTATTGACCATATTTTATCCATTAATCGTGCTGATATTGTTATTGAAAAGGGCAATTATTCAAGCTGGGAGGTTAATAAGGAAAACCGTGATAATTTTGAGGCTATACAGAACGAAAAGCTTAAAAGAGAGATAAAAGGGCTTGAAAAAGCGGCTAAATCGGCTGCTGAGCATTCGAACTGTATCGAAAGGGAAAAGATAGGCTTTGACCCGAAGAATACCGAAAAATCTATTTCGAGACGTTCGTATCTTGGTGCAAAAAGCAAGAAGCTTATGAGCCGTTCAAAGGCAATCGAAACGAGAATTGAGGCCGATATTGCCGAAAAATCAAATCTCCTGAAAAATATCGAGTATAAGCTTTCGCTTAAGATACCGTCTCTCGCTTATCATAGTAAAACCTTGATGTATGCTGAAAACCTTACGATTAATTACGGAAGCCGTAATGTTTGTGAAAATGTTTCTTTTTCTGTAAATTCGGGAGAAAGAATTCTTATCAAGGGAAGAAACGGCTCGGGAAAATCCAGCATATTAAAGCTTATCTGTGGTTATGATATTCCGCATAGCGGTAATATTTCGTTAGGAAGTCGTCTTGTAATATCTTATGTAAGCCAGGATTTTTCTCATCTTTCTGGAACATTATCTGAGTTTGCGTCTTCGGCGGGGATTGACGAAAATTTATTCAGAGCTATACTCTGTAAGCTTGGTTTTTCGGCGGAACAGCTAAGCAAGCGTATTGAAAATTACAGCGGAGGGCAGAAGAAAAAAGTTCTTATTGCTTCGAGCTTAAGCACTCCAGCCCATCTTTATGTATGGGATGAACCGCTAAATTTTATTGATATTAATTCGAGAATACAGATTGAAGAGCTTATTGACGAATTCAAGCCGACAATGATTTTCGTGGAACACGATATCGCATTCCAGAGGAAGATTGCTACATCGGTAATTGAAATATAGTAATATGCGTTTTCTTTTTGATAATGAAAAAACACCGACCACATAAATCGCGTGGTCGGTGTTCTATTTATGGTCGAGATGACGGGATTCGAACCCACGGCCTCTGCGTCCCGAACGCAGCGCTCTACCAAACTGAGCCACATCTCGATATAGATTTTATATATTAAGCTTTATTATCCGAGACAGGGTTCAGAGCACTGCTACGCAGCTTACATTTGCGGTTCCCGAAATTATTTGTTCCTTACGTCACATAATTTCGACCGCTGCACCATTTTTCTTTCCCTTGATTTGCCACAGGCAACGGTCAAGAAAAATGCTACCAAACTGAGCCACATCTCGATATATTAACAGAAGAACACTATGCGAATGGTGCGGATAACAGGACTTGAACCTGCACGGTATTGCTACCATCGGCACCTGAAGCCGACGTGTCTGCCATTCCACCATATCCGCGTTCAACTGCCTATATATTATACCAAATGGGAAAATAAAAGTCAATAGTTTTCCCCGATAATTTTCCAAAATATTAAAATAACGCTTATTCGGTTGACAAAAACGGCGTAATATGTTTTAATAGTATATAGTAATTTTTGTCGGAGGAATACATATTATGGAAAGACGTGATAAGATAAATTATTATCTTGATATAGCCGAAGCAGTATGCGAGAGAAGCACTTGTTTAAGACGTCAGTTCGGTGCCATTATTGTAAAGAATGACCAGATTATTTCTACAGGCTATAACGGTGCTCCCCGAGGAAGAAAAAACTGCTGTGATGTAGGCTGTGTCCGTGAAAAGCTTTCTATTCCGAGAGGTGAAAGATACGAGCTTTGCCGTTCTGTACACGCTGAAGCAAATGCTATTATCGGTGCGTCGAGAAGTGATATGATAGGTTCAACTATTTATCTCGCCTGCCACGATGCTAAGACAGGCGAACAGGTAGGAAACGTTGAGCCTTGCTCTATGTGTAAGCGTCAGATTCTTAATGCTGGTATAGAAAAGGTTATTGTAAGGGAAAACAAGAACGAATACCGTATTATAGATGTACAGGAATGGATAGAAAACGATGAAAGTCTCGAGGGAAGAGACAGCTATTGAAATATTTCGGAAAAAGTTGCATTATTTTGCAACTTTTTTCTTTTTTGCGAGGTTTTATTATCAAAGGCAGTAATTTAGCCTGCTAATACAGTAAACATAGTGCTATGAAATGTTATTTTAAAGAAAGGAAAGGTTTATTATGAAATTTAAACGTTTATCCTGTATATTAACTATCTGTGCGGCATTGTTATTAACATCCTGTGGCGAAAGCAATTCTGAAAGATCTGCCGGTACAGCAGCGGCTGCTGACGGCGGTGCTTTTGGCGGAGGATTAAAGGCGGAAGAAGGCTATGCTGAGGCACCTGCTGTGGATGATGCGGTCGGCGGTGCGGCAGATTCCTTTGAATCGGTTTCCGACGGTTCCGCAAGCGGAGGAGATTATGCAGCCGAAGATACTATTGCTGTCGGAGACTATAAGACTGAAGAAGAATTTTATATTGAGCCTCATATTTCAACACAGAACCAGGCTCACGCCGGTTTACTCACAAGCGGTGAATGGTGCGATAACAAGAATTATGATTTCTGGACTAATCTTCTTACAAACCGCCAGGACGAATGGAGCTATATCCCGACACGCTGGAATCTTAATACATTGAACCGTGTTGCAGTTACTGTTACAAGTAACCAGCAGCCTGCTGAAAATATTACTGTAAAGCTTCTTTCGGGCAATACTGTTATCTGGGAATCCGTAACAGACAATAGCGGTGCGGCGTATCTGTTTTCTGGCTTTGATAACAATAACCAGTACCAGCCTACAAAAGTAGTAGCTGAGTATAACGGTTCGGTTCTTGCCGAAGCTGAATATTCACAGGGCGGAGAAATAGCTCTCGAGGTTCAGTCACAGTCTTCGGTAAAAGGTCTTGACCTTATGTTTGTTATAGATACAACAGGTTCAATGGGTGATGAGCTTTCTTATCTCCAGACCGAGCTTACAAATATCGTTGACCGTGTTGTATCAAAAAATAATATTCCTGTTCGTTTAAGCGTTAATTTCTATCGTGACGTTGATGATGACTATGTAGTACGCTCCTTTGAATTTACCGATAATATAAGCAGTGCGGTACGTGATTTGAATAACCAGTACGCAAGCGGCGGCGGAGATTACGAGGAAGCTGTTGAAGAGGCACTTTCTGATGCTGTATATAATCATAAGTGGGATGATAATAATACAAAGCTTATGTTCCTTGTACTTGACGCACCGCCTCATTGTACAAGCAATAATTCCGATGTCCTTACTTCAACCATAACTGCCGCTTCTGCAGAAGGCATAAGAATTATTCCCGTAGCGTCCAGCGGTGTTGATACCGAAACTGAGTACCTTTGCCGTAGCTTTGCGGTTGCAACAGGCGGAACATACACCTTCCTTACTGACCATAGCGGCGTAGGCGGCAGCCACTTAGAACCTACTATCGGTTATTACCAGGTTGAGAAGCTCAACGATATGATAGTAAGAATTATCGAAAGCTATATTGAATAAAATAAACCACAGCCGTTCCGTAATATATGCGGAACGGCTTTTCTGTTGCGTTTGATTGACTTTTGATTAATGGTATGATATAATGTAAAAAAATTCTTATATGACTATAAAGGGGTATTTATGAACGTATTAAAGGCAACAAAGGAAAACGTAAAATTAATCGGCAGAACATACTTTGACGGTGAAAAGCTCTGGTGCGGGCTTTCCGGGTCTGGCGTTGAGTTTAATTTTAAAGGCACAAAGTGTGAAATAAAAATCGGAAGCGACAGTATCGGTAAGAATACAGACCCCGAATGCGAAAAGGATAAGGCACGTATTGCTTTTTACGTAAACGGTGAACGTATTATTGACGAGCTTATCCGTGACGATGGAAAGACATTTACAATTATTGAAAGCGAAGAGGAAACAAGTGCGGTTGTAACTGTTGTAAAGCTTTCTGAAGCGGCAATGTCTGCACTTTCCATTGATGAAATAGCTGTTTGCGGTGAAATATCTCCTACAGCCAATAAGCCTGTTTTCATTGAATTTATCGGCGACTCAATAACCTGTGGTTATGGTATTGACGATGAAGACGAAAACCATAATTTCCTTACTGCAACAGAAGACGTTACCCGTGCTTACGCTTATCGTACCGCAAAGGCTCTTGATGTTGATTATAGTATGGTTTCCTACAGCGGATACGGTATTATTTCCGGTTATACAGGAGACGGAGTAAAGAATGCTAAGGAGCTTCTCCCGCCTTATTACGAAAACCCTGCATATACTATCGGCGATTTCGGTTCAGTAAAGCCACAGGATATAAAGTGGGACTTTTCTGTACGTCAGCCTGACCTTATCCTTATAAATCTCGGAACAAACGATGACAGCTACTGTCTTGAAGACGAAGAAAGACGTGCTGAGTATTGCGAAAAGTATGTTGAGTTCTTAAAAACAGTACGCAGGAACAATCCTGAGGCAAAGATTGTATGTTCTCTCGGTATTATGACTGACAGACTCTGCCCTTATGTTGAAAAGGCTGCTGCTGAGTACAGCAAGGAAACAGGCGATAACAATATTTCCACATTCCGTTTCGATGTCCAGCTTCTTGAAGACGGCTATGCCGCAAATTATCATCCTACTGCAAAAACACACGGTAAGGCTGCTGAAAAGCTTACGGCATATCTTAAAACGCTTATCTGACAGCATTCTTGAAAGGATAAAAAGATATGTACAGATCACTTATGCGTCTTGTGCAGATTTTTGGTGCAGCAAATCCTGTTATACATAAATATCTTGATTATTACGGAGACGCAATCGGTGCCTGTGAAGCAATAGACAGTGGTGAGTGCGATTTTCTTGATGATGAGATTAAGAAGAAGGCTGAATTCGCTTCCTACAGGAATATAGATAAGCTCTATGAAAGCTGTATTAAAAGAGGTATAAAACTCGTAAGCATATACGATAAGGACTATCCTCGTCTGCTTCGTGAGATTTATAATCCTCCGTCTCTTTTGTTTTATAAAGGAGATCTCGATTGTCTTAATCGTCCTTGTATAACCGCTGTAGGCGCAAGAGAGATAACAGAATATATTAAAAAGCTTGCACGCCGTGTATGTACTGATTTATCATCAGCAGGTATAACTCTTGTAAGCGGTATGGCAAACGGAGTAGATAACGTTGCACATTCAGCCTGTATAAACAATAATAACCCTACCGTCGGGGTTCTTGCTTGCGGAATGTTTTATGAATATCCCCGTAACAGCAGGTTTCTTCGCAATGATATAATAAATAACGGCGGAGCGTATATATCTGAACTTTTACCGAATACGAGTCCTACGGTTGAATATTTTGAAATCCGCAACCGCATTATGGCAGGCCTTTCCGGCGGAACTATTGTTTTCCAGGCCGATGAAATAAGCGGTTCTCTTATAACTGCAAGATTAGCGGTACAAGAGGGCAGGGATGTATATTGTGTTCCGCCTCCCGATATATTTGATTCAAAATATATCGGTGTTGTGGAAATGCTTCGTGACGGAGCTATACCGCTATTTAACCACGATGATGTTCTTAATAATATGTAAAATAAAAACCGCTGTATTTTGATTATACAGCGGTTAAATTTATTCTTTCTCTTTTTTATCTGTCATAAGACGAACCTGTGTCATACCGGATTTTCGTTTCTTGCGTAGCTCACGTTCAATAGTATCATTTTCATTAAATATATCCGTATGGATTACAGCATATTTTTCGGGTCTGATGCTGTCCTTTGTTGCTGTGAGGTAAATACAGGAATGATTTTTATTCTTCGTTCTTGTATAAATCCGACGGAAAGAAATCGGCACAGAGCCGTCCTTGTTTGCAGTTATAATAAATGAGCGTGAATTGTTGTTAATTGTAAAGCAGTTATCCGGATCGGAATCCGGCGAAACAATGACAAGACGGTTATTTGTTCCTTTTACAGGGCATATCTTGTTTTCAGCGTATGCAGAAAGAATAGCGTTATCAGAAATAACCGTTACAGGAGTAAAAACAGATTTTATGAGCATAAACTCGGCATTCCGATGCTGTTCAAAGAACTTTATCATTTCACGTAACGCACTGCTTATGCCTGTTAAAGAAGTACGGTAAACGATAGCTCCTTCCGAGGTGTTTTTAAATGTAAAGAACTGGTCAGCGGAACAAACAGTGAATACAGGAGTCTTGTGCTTAAAAGAAAGCGTGAGAGCATTCATATAATAATCTGAATGCATATTCTGCCCCTTCTGAGCGATAGCGAACATTAATGCAGGTCTTTTCTTTACTGCTTTGCTTATATCAGCGTTACGGGTTATGTAAACGGCTTCAACAGCGTTAAAACGATTCATTATATTGCGGCATTTATCTTCATCGCCGAAGAAGCATACATAAGGTCGTCTCATTATTCTTTTATAACCATATCGCTGGGCGTAGGGTTCTCAATTACTTTAGTGAAATCAGAAACCTTTGTAACGCCGAGAACGAGCCAGTCTATATCACGGATAGAGGAGAAGCCGAGCTGCTGACCTTTTTCAACCATTATTTTATAGTCGCGGTTCTTTATTTCTCCTGTGAAGGGATGAGCCTGTCCGCTTTTTACATATTCATAAAGCTTCGATGCAATAGTTTCTGTACCTTCTCTTGAGTTAGGCGAGAAATCAATAAGTCTGGCAGTACCTGCCGCAATACCGCCGCTATGAACGGTAGAAACGAAGTTGTCTGCCTTTATAGCACGAACTGTATCAACGATAAACGTTGATGCATTGAAGAAGAAGCCTGTTATATACTGTTCGGGAGCAATTTCGGGAAGGTTACAGGAGTTAGCGATAACCTTAACGCCGATTTCCTCACAGTACTTAGCGGCAATATCGCTTTCTGTGTAGCACATAATGACATCAGCTCCCTGGCCTACAAGGTCATCAACGGAAGCCTTTACCTGTGCTTCGTCTGTTGACCATACCCAGTTGAGACGTACATCTGTCTGTGCTCCCCAGATTTCCTTTGCACCAAGAACATAGGAATCGACAATTCCGTAAACATTGTATGAGCTTGGGTCAGCAACAATACCGAGTACGTTTGTTTCTGTATTATATGCTCCTGCAATACCGCATATATTTGCGGTCTGGTAAAGCTCTCCGCCGAAGGAAGACATATTTGCGTTGCTTGTATCGCTGCCGAAGTTTATGTAATGTGTATCAGCCGAAGCCTGTGATTCTTTTGTTATGGAGTTTGAGAAACGGGTGCTGCAGGAAACTATGATATTACAGCCGTTATCCTGTAATTCTCTTACAGCGGCAGGTATTTCGGAAACAAGTACATTTTCGAGGTAACAGGTTTCGATAGCGAGAGTCTTCTCAATCTGTTCTCTTGCGTTTTCGAAAACAGCATTGGTAGAACCGTCGCTTACTTCATTGCTATAAATAAAGCCTACTTTATAAACCTTTTCGGGTTCAGCCTCTTCGGGAATCATATTACCCTCTTCATCAGTAACAGGATTACCGCTTTCATCTGTAACAGCGGTAAGGGCGGGGTCTTCGGTCGTTTCGCCTTCGCCTTCCTTGTCACAGCCCGATAAGGTAAGAAGCATTGATGTTGTTAAAATAAGAGAAATCCATTTCTTAAATTTTTTCATTTATACCAATCCTTTCGGTTATAAATTCTTATTCTCTTTATTATAACACACTTTTTTAAAAAAATACAGCTTTTTTTTAAAAAAACACATATTTTTTTAAAAAATGTTTTGATTTTTTCATATTACTATGATATAATAGCAGTTGTGTATAATAGGAATATTGTTTTTATAAGATAAAAGAAAGGAAAAACAAAAAATGAAGAAGAAAATATCCGCTGTTCTGGCGGCAATGATTTTAATTTCTGTTGCCACAGGCTGTTCCAAAGCCGAAGAAACAGGAACAACATCTGAAACAACAGCAGGGACGACAACCGAAGCTGTAACAACAACGCAAGTTTCAACAGAAGCTGCCGAAGGCAGTGCATCTGATTTTTTAACTATTGACGCAAACACCTTTGAAACCTGGAAGGATATCGACCGCAATAAGATAATTGCGTACGTAGAAGGAAATGACTCGGGAAAATTCGATGTAACCTTCGGCGAATTTTACAGCGAATATCTTTATTACCTTATATCCAATAACATTGCTGATGATATGAGCGAAGAATATAAGGCATCTTGTGAACAGTACCGTGATGATGTTATAACATACATAACCTTTGAAAGAATTGTTTTCGAGGTAGCGGAAGAATTAGGATGCGGAGAGTCTTCTCTCACAGAGGAAGAGGTCGCACAGATAAAGGAAAACGCTGAAGCAACAAAACAGAAATTTATTTCCAACTACACTGCCTATGCGGCTTCCGAACTTGGTGATGACGCTACTGCAGCGGAAATTACTGTCCGTGCCGCTGAACTTCTTGAGGTGGATTTAAACAGAGCGGAGATTGACAGTTTTATTTTTGAAACCTGGGAAAAGAGCAGCTTTATCCAGGATAAGCTCGGGGCTTATCTTATAAAGGATATGGAAGTTACCGAAGAAGATATTGACGCTATGTTTGAAGAATATGTCGGTTATGCGAAGGAATTATATGCAGAAAGCAAGCGTTCCTTTGAATCTGATAAGACATTGAGTATGATGTATGTTCCCGAAGGAACACGTTTTGCTGACCAGATTCTTGTTGCTTTTGATTCCGAAACTATGAACGCAATTTCACAAGCACGTATGTCAGGGAATAACGAAGAGGCTGACCGTCTTCGTAATGAAGCCTATAATGATGAAATGAAGGAAAAGGTTGAAAATATCGTTGCTCTTATCAATAACGGCGAGGATTTCGATACCTTACAGGCTACATATAACGACGACGGTGCTGATGAACCTTATTCTGTAATTGTCGGTTCTGAGCTTTATGTAACCGAGTTTACCGAAGCTGTATTTTCTATTGATGAAATAGGCGGCGTATCTGAACCTGCATTAAGCGATTTCGGCATTCATATTATAAAGTATGTCGGCGACGACTCTGTTACCGATGAGGAACTCGCTGCAATAAGAGCGGATATGAGAGGATATCTCGAATACACAGAGGGTACACGTCTCCAGCAGGAAGCATACGCTGAATGGATTGAACGTTTCCCTTATACGATAGATTATGAATTATTAAAGATTACCGAATAATAATCGACAATTTAATTTATTTAAATTTAAAAAAGGACGGTTTACAAAACTGTCCTTTTGTTGTATAATATAATACAATGAATATTTTAACTAAGAAAGGAAATTTTATATGAAAGTAGTAGCAATAAACGGAAGTCCCCGTAAGGATGGAAATACTTACTGTGCATTGAAAACCGCCTGTGATGTACTTAATTCCGAGGGTATCGAAACCGAAATCGTAAATGTCGGCTCTCTCGGTATTACAGGCTGCAGAGCTTGCGATGCCTGTGCAAAAATCGGTAAGTGTGCATTTGATAACGACGGTTTTAATGAGATTGCAGAAAAGGTTGCTTCGGCTGATGGTATTATAGTCGGCTCTCCTGTGTATTATGCAGGCATAAACGGAACGTTGAAATCGTTCCTCGACCGCTTTTTCTACGTTCATAGCAGCAAAATGCGTTTTAAGCCCTGTGCTGCAATAACTGCCCTCAGAAGAAGCGGTGTTACACACACATACCAGACTATCTATAATTTCTTTACCTTCTCTGAAATGCTCATAACTCCTACAAATTACTGGCCCGGAGTACACGGTGCAGGCAAGGGCGAAGCAGAGCAGGACCTCGAAGGTATCCAGATTGCAAGAACTATCGGAAAAAATATGTCATATCTTCTTAAAATGCAGGCTGAAAGTAAGATTCCTGTTCCGGAAAAGGAAGATAAGATTAAGTTCAGCTACATAAGATAAAAGAAAGGAACTATAAATTATGTCCGAAAAGAAAATACCTCAGAGAAGCGAGGTTTCCGCTGAATACAAGTGGAAACTTGAGGATTTATACGAAAATGATGAAGCTTTCGAGAAGGCGCTTGATGATGCAGGGAAATACCCGGATATGCTTTCAGCGTATAAAGGCAAGATTTCTGTTTCAGCATCCGATATGCTCGGTTATCTTAAGCTTGATGACGAAATAACAGAAATTGCTCGTGACCTTATCCATTATTCAAACAGAAAAAGTGATGAGGATACAAGAGTAAGCCTTTACTCCGGCTATTGCGAGCGAGTAGAATCTCTTCTTACGAATATAAGCAGTGCCGCTGCCTTTGCTGTTCCCGAAATTCTTTCTGTTCCGGAAGAAAAAATGGAAGCTTTTTATAAAGAAGAAAGCGGTTTAGAGCTTTACAGACTCTCTCTCGACAGAATCTTCAAACGCCGTGAGCATATTCTTTCTCCGGAAGAAGAAAGAATACTCGCAATGACAGGCGAGATGAAGAACACTCCCTCAACTGTTTTTTCTATGCTTGATAATGCGGATATAAAGTTCCCGGATGCAGTAGATAAGGATGGTAAGACACACCAGGTTACCCACGGAAGCTATATTCCTCTTATGCAGGGCGAAAACCGTGTTTTAAGAAAATCTGCATTCGAAAACCTCTATCACACATATAAGAGCTTTGAAAACACATATACTTCTATTCTTTCCGGACATTTAAAAACTTTGTCATTCAATGCAAATGTGAGAAAATACGAAAACACTCTCGAAGCGGCACTTGACAGCACAGAGGTTCCTCAGAGCGTATATCACAGCCTTATTGAAGCAGTTCACGCAAATATGGATAAGATGTATAGATATGTTGAGTTAAGAAAAAAGCTTTTAGGCGTTGATGAGCTTCATTACTATGACCTTTATGCTCCTATGGTTAGCGATGTTGAAATGAAAATAACCTACGAGGAAGCAAGAGATATGGTTCTTGAGGCAGTAAAGCCTCTCGGTGAAAGCTATGTAGAGCTTATGAAAAAGGGCTTTGCAGGCGGTTGGATAGACGTATATGAAAACGAAGGCAAGTGCAGCGGTGCTTATTCAGCAGGAGCAGGCGTTCATCCTTACGTGCTTCTTAATCATACCGATGATTTACAGTCTGCTTTTACAATTGCCCACGAAATGGGTCACGCTCTTCATTCCTACTACTCTAATGAAAACCAGCCTACTGTTTATTCTGACTATGAGATTTTCGTTGCCGAGGTTGCATCAACCTTTAACGAATCTCTTCTTATGCAGTATCTTCTTAAAACAACAACAGATAAGAAGCAGAAAGCATATCTTATCAATTATTTCCTCGAACAGTTCAGAACCACACTTTACCGCCAGACTATGTTTGCGGAATTTGAGCTTAAGATAAACGAAGCACAGGCAAGGGGAGAAGCTATAACTTCCGACTTTCTTTGCGGTCTTTACGGAGACCTCAATAAGCTTTATTTCGGTGATGGTATCACTCACGATGACGAAATAAATTACGAATGGGCAAGAATCCCCCATTTCTATTACAATTACTATGTATATCAGTATGCAACAGGCTTCTCTGCCGCAATCGCACTTTCACAGCGTGTATTGAACGGCGGTGAAACAGAGGTGAATGATTACCTCGGTTTCTTAAAGGGCGGAAATTCTAAGACGCCTGTTGATTTATTGAAGGGTGCAGGAGTAGATATGACCGACCCGAAGGTCGTTTCTGACGCATTAAAGCTCTTCGGCGAGCTTCTTGATGAAATGGAAGCGTTAGCAAGCGAATTATAATAAAATCCCTGTCAGCTTTGAAACTGACAGGGGTTTTTTATAAGGTGATGATTTGTCCGTTAATTTCTACAGCTTCGATTTCTGATATATCCGCTGCAATTATTTTTGGCATTACATAGCCGTTTTCATCAAAGGTCAGGGGTTCGCTTGAATATAAAATTCCGCATTCGACATTGCCGTTTGCCGATGTGCTTGAATAAGCAATAAAAGCAAGTACTTCTGTTCCGTCTTTTCTTATAAAGCGAATATCGTTTTTGTTATCGGCGGTTATTCCGTAGCTTATATAATCCGATGCTTCTGAGGTAAGCGTAAGATATCCTCTTGTTGCTGTAAGTTTTATCTTGTCTAATGTAAACTCACTTGTGAAATCTTCTTCGCTGTCATCGGTATATGTTGTAGCATTTAGATTTACAATAGTATTCAGTTCATTTGCTTCTATCTCTATAAGTGCCTTTTCGGTAGGGAAATACCGGAAGCTGAATGACCATTCAACGGGGAGATATATGATTGAGCTTGTATCTGTTTCAGCAACGCTTTCTATCGGTATATTATTATCTATTATATAATTTAAGAACGTTTCAGAAGGATAGAACCCAAAACCATTTGCGGTAAGAACCTCGCCCGAAATAGGGGAAATAGCACAGAAATTCAGATCTATGTCTATATTTCCGCTTTCGTTTATCGAATATCGGTTATAGCCCACCTTATCAACGCATTTTACACTATCAACCGAAGATATATTTTCCTCTTGCTTATACTCGTTTATAAAATCATCAATAACAGGCTTTCCGTCAACTCTTTTGAATTCAAGATTTGCGATTATTTCCGATGATGAACCTGTAACGCCTTTGAGTTCGATTGTGTAATTGTCATTTGATACGCTGTATCTGAAGTCTTCGTTTACGCTTATAAGCTCTTCGCCGAGTTCTTCGCTTTCCGCACGAATCTGCCTGCCGAAAGTTTTATCAAAACGAATAATTCCTGCCGCTGCCGCACCTGTTACGCCAATCGTTGCAGCGGCAATTGCTGCACAGACTGCGGCTATCGGTTTATTGATTTTTACTTTTGTTTTTGTGTTTTTCATTGCTTCCGCCTTTCTGAGAACTCCTTTTAGAATCTCATCGTCGCTCCGGATTGGTTTTACCTTATCGAAAAGGCTCACTATTTCATTTTTCATAGTAACCCTCCTTTAAGAGCAGATTTTTAAGTTTCTTCCTGGCACGGGAAAGACGGGTAGTTGCTAAGGTACGGGAAATTCTGCATATTTCAGCTATTTCCTTTGTAGAATATCCTTCGTAGTAATAAAGCAGTATTATTCCTCTGTATTCGGGCTTAAGCCTTCTTATACAATCCATTATAACACTTTCGCTTTTGTTTTCGTATGGGATATTATCGGATAATTCGCTTCTTCCTTTGAACCATACAGATTTAAGTGCGTCCTTACATAGATTTATTGTAACACGAATAAGCCACGCTTTTGCGTTTTCTTCTGTCTCAAAATGTATTTCTGAGCAGTAAAGCCGTAAAAAAGCCTCTTGTGTAATATCTTCGGAATCGTGGCTGTTTTTTAAGTAGCTGTATGCAAGTCTGAAAAGCGTTCCGTGATATTTCGCTATGTAATCTGCAAGCTTATCTGATTCCATCTTTCTGCCTCTTTTCATTAAAGCTTCTGAGCTCTCAGCTATCTTTAAGACGATTGAACCAATGAAATTGTCACAGCTTAATATAATTTTTTATTATTTCCTTATATTTATCTGTTTCTCTTATTTTATCGAAGGCTTTGTCCTGTAACCAGCTGTTCAGGAGTATTTCCTGTTACGGTCTTGAATCTGCAGTATCATAATCTGTGCGGTTGATTATCTGCTTTCCAAGTAAAATGCTTTCTGTTTCCGTTTTTTCGGGACGTTTATCGAATTCGGCGGATGCTTGTATGGATATTTTAATGTGTTCAATTGCTTCATTATCTCTGTTTAATTCTGCAAGACATTTTGCGTGTCTGAAATGTGTATTTGCGTTAGCCCAGGAGCCAAAAACAGACTTCTTGTCATACATAATATCACAGAGCTCATATTCTTTTTCGATAATCTTTAACGCATCCGAAGGCGTAAGAGTTTTCTGTAACCGATATATAAATCCATCAAGCAGATTGTAAGCGTCTCTGATGCTTTTACGGAGATGGGGTATTTTTTCATTTTCCTCTAACGCCCACCACATAACTCTTTCCTTACACCATTCCATCGAAGGCATAGATTCATATATAGAGCGTCCGATACTTTTACGCCCCATTTCACAATGCTGAAATGCAAGCCTTGCTGTAGCTTCGAGTTTGATTTCTGTATCATCGCAGTACTTTATGATACGCTCGCCGAGAGCTATGATTTCATCATCGTACTTCTCCATATTTTCTTTCCAGTCGGGAATATCCGCATCATCGCTTCCCGATACAAACAAAGCGTACATAAGCATATTCAGTAATATGTAGTTATTCGGATATTCGGCAACCGCTTTGCGGGAAATCTTTATGCATTCTTCAATATTGCCCTTGCTGATATTTTCCTGAAATTCCGACTTGTATTTTTCAACTGTTTCTTTTTCGGAAATCTCGTCTATTCCTAAAAGCTTATCTGTTGAGATGCCGAAAAAAGAGGCGATTAAAGGTATAAGTTCAATATCGGGATAACAAGCCCCGTTTTCCCAGCGTGATACGGATTGACAGGACACACCGATAAATTCGGAAAATTCTTCTTGTGTAATATCCTTTTCTTTTCTTAATCTTTTTATTGTTTCACCTATATAAAGCTTCATAACTAAACTCCTTAAATGATTAAATTTGAAATCGGCCTCTTTCTGTTTGTATTCTAACATAAAAAAGCGTATTATACAATATCACGTTAAGAGAGTTTTTTTCACTCTGAAAGTGATAATTATGAAAAAAACACGGTATTGAAAAAATCAATACCGTGTTTTATGTTAATTACTTTACTGCAAGCTGTGCCTTAAGCTCGTTTACAATTTCCTGTACCTTTGAAGCTGTATCAGCAACAGCGGGCTTATGAGCAAAGCTCTTGTCTCTCGCTGTTATTTCACAGCAGTTTTCCTTTAAGTTACGGGGGCTTACCGTTACTCTTACAGGACAGCCGAGTAAGTCAGCGTCAGAGAACATTACGCCTGCACTTACGTTAGCTCTGTCATCATAAATTACTTCGATACCCATAGCTGTGAGTGTTTCATAAAGCTCATCAGCAGTCTTCTTTACTTCGGGATCATCAGCACGTACTGCACAGATATGAACCTCCCAGGGTGCGATGGAGATAGGCCAGATAGGACCGTAATCATCGTGCTTTGCTTCGCATACGGAAGCAGCAAGTCTTCCTACACCGATACCATAGCAGCCCATAATGGGGTTGTGGCTTTCACCCTGTGCGTCGAGGTATGTCATATTCATAGACTTTGTGTACTTTGTACCGAGCTGGAAGATATTACCAACTTCAATACCTCTTGAGATATTGATAGCGGGCTTTCCGCAGCAAGGACAAATACCGCCTTCAGCAATCTTCGCAAAGTCACTGTATTCTGCATCGGGACAGTCACGTTCAACATCAAGTCCGATATAGTGGTATTCGGGCTTGTTACCGCCACAGGAGAGATTGTTTGTGTTCTTAAGAGAGTTGTCGAGGAGAACACGGCAGTTTTCTGTAATGCCTACAGGTCCGATATAACCTGCAAAGAGACCGCTTTCTTCAGTAATAACAGCGGGATGAATATCGAAACCAAGGTAGTTTCTGAGCTTTGTTTCGTTAACATCGAGGTCGCCTCTGATGAATACAACGATGTAGGAGTCATCAGCATTCTTCTGATATACAACAGCCTTACAGCTCTTGTCTGTAGGAGTTTTAAGGAATTCACATACGTCTTCGATTGTATGGATATCGGGTGTATATACGAGTTCAAGAGCCTTCGATTCAGCGTCCTTGGTGTTGTTGATAATGCTTTCGGCAGCTTCCATATTTGCTCTGTATCCACATTCGGGACAGATAGCAATGCTGTCTTCACCGATAGGAGTAAGGAGCATAAATTCGTGAGAAATGCTTCCGCCCATCATACCGGAGTCGGACTGAACAGAAATAACTTCCGGAACACCTGCTCTTGCAAAAATATTTTCATAAGCCTTGTGGCACTTATCATAGTACTGTTCAAGGTCTTCCTGGGAAGTGTGGAAGGAGTAAGCGTCCTTCATAGTAAATTCACGTACACGGATAAGTCCGCCTCTCGGTCTTGCTTCGTCACGGAACTTAGTCTGAATCTGGTATATCATAAAAGGATATTTTGTATAACCCTGTCCATATTCACGTACAAGGTGAACCGCTGCTTCCTCGTGAGTCATACCGAGAACGTGAGGGCTCTTGTTGCGGTCGCTGAAGCGGAGAAGCTCGCTTCCGATACTTTCGTATCTTCCCGATTCCTGCCAGAGAGAAGCAGGCATAACAACAGGGAACTGAACTTCCTGGCCGTCGATTTTATCCATCTCATCACGGATAATAGCTTCAATTTTTCTTGTGGTACGCTTAAGAGGCATATAGGAGGAGAAGATGCCGTTAGCAACATACTTCATATAACCGCCTCTTAACATAATTGCGTGGCTGTCGATCTGGCAGTCGGAGGGGCGTTCTTTAAAACGGTCGCCCACGAGTTTTTCAAGCTTCATAGTAAAGTCCTTCTTTCTTAAAATATAAAAGCCCCAAGCATAATGCTTAGGGCGAACAGGGATAAATCCCGATAGTCCGTGTTACCACCTAAATTCAGAGAAAACTCTGCACTTTAGTTCTCTGTAACGGGAGAGACCCGATGACGAATACTAAAATTCACCGCCACAGCTCAAAGACGGGTTCAGCTTTCAGCGAATAAAGGCTCACACCAACCGCCCTTTCTCTGAAATCACAAAAAAGCCTACTATTTCTTATCAACGCTTTTAAATATATATTGAATTATACCACATAAAACTCTTTATGTCAAGCCAAAAGGAGATTTTATATACAATAGGAGACGGATAAGGAATGGGACACGTTTCTCGGCGATAACGTTCCACAGGATATGACTTTTGATGAATGGCTTGACGGGTTGGAGGAGACAGCGGACGGGAAACTTGCGTTTAAGGCGAAGAAAACTGTTGACAAAACCGATAAAAGTGATATAATTAAATTAAGCGAGAAATTTGAAATTCCGCCAGATAAGATTAAGAAATTTTTACTTAGTCCGGGTGCAAAACACGCTGATGAGTTTTTTGATGTCGGTTATAAAGAAAGTGATTACGAAAGATTATTCGATGATATTGAATCAAAGTTCGACACTTCTAAACTAACTGATGTTAAGAAGAATTCAGACGGAACAGAGGATTTTAGCATCTTTATGGATTTAGGCATTACAAGCAAGAAAAGATTCAGAACCGTATGGAGAAAAGACGCCCCTAACGGCAAACCACGTCTTATAACGGGGCATAGAGAGGACTGATTTAAATGTTCAATTTATATGACAAGGTTTTAATAAAATCCAAAAATGTAGAAGGAACAATAATCGATATTGTAAAGAATAAAGGTGACACAAAAATCACTGTTGAAAGCAACGTAAAAGGCAAACGCTCTGACGGTTATGGCGGTGTTTTTCCTATTTTTGATTGTGTTGAAGAAGATTTAAAACTTTTATAAACCGCTTACCCACGTAGGCGGTTTTCTTATGCAAAATTTAATATTTAAGCACTCTTCAAAGGGTGCTATTTTTATGCCTAAAATTCAATAATCACAGCGTATGCCTTCGGGTATGCGCTGTTTTTATATCACGAGGACGTCTTGGGCGGTTGAACGAGGCGGACAAAAACAAACGGACGTTTCGGGCAGAGAACGGAACGGACACAACAGGAGGTACAAATGAACAAATCAACATTTATTCGCTTAGGCTTATACTGCTCCTGGTAAGACAGAGCCCCCCTGTCCGACCTTTCCTTTAAGGTCGGCAGAGGGGCGAACGGAAGCTTTCTTCAGCGATTTAAGCTTTTTCTCCGCCTTTTCCATAGCTTCTCCGATTACAAATACTGTTGCAAACCAGCTTGTTGCGATAAAAATAATTGCTAATACTGTCATAATTTTTTGTGTCCTTTCTTTTTATTTTGTATCTTGATTATATTAAACTAAATGTACTAAAAAAAGGACAAAAAGGAAATGTGATAATTTTTTTTAAAAATACTTGAAAAATATAGAAAGTTGTGATATACTATACCATAGGGTTATTATATAACCTTTTGTGCTTTGAGATTTTTATTTGTGCTTTAAAAAATCTTTACAAAAAAGGAGGGTTTTGAATGACTTTAGGTAAGTTACAGGCTAATTCTGTCATTTCAGCCTATCAGAATACAGCAAATCAAAACCCCCGAGTATCCGAGGACGCAAAGAAATTGGGTCTTAAGGATGAACAGATCGTAGGTAAAAATGAAAGCCGATACGAGCTGGACGGAACTCTTAAGGAGGAACATAAGATTTTCGGAATGCCCGAAACCGATAAGGCGAAGAAGGCAGAAGAAGATGGTTTTGTTCACCCCGAAGAAGAACATAAGGCTGATTCGGCTGAACACAGCAAGCATAAAGCTGACGGCTTCGATAAGGATTGTCCCGAGTGCCAGTGTGAAACCTGCAAAAACAGGCGTTATAAGGACGACTCGAACGATTCCGCTGTATCTTTCCAGTCCGCTACAAAGATGGACCCCAGTACAGCAGCTTTCAGAGTACGTGGCCACGAAATGGAACACGTAAGAAGAGAAAGCATCAAGGCTGAAAACGAAGGAAAGAAGGTCGTTTCACAGACGGTTCAGATTAAGACCGATACCTGTGACGAATGCGGACGTATCTATGTTGCCGGCGGACTTACAACAACCCGCACAAGAATAGATATGACCGATTTCCGTAAAACATTTATGCTTGGATTTGACGGTTCTGATGTAAAGACCGGCTGAAAATGAAGAATTATTAAAGGCAGTCGCTGTGGCGGCTGCCTTTTACTGTGTAAAAATCAAAAACGAGCGAAATACTATAACAAAATA
The DNA here is from genome assembly GCA_017624025.1 of Ruminiclostridium sp. GTDB lineage: Bacteria > Bacillota > Clostridia > Oscillospirales > Ruminococcaceae > Ruminiclostridium_E. The sequence goes on along the minus strand of JAGANY010000046.1, from coordinate 39,983 downwards.
TTAAGCTCTTCCATAATCTTTATTCCGATAGAGTCAAAACCGTTTATTGTGCCGAGATTTTTCGGTTCAATTCCTTTCCCGTAAATTAAAAGGGGAGTATATTCTCTCGAATGGTCAGTAGAGGGAGTTACAGGGTCACAGCCGTGATCTGCTGTAATCATAAGAATATCATCGTCACGGAGTTTCGGTAAAAATGCTCCGAGCCAGCTGTCGAATTCGTTGAGTGCGTTTGTATATCCATCAACATCGTTTCTGTGACCGAAATTCATATCAAAGTCAACAAGATTAACAAAACAGAAGCCTTTCCAGTCCTTTTCGGTAAACTCTTCTGTTTTTTTCATACCGTCATTGTTGTCCGCTGTTCTTACGAAGCCGTTAAGTCCTACTCCACAGAAAATATCGTTTATCTTGCCGATTCCATAGCAGGTAAGACCAAAGTCGGATATAATCTCGAGATATGTTTTTTCGGTAGGCTTAAGTGAAAAATCGTGGCGGTTCTTTGTGCGTGTAAAGGGGTATTCTCCGATAAAAGGACGTGCAATAACTCTTCCGACGCCGTGTTCACCCACAAGCATTTCACGGGCGATTTCACAGTATCTGTAAAGCTCTTCCACAGGCACAATATCCTCGTGTGCAGCAATCTGAAATACGCTGTCTGCCGATGTATAAACGATAAGAGCACCTGTTTTTACGTGCTCCTCGCCGAAATCCTTTATTACCTCAGTTCCCGAGTAGGGCTTGTTGCAAAGCACTTTTCTGCCTGTCTTTTCTTCGAATTCCTTTATTACTTCGTCGGGGAAACCATCTGGATAGGTAGGGAAGGGTTTTTCACTTACAATACCCATCATCTCCCAGTGACCTGTTGTAGTGTCCTTGCCTTTGGATAATTCGGTCATACGTGCGTACTTGCCTATGGGATTATCTGTTTTTCCGCCGTATTCATTACCGTCTATATTGAAAAGACCAAGCCTTCTCATATTCGGTACATTAAGCTTTCCTGTATCGAAGCAGGCTTTAAGTGTGTTGCTTCCTTCGTCGCCGTAATTCTTAGCGTCCGGCATTTCGCCTATTCCGACGCTGTCGAGTACTATTAAAAAAACACGTTCAGCCATAAATCCTCCTTAGTCGATGAGAGCCTTTACAGCTCCGCTTGTTCCTATTCGCGAACAGCTCAGTTCTATGAATTTTTCCATATCTTCCTTTGTACGGATACCGCCAGCGGCCTTCATTTTAACATTTTCGCCGATATTATTTTTGAAGATTATTATATCTTCAGCTGTCGCACCGCCTGTACCAAAGCCTGTTGAGGTTTTGATATATTCAGCCTTTGCTTCGGTTACGAGCTTACAAAGCATAACCTTTTCATCATCAGTAAGATAACAGGCTTCAATTATAACCTTGAGAAGCTTACCGCCGCAAGCCTCCTTGACTGCTTTTATTTCTTCAAGCACTTTATCGTACTGCTTGTTTTTAACCATTCCTACGTTTATTACCATATCTATCTCGTCCGCACCTTTGGTTACAGCGTCCTTGGTTTCAAAAACCTTGGTTTCGGTTGTGCAGTATCCGAGAGGGAAACCTATAACGGTACAGATATTAAGAGAGGGGTATTCCTTTTTTGCAAGCTCAATGTAGCAGGGAGGAATACATACGCTGGCTGTACCGTATTTTACAGCCTCACCGCAAAGTGTGAGTATTTCATCAGAGGTTGCTGTTGCCGAAAGCTTTGTGTGGTCAACATACTTGAAGATATCGTTATTGTTCATTGTTTATATTCTCCTTTTCGGTTATAAAAGCAAAGCTTATTTCGGGATTTCCGTCGAGATATGCGTCCTTGAATTCACTCGCCTGAATATACGCCATTCTGTAATCGCCTATGTCGTAGGCGAGGGGTGATATGTCAACGTCGTTGCCGTCGGCAGTTTTTCTGCTGGTTGCAAGTCTTGATTTTTCGGGAAGCTCCGACAGGGGATAATAAATATAAATGCGTTCGTTTACGCTGCTGTTGATACTGTAAGCAGGTGTTACGAATTGCCCGTCGATAATTCCATGTCCGTCAAATTCCGAAGCGTCAGGCATTTTGGCAGACGAGAAGCTTACCGTATTGGGAGTATTATCGAAAACATAATAATAAAAATTATCGTGCTTTCCGAGAACATATTCATTATGATCAGCACCGTCTTTTCCGAACACAAAGCTTTCTTCAATCAGTATTGCGTGTTTTTTTATTCCCGTAAAATCGCTAAATTCACCGTAATCGGGTCTGTTCAGATAATCCTCTTCCGTTCGGTAAGAAATCAGAGATAACCGTACACGTTCATTTGACAGTAGAAAATCAAAGTCATTTTCCTGTAGATTTTCAAAATCCGCTTCGATATAATCAGCAGTTACACAACAGATTTCATCTCCGAAAACCTCTGCAAAATTTTCACCGTCAAAGTATTCGGAATAAAGATTTTCACAGTTCCATTCAACAATAGGACGAAAGCTCTTCACTTTTCCACCGTCAATATTTATACTTTTTATTTCTCCGACAACACCTTTGGTATTCTCAGCCTTTTCGGATAATTTTTCTGTCAATGCTGAGATAATTTCCTCCTGCTGATAATTATCCGCACCGTCGGTATTCTTAGTACTGCCGTCAATATAAACGCTGAAATCCTTGCTGTTATGATTCATTCTGATAAGTGCACTTGTATGTGGGGTACTTCCGAATAAACCGCCATACCTTTCCAACACAGATTCAATTATTTCAGGAGTAAAGCCGTATTTCTCTTCAATATAAGCTACTGCATTCTTTTCAGCCTGTCTGAGATTTTTCTCATTTTCCGCTTTTTGTTCCTTGCTGTCACAGCCTGTTAATAATAGAGAGCATCCCAGTAGTAATGGAATTATTTTAATACTCTTCAAGCGTTCCTCTCCTTTATTATGAAAAGCGGCGGACGTTTTTATCGTCCGCCGTCATAAAAATATACTTACTTTGTACCGAAAATACGGTCGCCGCCGTCACCAAAACCGGGAACGATATATAAATCATCATTAAGACGTTCATCGAGAGCACCACAGTAAATATCTACATCGGGATAAGCAGCCTGTACAGCTTCAACGCCTTCGGGACAAGTAATTACTGTCATAAGCTTAATGGAGTGAGCTCCGGCTTCCTTAACCTTTTCGATAGCCTTGATAGCTGTAGAACCTGTACCGAGCATTAAGTCCATAATGATAACATCACGTTCGTTGATATCGAAGGGAAGCTTGCTGTAATATACGGATACATCGCCCTTAGGAGAGTTGTCATCGCGGCAGATACCGATGTGACCAACCTTAGCGGCAGGAACAAGAGCAACAGCACCTTCTACCATACCGAGACCTGCGCGAAGAATCGGGATAAAAGCAATTTTACGGCCGGAAATAACGTTAGAGTTAGCGATAGCAATAGGAGTCTGAACCTTAACAGCCTTTAAAGGAAGGTCTCTTGTTGCTTCGTAAGTCATAAGCATAGCAACTTCGGAAACAAGTTCGCGGAATTCCTTAGAACCTGTATTCTTATCACGAAGAAGTGTTACTTTGTGCTGTAAAAGCGGATGGTTTAAAATGTGAAGCTTTTCGTTTGACATATTTCAGTCCTCCAGTTTCTTAATTTTATTAATACGGGTAGCGTGTCTGCCACCCTCAAAATCAGTGTGTAAAAATACGTCCAGCATTTCAACAGCCGAACCTGCACCTGTGGTGCGTCCGCCCATACAGATTACATTTGCATCGTTATGGAGACGGGTGTATTTTGCGGAATACCAGTCTGCACAGAGTGCAGCACGGATACCTTTTATTTTATTTGCAGCCATCGATATACCTATACCTGTGCCGCAAACAAGAATACCCTTGTTCGTGTCATTTTCCGTAACCTTACGGCATACAGCTTCAGCAATATCAGGGTAATCAACAGGCTCGCCGTTACAACCCATATCGTTGTACTCAAAGCCGTTTTCATCGAGATATTTTATAAGCTCGAGCTTAAGCTGATATCCGCCGTGGTCACAACCAACATATATCATCTCTTATCTTCCTTTCTTTTTATTTTTTGGCTTCTTTTGCGAGTCTCTCGCGTTCCGCCTGGGGAAGTCTGAGATATGTCGGCATAAGAGCTTCGGCACTTATATCGCTGCATTGTTCGGATGCAAAGCAGATTCCTGTTCCGCTCTGGTATTTAAGAGCAGGCGGAGCAAGCTCAATAAGTCCGTCGTTTATTTTGCTATATACAAGGTCAGCACCATCGCCGGCCAGTATAATACGTTCACTATATTTTGAGAGTTCCTTTTTAAGGTCGTCTATGAATAAGGCTCTGTCATCACAAAGTCTCATTACAAGTCCGTTCTGTACACGGAAAAGAGCGTTGTAAACCTGGTTACAGCGTGCGTCCATAACTGCACAGATTATAGCGTCAGTAACAGTAAAGTTATGAGCAATGCCTAAAAGCGTAGATACGGGACGTACAGGCTTATTCTGTGCAAAAGCCATTCCTTTTATAGCTGAAATTCCGATACGGAGTCCGGTAAAAGAGCCGGGGCCTACGGAAACGGCAAATGCATCAATATCGTCGAGGCTTATGTCTGCACCTTTCATAAGACTTTCCATAAAAGGTACAAGGGTTTGTGAATGGGTAAGTTTGGTATTGAGAGAACCCGACGCAATAACCTTCGGATGCTCGCCGATATCACATATTGCACAAGTTGAAACAATAGCAGAGGTATCTATACCTAAAATTACCATATTCATTCTCCTTTCCTTTTTATAGTGATCGAGCGGCTGTTTTCGCCGGTCTTTTCAATATCAACGTGCCATACGTTTTCGAGATAATCGGAAAGACCGTTTATATTTTCGCTCCATTCTACCGCAAGCACGCCGCCACGGTCAAAATAGTCGAAAAACCCGATTGCATAAAGATCATCATAAGTGGTTATACGGAACAGATCAAAATGGAATACGCTTGTTTTTTGTCCGATATATTCATTTACAAGTGCGAATGTCGGACTTGAAACGCCTTTTTCAATGCCAAAGAACCTGGCAATGCCTTTAGTGAAATGAGTTTTTCCGGCCCCCATTTCACCGGTGTATAATATAGTATCACCGATTTTAAGCTGTTCAGCAAATTTCTCGGCAATAGCTATAGTTTCGTCAACTGAATTGGATATAAATTTCATATCAGAATAATCCGGAAATAGTACCATCGCTTGCAACATCAATATTGTTTGCGGCAGGAACCTTAGGAAGACCGGGCATTGTCATAATATCGCCTGTGAGAGCAACTACGAAGCCGGCACCTGCAGAAAGCTTTACGTCACGTACTGTGATTTCGAAGTTTTCGGGCTTGCCGAGCTTTGCAGGGTCATCGGAAAGGGAATACTGTGTTTTTGCAACACATACAGGAATATCTCCGAAACCGAGCTCTTCAATCTTAGCGATTTCCTTTTCAGCCTTAGCAGTAAAGATTACTCCGTCAGCACGGTAAATTTCCTTAGCGATTATAGAAAGCTTTTCCTTAATAGGAAGCTTTTCGTCATAAAGAGGTTTAAAGTTGCTTTCGTTCTTTTCAACTGTATCAACAACAGCCTTAGCAAGCTCGATACCGCCTTCGCCGCCCTTTAAGAATACATCGGAGAAAGCAACAGGGGTATTCATATCGTTGCAGAAGCTCTTGATATATTCGATTTCTGCATCTGTATCGGTATAGAAGTGGTTGATAGCAACAACAACGGGTACACCGAACTTCTTCATATTTTCGATATGTGTCTTTAAGTTTACGATACCTTTTTTGAGGGCGTCGAGATTTTCTGCTGTAAGCTCAGCCTTAGGAACGCCACCGTTATATTTAAGTGCACGGATTGTAGCAACGAGAACTACACAATCGGGCTTTAAGCCTGCATATCTGCACTTTATATCAAAGAATTTTTCCGCACCGAGGTCAGAACCGAAGCCTGCTTCTGTGATACAGTAATCGCCAAGCTTCATAGCGAGCTTAGTTGCTCTTACACTGTTGCATCCGTGTGCGATATTTGCGAAAGGACCGCCGTGAATGATAGCGGGGTTGTTTTCAAGAGTCTGTACAAGGTTAGGATTGATTGCGTCCTTAAGAAGAGCAGTCATAGCACCTGTTGCATTTAAGTCTCTTGCATAAACAGGCTTGTTGTCGTAAGTATAAGCAACAAGAATTCTGCCGAGTCTTTCCTTTAGGTTGTCGAGGTCGGTAGCGAGGCAGAGGATTGCCATAATTTCGCTTGCAACTGTAATCTGGAAATGGTCTTCACGGGGAATACCGTCAAGTCTTGTGCCGAGACCTACTATACAGTTACGTAATGCTCTGTCGTTCATATCGAGGCAACGCTTGATATGAATCTGACGCTGGTCAATGCCGAGGGCGTTACCCTGCTGAATGTGGTTATCGATAAGAGCACAGAGAAGATTGTTTGCAGCAGTAATAGCGTGCATATCGCCTGTAAAGTGGAGATTTATATCTTCCATAGGTACTACCTGTGCGTATCCGCCGCCTGCAGCACCGCCCTTAATACCGAAAACAGGTCCGAGTGAGGGTTCTCTTAATGCGAGAACAGAGTTTATTCCAAGCTTCTGCATACCTTCGGAAAGACCGATACTTGTAGTGGTTTTTCCTTCGCCGGCAGGAGTAGGGTTGATAGCTGTTACAAGAATAAGCTTACCGTCGGGCTTATCCTTCTGGCGGTTGATATATGACTGAGAAATCTTTGCTTTGTAGTGACCGTAGGGTTCATATTCATCATCGTTTATGCCGAGCTTCTCAGCAATGTCTTTTATTTTCAGCATTTTGGCCTGCTGTGCAATTTCAATATCTGTCAGCATTGTATAGACTTTCCTTTCTTTTAAGATACGAGTAATGTAATCTTATAGAATTAATACAATTATTATAACATAAAACCTTGAAAATTTCAACCTATTTGTGAAATTTATTCAAATTTAAGTTGGTTATAGTCTGTTTTGGCAAGTGAACCTGCTGAAGGGATAGTTTTTGTGGTGTAATTTTCGGGATGCTTTATTACGCCTTCTTCATAAATTCTCGCACTTTCAAGCTCTGCCTTTGTAAGTCTCATAACCTGCACACCCTGTGTGTTTCGTGCTGCCTTCGGGAGAACAAGCATAGTTGAGAAGATAAGAACCTTACCTGCATCGGAGCGGAGAATAAAGTCGGCGTCACCGTCAATCTTGAACATACCGACAAGTGGAGAAATATCGCTGTAAGCACCGGAAAGCTTCTTTCTCTTTGTCTTTGTTTCAAAGGAAGAAAGCGGAACCTTAGCACATTTTCCGTTTCTGAAGAACATAACAAGATTTTCGTGGTAATCGGTTGTAGGTATCATAGCCACGATTTTTTCATCAGCTTCAAATTCGAGCTTTGCGGGAATATAATCGCCGAGTGTGCTGATTTTTGTATCGGTAAAGTCACTTACACGGGATTTATATACCTGGAATTTATTTGTGAAGAAGAGCAGGTCTGTTCGATTTGAAAGCTCTTCGGCAAATACAAGGCTGTCGCCTTCCTTGAACTTGTGTTCACCGCTCATACGGAGTGACTGAGGAGTTACACGCTTGAAGTAGCCTTCTTTTGTAAGGAATATATTGAGAGGATAATCGGGAATCTCTTCTTCCTCATCATCTTCTTCGGGAATAACCTCAGCAAACTTTGTTTTTCTGGGCTGTCCGTATTTTTCTGCAATTTCTTCGAGTTCGCCTATAATAAGCTTCTTTATCTTGCGAGGGCTTTCGAGAGTTTCTTCCATATCGGCGATATCGTCTCTTAAGCTGTCGATTTCATCTGTACGCTTAAGGATATATTCCTGGTTGATATGACGGAGCTTTATTTCAGCAACATATTCAGCCTGGATTTCGTCAATGCCGAAGCCTATCATAAGGTTCGGTACAACATCAGCCTCTTCTTTTGTTTCACGGATGATTTTAATAGCCTTATCGATATCGAGAAGTATCTTCTGAAGACCGAGTAAAAGGTGTAGCTTATCCTTTTTCTTGTTAAGCTCAAAGAACACCATTCTCTTAACGCATTCGATACGGAAAGCAATCCATTCGTTAAGGATTTCGTAAACGCCCATAACCTTAGGATTACCGCCGATAATAATGTTGAAATTGGCGGAGAAATTATCCTGTAAGGGAGTGAGTTTGTAAAGCTTCTGCATAAGAGTATCGGGGTTTACGCCTCTCTTTAAATCGAAAGTAAGCTTTAAACCGGAAAGGTCTGTTTCATCTCGTAAGTCGGATATTTCTTTTATTTTGCCAAGCTTTACGAGCTCAACGACCTTGTCGATAATAGCTTCAACGGTAGTTGTGGGCGGAATTTCGGTAACATCGATGCAGTTTGCATCCTTATCGTAGGTAGATTTTGCTCTTACCTTTACCGAACCGAGACCTGTGCGGTAGATTTTCTGCATTTCAGCGTCATCGTACACGATAAAGCCGCCGCCGGGAAAATCAGGTCCCATAAGTGTGCTTGAAACATCGTGTTCGGGGTCTTTCATAAGTGCGATTGTGGTTTCGCATATTTCACGGAGATTAAAAGGGCAGATATTACTTGCCATAGAAACAGCGATACCAATGTTGTTGTTTACAAGAACCGAGGGGAAGCGGACAGGGAAAAGGGTAGGTTCTGTGAGAGTATTGTCATAGTTAGGTACAAAATCAACGGTATCCTTGTCAATATCCCCGAATATTTCTGCACAGATAGGTTCAAGCTTTGCTTCTGTGTATCGGGATGCGGCACATGCCATATTACGTGAATATGCCTTACCGAAGTTACCCTTGCTGTCAACATAAGGGTGTAAAAGTGCCTCGTTGCCTCTTGCGAGACGAACCATAGTTTCGTAAATAGCCTGGTCGCCGTGAGGGTTGAGCTTCATAGTCTGACCAACGATATTTGCAGACTTTGTTCTTGCACCGTTAAGAAGCCCCATTTTATACATTGTATAAAGAAGCTTTCGGTGGGAGGGCTTAAAGCCGTCTATTTCGGGAAGAGCACGGGAAATAATTACGCTCATAGCGTAGGGCATATAGTTTTCACGGAGAGTATCTACGATATTCTGCTGTTCAACTATACCCGCACCTTCTATATATGCGTCAATCTTTTTTGTAGGAGCAGCCTTAGGCTGTTTTTTACTGCTTTTCTTCATTTTATATCAATTCCTTTGTTTAGCTTAAGTCGAGGTCATCGAGGTACTGGCTGCCGAATTCACGGATATATTCCTTACGTCCCTCGAGATTGTTTCCGAGGAGCATTTCAAACATATCCTGTGTAGCCGCAATATCACTGGGATGAACCTTTATAAGACGTCTTGTTTCGGGGTTCATAGTTGTAAGGGACATCATATCCGGTTCGTTTTCACCGAGACCTTTAGAACGCTGGATAGTATATTTTGCATTGCCGATTTCGTTTAAAATACGAACCTTTTCGGGTTCTGTATATGCGAAATAGGTTCTGTCCTTTGTATTTATTTCGTAAAGAGGAGATTCCGCAATATACACATACCCTTCGTTTATAAGAGTGGGTGTAAGTCTGTAAAGCATTGTAAGAACGAGTGTTCTTATCTGGAATCCGTCAACGTCCGCATCGGTACAGATTACGATTTTGTTCCAGCGTAAGTTTTCGAGACTGAAGGTTGCAAGCTCCTTGTTCTGTTTTGCTGTAACCTCAACGCCACAGCCGAGAACTTTCAATAAGTCAGTAATGATTTCGCTCTTGAAGATTTTATCGTAGCCTGCTTTAAGACAGTTAAGGATTTTACCTCTGATAGGCATAACAGCCTGGTATTCGGAGTCACGGGCAAGCTTTACGGAGCCTAAAGCCGAGTCACCCTCTACGATATAGATTTCACGCTTGTTTACATCCTTGCTTCTGCAGTCAACAAATTTTTCAACTCTGTTGCTGAGGTCAATAGTTCCGGTAAGCTTTTTCTTTACGTTCTGTCTTATACGGTCCGCATTCTCTCTTGCACGCTTGTTGATAATGATCTGTTCGCATATTTTAAGAGCTTCATCGGGATTTTCAATAAAATAAACTTCAATACAGTGCTTTAACCATTCGGTCATAGCGTCCTGGACGAATTTATTGGTAATAGCCTTCTTTGTCTGGTTTTCATAGCTTGTCTGTGTAGAGAAGTTAGAAGAAACGAAAACGAGACATTCTTCAATATCCGCGAAGGTTATTTTACCGTCATCCTTATTATACTTGTTGTTGGTTTTAAGGTAACTGTCAATCTGTGAAACGAGGGCGTTTCTCATAGCTTTATCGGGAGAACCGCCGTGTTCGAGCCAGCTTGAGTTGTGATAGTGTTCAACAAGCTTTACTTTATTCGAGAAGGCAATAGCAACGTGAAGTTTTACCTTGTACTCGTCCTTATCGTCACGGTCGCGTCCGACCTTCTGTGTTGTCCAGTCCTGTGGGGTACCGATAGCATTTTCGCCGACTATTTCGTTGAGATAGTCGGTAATACCATGTTCGTAGCAGTATTCCTTTTTCTCGAAAGAACCGTCCTCCTGTTCGATACGGTAAACGAAAAGAAGTCCGTCGTTTACTATGGACTGACGTCTTAAAATATCATCAAAATACTCATCGCCGATATTTATGTCTGTGAATACGTCAAGGTCGGGCTTCCATTTTATCGTTGTACCCGTTTTACCTGTGGAACGGCTTTTTATAAAGCCTTTTTCTTCTTTTTCAAGGGTAACGTTGAAGCCCTTTTCGAAACGGAGCTTATAATGCCAGGTGCCGTTGTCTGCTTCTACTTCCATATACTCGGAAGAAAACTGTGTCGCACAAAGACCGAGACCGTTAAGACCGAGAGCGAATGAGTAATTATCACCGCTGTTGTTATCGTATTTACCGCCTGCATAAAGAGTGCAGAAGGCAAGCTCCCAGTTATATTTTTCTTCATTCTTGTTGAAATCTATTGGGATACCTCGTCCGTTATCGATAATTTCAACGGAGTTGTCAAGAAAACGGGTAACAATTATCTTTTTACCGTAACCTTCTCTTGCTTCGTCGATAGAGTTGGAAAGAATTTCGAATATTGAATGTCTGCAACCCTCTATACCGTCCGAACCGAAAATAACGGCAGGACGCTTTCGTACCTGGTCAGGACCTTTGAGGGATACGAGACTGTTATCATCATAAGCTTTTTTACTCATAATATCATTCCTTTTAAATATAGTCATTCAATTAAAAATACAAAATACAGTATATCATATTATGTAAAAATTTACAAGATTTATTTTCTACAAAATTTACGATACGTGTTAAAAACAAAACTTTAAATCTTTTAATATTGACTTTTTTTCGCGTATAGTGTAAAATAAATTTGTATGTAAACAGATTATGCTGATATTTATTGCATTTTTTATTGTTTTATTTGACGTAAAAAAAGGAAATAATGTACTAAAAATTGTCTGTGTTTTGATGATTATGTATAAAAATTTGTTTTAATGTTTGAAATCTATTGCTATTTTAGTTAATTTATGGTATTATAGATTAAATACAAGTCGTTTATATTAACCAAGGAAGGTTCAGATATGAAAAAGATTACAGTAAAATTTGTATTGTGTGCCGTAGCATTGATGCTTTTGGTTCAGGGCGTATTTGGCTCTTTAAGCATAGTATTCAATTTAAAGAATACTGAAAAGAGTGCCGTTCCTGCTTTGGTAAAATCAGCAGAGCACATTGCCGGAAATGTATCCGGTTTTATCAATTCTGCTCTTGATGTAGCTTACGAAACAGGTTCAAATGTACATTTTACTCCCGAAGGAGCACTTCCTGCAAACCAGATAAAGTACCTTAATGCAAAGTGTACCCGTTACGGATTTATTTCGATAGATATTACAAACAGCGAAGGCTTAAGTACTCTTTACGGAACCGATTATTCCGCCGAGGAAGCTTTTGCACAGGCTATGAACGGTAATACATACGTAGGTTCGCCTACAACTATGGAAACAGGCGAGTATGTAATGAAGGTCTATGCTCCATTGTGGACTGACGGTGTTGCTGCTTCGAAGGCTTGCGGTATGGTTTGCGTCACTGTTGATGCTACACCTCTTGCCGAGCTTGTTTCTGGTGCTGTTTCTTATGAAAAATCACAGGTTTATATCGTTGACGGAAACGGATATACAGTTGTTGACAGTATGAATCCTGTAATAGCCGAGCCTGTTAATATTCAGGAGCTTTCCTTTACTGATACAAGCTATGCTGATTTAGCTGAAATACACGTTTATGTAAACGAACAGGAGCTTATAAATGAGGACGGTGAAGAATTAAGCGGCAGCGGTAGCGGACGTTGTTATGTTCCCGGACTTGATGCTGATTCTTATGTTGCATATTCTCCCGTCGAAAAGCTTGAAGACTGGTTTATTATTGCAGCAATTCCGTCAGATGTACTTCTTTCATCAAGCTTCTCTTCTATCTGGCTTGAAGTAATTGCATTCGTAGTTGGTCTCGGACTTGCATTATTTATGGCAATCCATCATGGTTCAAAGATAAGCAAGGCAGTAAAAACCTGCTCGAAGCGTCTTAAGCTTCTTGCTGAGGGCGATGTTGATACTCCTGTTATTGTTGTCAAGAGCAAGGATGAAACTGCTGAGTTTGCCCGCTCGGTATTTATAGCAGTCGAAGCAACAAAGGGTCTTATTAAGGATGTCAGAAGAATGACTTCCGAAATGTCTAACGGCAATTTCAATCTTGATCCTAATGTCCGTGAAAGAGATTACTTCGGAACCTATGCCGAGCTTGTAAATGAAACCCAGATGCTTAGCGAAACATTGAGCGATAAGCTTTCCGGTATCGATGATTCTGCATCTATTGTTTACGGCGGTGCAAACCGTGTATCCGGCGGTGCACAGACCTTCAGCGATACAACCTTGTCACAGCGTAATGCTGTAAGCGAGCTCTCAAGGTCTGTTGATAACATTTCGACAATGATTTCAACAACAGCTGATAATTGTTCTGATATGAAGGAAACTGCAAATCGTGTAAACGGCGACCTTGCTTCTGCAAACAACCAGATGAAGCGTCTCCTTGATTCTATGAACAAGATTACAACAGCGTCAGAAGAAATCGAGAGTATTGTACAGACGATTGAAGATATTTCCTTCCAGACAAATATTCTTGCTCTGAATGCTGCTGTTGAAGCCGCAAAGGCAGGCGAATTCGGAAGAGGTTTTGCTGTTGTAGCTGACGAAGTAAGAAATCTTGCAGAACGCTCATCAGAAGCTGCCAAGACAACTACACAGCTTGTTAAGGATACGGTTATTGCTGTAAGAGAGGGAAGCCGAATTGCAGGCCTTACAGAACGCTCTGTAAATGAAGCTACCGAAGCTACCGCATCTGTAATGGAAAATATGGATAAGATTGTACAGGAAAGCGAAACCCAGGTACAGACTATAAGACAGATTGCTGTTTGTGTTGACCAGATTTCGAATATTGTACGTAATAACACTACAGTATCGGAAGACAGTATGGTATCCGGACGTCAGTTATCCGAACAGGCACAGATACTTAAGAATCTCGTTTCCGATTTTAATCTTCGTTTGAAATAATAAAATATTACTTGCCGCATATTACAGTGTAACCTGGTTAATGTGCGGCAATGTTAATGAGAAAGGTCTTTTAATGCTTAAATCTGATTTCTTTTATGATTTACCCGAGGAGCTTATTGCACAGACTCCTTTAGAGCCCCGTGACAGCTCTCGTCTTATGAAAATCGACCGTGAAAGCGGCGAAATAATCCACGATAACTTCTATAATCTCTCGGAATATCTTCGTTCCGGAGATTTGCTGGTTATGAACGATTCAAAGGTTTTTCCCGCAAGAATAATGGGAATAAAGTACGACTCAACCGTAGCCTGTGAGTTCCTTCTTTTAAAACAGCATTCACAGGATACTTGGGAGACGATTGTACGTCCCGGAAGAAGACTTAAAGAGGGGGCAAGAGTAAAGTTTTCCGATGAACTTTCGGCGGAAGTCATTGAAGTCCTCGAGGACGGTAACCGAATCGTAAAGTTTGAATATGACGGTATATTCTTTGACATTCTTGACCGTGTGGGCCAGATGCCGTTGCCTCCCTATATAACCGAAAAGCTTAAGGATAAGGACAGATATAACACTATTTATTGCAACGAAACGGGTTCAGCCGCCGCACCTACTGCCGGTCTTCATTTTACAGACAGTGTTTTCGAAAAAATACGTGCAAAGGGCGTTGATACAGCCTATGTAACACTGCACGTAGGATTAGGCACATTCCGTCCCGTAAAGGAGGATAATATCCTTGACCATAAAATGCACGTTGAGCACTTCTCAATTCCCGAAGAAACAGCCGAAAAGATAAAGGAATGTAAGGCGAGAGGCGGAAGAGTAATCGCTGTCGGTACAACAAGCTGCCGTACTCTTGAAGCTGCAGCGGGTCTTTGTGAAAACGGAGAGATAGTTGCTTGCTCACACGATACAGGCATTTTTATTTATCCCGGATATAAATTTAAGGTTATCGACGGTCTTATTACTAATTTCCATCTCCCCGAAAGTACGCTTATTATGCTTGTAAGTGCATTCTTAGGAAAAGAAAAGACATTTAACGCTTATGAAACGGCTATTGCTGAAAGATACAGATTTTTCTCATTCGGAGATTCGATGTTCATAAGCTGATAATCGGAGGAACAAGTGGAGAAATTTAAAACGTGGGCTAAGCGTCCTGTAAACTACAATTTTATTTTATTGTTTGTGGTGGTTTTATTTTTGGTCCTTGTGGCATTGTCATATTTCTTGAAGCTGCCTTTTACAGCAAAAATAGAAAAGTATGCTGAAATTCTGGATTCTGTGTTCAGAGAAAGACCGGCTGGTTTAGAAAAAATCATTGACAGTATCGAAAAAGTTGTTTATAAGGTAGGTTCAATAGGTGATTTTATCTTAAAGTTTCAGCTTTTTTATATACCTATGTTCATAGCAGTCATAGTTTTTGTACAGACTATATTTGCAAGAATCATTTTCAGCAATAAAAGTAATGAAAGTTTGATATGCTACCGTATTTTTATGGCAGTTACTCTTATAACAACAAGCAGTCTTTGCATTGGTTATTCGCTGTTCTTCTTTTATAGCACTATTACAGGTTTTATCGCGCTTGTTGCTGATGCGTTTTTAGTTTATGTCGTTGTAACCTGCATAAAAAATACATATACAAACAGAATAAAGGAATAGGAGAAATAGTATGTATAAATTACTTAAACAGGAAGGACTTGCTCGTCGTGGAGAGTTCCATACTCCTCACGGTGTTATCCAGGCTCCTTTTTTTATGAATGTCGGTACTTCCGCTGCAATTAAAGGCGGTATATCCTCTCTCGATTTAAAGGATCTGAAGTGCCAGGTTGAACTTTGTAACACTTATCATCTTCACGTACGTCCGGGAGATGATGTAATTTATAAAATGGGCGGTCTCCATAAATTTATGAACTGGGACAAGCCTATTCTTACCGATAGCGGCGGATTTCAGGTCTTTTCTCTTGCGAAGCTCCGTAAGATAAAGGAAGAGGGCGTTTATTTCAGCTCCCACGTTGACGGAAAAAAGATATTTATGGGACCCGAAGAAAGTATGCAGATTCAGTCTCATTTAGCTTCTACAATTGCAATGGCTTTCGATGAGTGCGTAGAGAATCCTGCAAAGTATGATTATGCGAAGGAATCTGTTGAACGTACAACACGCTGGCTTATTCGCTGCAAGGCGGAAATGGAGCGTCTTAACTCTCTTCCCGAAACAATCAATAAAAAGCAGATGCTTTTCGGTATCAACCAGGGTGCAACCTTTGACGATTTACGTATAAAGCATATGCAGGATATTGCTAAGCTCGACCTTGATGGTTACGCTGTGGGCGGTCTTGCTGTAGGAGAGCCTGCTGAGGTTATGTACCATATCCTCGATGCTGTTCTCCCGTATGCACCTGTGGATAAGCCTCGTTATCTTATGGGCGTGGGAACTCCTACAAATATTATCGAAGGGGTTTACAGGGGTATAGATATGTTTGACTGTGTTATGCCAAGCCGTAACGCACGTCACGCTACAGTATTTACCTGGCAGGGAATTACCCACCTTACAAATAACTGTTATACTCTTGATGATAAGCCTATCGATGAAGAATGTGACTGTCCTACCTGCCGTAACTTCTCTCGTTCATATATCCGTCATCTTTTCAAGAGCGGAGAAACCCTTGCAGGCAGACTTGCTGTTCAGCACAATCTTTATTTCTATAATACGCTTATGGAAAAGATTCGCGATGCTCTCGATAACGATTGTTTCGAGGATTTTCGCAATCATTACTCGCCCTTACTTGCACAGAAGAGAAAATAATAAATGCCGTGTCATTGTTGACACGGCATAACTTTTATATTCCTTTTCTGTATATCAATGACAAAATATTACATTTTTTTACACAAATTTGAATATTTTTGTTGCAATTTAACATTGATTGTGATATAATGATTTTGTCAGTTGTTATGTAAACAACAGTAAAATTGTAAAAAACCGGAGGTTTCTATGGCAAGAACAGTACAAGAGCTTATGGCTATGATCAAGGATAATGATATCCAGATGATCGACTTTAAAATCGTTGATATTAACGGACAGTTCCGTCACGTTACTATTCCTGCTGGTCAGTTTAACGAGGATACTCTTAAGGATGGTATCGGTTTTGATGCTTCTAACTACGGTTATGCAGTAGTTGAAAAGAGCGATATGGTATTTATCCCCGACCTTGATACAGCACTTGTTGACCCCTTCTGCTCCGTTCCTACATTATCTATCACAGGTAATGCTATGGTTATCGATTATCCCGAAAACCGTCCTCTCGACCAGTATCCGAGAAACATTGTTCTCGCCGCTGAACAGTATATGAAGGACACAGGCATTGCAGATACAATGCTTATTCTTCCCGAATTTGAATTCCATCTTTTTGATAACGCCGGCTGGTCCGTAACTCCCGAAAAGATCAGTATGCACGTTGATACATCCCAGGCTTACTGGAACAGCGATACAGAAGGCAAGGGCTGTGTAGTTGCACATCAGAAGAACTACCATATTGCTAAGCCTTTCGATACATCCTATGAATGCCGTTCTGAAATGTGTATCGAAATGCAGAAGGCAGGTATTCCGATCAAGTATCATCATCCTGAAGTTGGTGCAGCAGGTCAGTTTGAAATCGAACCTATGTTAGGTCAGATGTCCAAGATGGCTGACGCAACAATGATGATTAAGTATATTATCCATAATACTGCTCTTAAGTACGGAAAGGTTGCGACCTTTATGCCTAAGCCTGTTTACGGTGAAGCGGGTAATGGTATGCACGTTCATATGCTTTTACTTAAGGACGGCGAACCTGTATTCTCTGATGATAACGGTTATTCACACTTAAGCGAAACAGCACATTACTTTATGGGCGGTCTCTTAAAGCATATTTCTTCTCTTTGTGCAATCACAAACCCCAGCACAAACTCCTTTAAGCGTCTTATTCCCGGCTTTGAAGCTCCTGTAACCGTTGGTTACGCTACATCCAACAGAAGTGCGGTTATCCGTATTCCTGCTTATGCTAAGACTCCTAAGTTAAGACGTTTCGAAATCCGTAACCCCGATGCTACTTGTAACCCCTATCTTGCTTATGCAGCTATTCTTATGGCTGGTCTTGACGGTGTAAAGAATAAGATCGATCCTCACGCTAATGGTTGGGGTCCCTATGACTTTAACCTCTATAAGCTTTCCGACGAAGAAAAGGCTAAGCTTTCTTCGCTTCCTACAACACTCGACGCTGCTCTTGACGCTCTCGAAGCTGACCACGATTACCTCACAGCAGGCGGTGTATTCCCTGAACAGCTTATCAAGACATTTATCGCAAACAAGAGAAAGGAATGCTTTGAATTATCCAAGATTCCTCATCCCGCTGAATTCGATAAGTATTTCAATCTTTAATATAACAGACAACCGTGCAGAAATGTACGGTTGTTCTTTTATGTTTATTGTCACCTTAGTTATTGCTTTTGGTTGACAATGTTTTGGCGGTATGGTATAATATCTGCATAAATAAGGAGATGCGATATGACAGTTAAGGAAAAAACACTTGAAATACTTGAAAAGAATAAAGGAAGCTTTATTTCCGGCGAAGAAATATCCGAAAAGCTTAATGTAACGAGAAATGCAGTATGGAAAGCAATAAAGTCGCTTAAAACTGAAGGTTATATTATATCTGCTGTTACAAATAAAGGATACTGTCTTTCAGAAAAAAGCAACGTCTTTACAAGCAGTTTAGTATGCTCACAGCTTAATGACGCTCTTCGAGAAAAACTTAATGTTACGGTAGTACCTGTTGTGGGCTCTACAAATACTGAACTTAAAGCAGTCGGAGAAAAAGGCGGAAGCGAGGGAACAGTACTTATAGCTCTTGAACAGACTGAGGGGCGTGGAAGGCTCGGCAGAAGCTTTTATTCTCCAAAAGATACGGGGCTGTATATGAGTATTCTTTTAAGACCCGATTTTTCGCCGGAGGAGTCTCTTTTTATAACCGCCTGTGCAGCAGTTGCGGCTTCCGAAGCGATAGATAAAACAGGCGTAAAGACGGAAATAAAATGGGTAAACGATATTTATCTTAACGGGAAGAAAGTATGCGGAATACTTACCGAAGCTTCAATGGACTTTGAAAGCAGACGGCTTAATTACGCCGTCCTCGGTATCGGAATTAATCTAATAACAGACGAATTTCCCGACGAATTAAAGAATATTGCCGGTTCAGTAAGTAATAAAAAGGATGATTTAAGAGCGTTTATTGCTGCTGAATTTCTCAATATATTCTTCAGCTATTACGAAAATCTTCGCTCAAAGAGTTTTCTTTCTGAATACAGAAACCGTTCGATGCTTATCGGTAAGGAAATAACCTTTTCAAGAGGAAATGAATTGTTTGACGGTGAGGTTACGGGTATTGACGATGAAATGAGGCTTCTTGTAAGGCTCGATAACGGCGAAACCGAAGCTTTTTCTTCCGGAGAGGTACAGCTTGTAAAAGGCGGTATCATAAAATGAGGGAAAAGACCTATAATATAGTTCTTATAGGGGTTTTTTCAGCAATAATAGCTGTTATATCCCTGATTTCTGTTCCCATTCCTATAGGTGTTCCCTTGACTTTGCAAACGTTTATTGTATCTCTTACAGGCTATTTTCTCGGCTCAAAAAAGGCTTCAATATCGGTACTGATATATATTCTTATGGGAGCTATAGGTCTGCCTGTTTTCTCTTCATTCAGAGGGGGCTTGGGAGCGTTATTTGATTTAACGGGAGGCTTTATCTTTGGTTTTATACCATTGGCAATTTTTTGTGGTATAAAAACAAGTAAAACTCTTACTAGTATTTTGTACGGCGTTGTCGGATTAATGATTTGTCATATAACGGGTATCGTATGGTTCGGAGTATATTCGGATAATTTCAGCGGAGCATTTTTACTGGCATCGCTTCCATATATCCCAAAGGACATTTTCTGTGTTATTTCAGCTTTTTTTATATCTAAGAAGCTTAAATCTGTTATAAACAAGCAAAATAATTAAAACAAATGTGTAAACCGTTGCATTTTAAGCCAAAATATGTTATACTATTAAAGTCATTAAATATAAATTGAAAGGGAAAAAGATATGTTTTCAAAAGAAGCATTTTTAAAGGAATTCAATAAGATTCTTTCTGAAGATTACGGTGTTGAAGCGAATAAAGCAACAGCACCACAGATTCACGATGCAGTGTCCCGTGCAGTTATGCAGGGAATCGGCGATGATTGGGCAAAAAGCAAGAAAGCTCACCAGGCTAATCGTCGTGCCTGCTATTTTTCAATGGAGTTTTTAGTAGGACGTGCTGTTTATAATAATCTTCTCTGCCTTGGTATAGAGGAAGAAGTACGCTCTGCCCTTGATGAAATCGGCGTAAATCTTTCAGACCTTGAGGAAATAGAAGACGCTGCTTTAGGTAACGGCGGTCTCGGACGCCTTGCAGCCTGCTTTTTAGACAGTGCCGCAACTCTTGATCTTCCCCTTGACGGTTATGGAATCCGTTATAAATACGGCCTTTTCAAGCAGTCAATAAAGGATGGTTTCCAGTGTGAAGATGCTGATAACTGGACAGAATACGGCGATCCCTGGAGCAAGCGTATAAATACAGATATTGTTACTGTTACTTACGGCGACCAGGTCGTAAAGGCTGTACCTTATGATATGCCTATCGTAGCATACGGCACAAAGCATATAAGCACACTTCGTCTTTGGCAGGCTGAACCTGTGAAGGAATTCGATTTCGGTCTTTTTAATGACCAGAAATATGATGAAGCTTGTAAGGAACAGAGAAGAGCAGAAGATATTTCCCGTGTTCTTTATCCTAACGATGACACAAGAGAAGGTAAGATTCTCCGTCTTAAGCAGGAATATTTCTTCTCTTCCGCTTCTGTACAGGATATTGTAAAGAAGCATAAGGAAAGCGGATATGACCTTAAGAAGTTCTATGAAAAGGTTACTATCCAGCTTAATGATACACACCCTGTAATTTCTATCCCCGAGCTTATCCGTGTGCTTGTTGACGAAGAAGGCTTCGGTTTCTTCGAGGCTCTTGAGATTGCAAAGAAGACTTTCAACTATACAAACCATACTATTATGGCTGAAGCTCTTGAAAAGTGGAGCATAGATATCGTTAAGGAAGTCGTTCCGAGAATTTACGAGATAATTCTCCAGATTAATGAAGCATTTATCGGAGAAATGTATAAGGCTGGTAAGCTTCAGAGCGAAATCTACGACCTTAAGATGATTTCCGGAGACCTTATTCATATGGCTAAAATGGCAATCTACTGTTCAACCTATGTAAATGGTGTTGCTGCTATCCATACTGAAATCTTAAAGAATGACGCACTTAAGGAATGGTACGAGCTTTATCCCGAAAAGTTCCAGAATAAGACCAACGGTATTACTCCGAGACGTTGGATAGCACTTTGCAACAAGGAGCTTTCCGCTCTTATTACCGAGCTTAACAAGGGCGATGAATGGAAGACCGATTTAGACCAGTTACAGAAGCTTAAATGGTTTGCTGATAATAAGAATGAGCTTCAGCGTTTTATGGATATTAAGCGTACAAAGAAGCTTCAGCTTGCTGAATATATAAAGGAGCACGAGGGCATTGAGGTTAACCCTGACAGCATTTTTGATATTCAGATAAAGCGTCTCCACGAATATAAGAGACAGCTTTTAAACGCTTTCGGTATCCTTTATATTTACTTCGGAATCAAAGACGGTTCAATAAAGGATTTCCACCCCACAACATTTATTTTCGGTGCAAAATCCGCTCCCGGCTACAGAAGAGCAAAGGGTATCATAAAGTATATCAATGAAATAGGCAAGCTTGTAAACAGCGACCCTGCAACTAAGGATTTATTAAAAGTTGTTTTCGTACAGAACTACCGTGTTTCCTATGCTGAAAAGCTCGTTACAGCAGCCGACGTTTCCGAACAGATCTCAACAGCAGGTACAGAAGCCAGCGGTACAGGTAATATGAAGTTTATGCTTAACGGTACAGTTACCTTAGGTACTCTTGATGGTGCAAATGTTGAAATCGTTGAAGAAGCAGGCAAGGAAAACAACTATATCTTCGGTGCAACAGTTGAAGACCTCGAAGAGATTATGAAGATATACGATCCTCGTTATCTTGTTGAAGAAAACGAAAAGATAGGAAGAGTAGTAAGAACACTTATTGACGGTACAGTAAGCGACGGCGGTACAGGAATTTTCCGTGAGCTTTACTTCTCTCTTATGGACGGTGCAAGCTGGCACAGACCCGATAATTACCATCTTATCGGTGACCTTGAAAGCTATGTTGAAGCTAAGCTTAAGCTCAACAAGGATTATAAGGATAAGTTTGCTTTCGCAAAGAAGTGCTGGATGAATATGGCTTGCTCCGGCAAGTTCAGTTCCGACAGAACTATTGCCGATTATGCAAAGGAAATCTGGAAGATTGAAAAAGTAACATTATAAAATAGTAAAACAGCTTCTGATATGTATTCGGAAGCTGTTTTATATTTGACTTAAAAAAAGGTGTATGATATAATTAGCAAAGAAAATGTATTACTAAGGGGATTACGCATGGTTGAACAGGTACTTGATGTAAATAAAAAAAGAGAAATTTCAAAGTTTATCCTTGAATCTTTGAAAGAGTGGTTTGAAAAAGAAGAAAGCAGAAACAGCTATATTGAAGAAAGTGTTTCTCAACTATTTTTTACAGCTAAAGAAAATGATAAATATATCGGATTTCTTTGCTTGAAGGAAACAGGGGAAGCGACAGTTGAACTGTCTGTTATGGGCGTTTTAAGGAAATTCCATCGAAAAGGAACAGGCAGAGCATTATTTGAATATGCAAAGAATGTCGCAAAGGAATGCGGTTATTCGTTTATACAGGTTAAAACAGTTAGAATGGGGATATATGAGGATTATGATAAAACGAATATGTTTTATAAAAGTCTCGGTTTTAAGGAATTTGAAGTTTTTCCGACATTATGGGACGAAAATAACCCTTGCCAGGTTTATGTAATGTCCATTTAAGAACAATACAGCTAATGGGAGACAATTATGATTAAGGATATTGATTTTTCGGCAATAACTGCCTGTGGAGAATACTGTGAAGGCTGTAAAAAGAAGACAGACGGATTATGCAAGGGCTGTATTGAAGCTGACGGCTACGTTCCTGAATGGAAGGAATCGGGAAGGTGTAAGGTACATTCCTGTACAAGAAATCATAAAGTTCAGTTTTGCGGTTTATGCTCAGAATTTCCCTGTGCAGAAATAAAACAAATAATACATTGGAATCCCGATATTATTGAAAAACAAGCTTCGTTAGCAGAAGCGTACCATAAAAAGCAAAGCCTGTGAACAAAATTCACAGGCATATTTTTTATTCCTCAAGTGCTTTGATTGCCTCCGGGAAAGGCATAAGGCTTCTTTTTAATATTCCGTTAAGGTGTGCTAAGGCTATACCATAGTTTGTAATCGGAATACCGTTATCGAGGGTCTGTCTTGTACGGTATTTCATTTCTTTTTCGGTAAGCATACAGCCGCCGCAATGTATGACAAGAGCATAGTCCTTAAGTTCTTCGGGGAATTCCTTTCCCGAAGTAAACTCAAATACTATATCTTTTCCCGTATATTTACGGATAAGTTTAGGAAGCTTTTCTGTTCCTATGTCACCGCATTGTCTGTGGTGTGTGCATCCTTCTGAAATAAGAACCTTGTCTCCGTCCTTAAGCTTATCAAGCTTAGCTGCACCCTTTACCGATGAAATAAGGTCTCCCTTGTATCTTGCGAAAAGGATAGAAAAGGAAGTAAGTAAAATATCATCTGGCGTATCCTTTGAGACTCTTGAGAAAGCCTGTGAATCGGTTATGACCATCTTTGGCTTTTTAGCGAGAGATTTAAGGGTCTGAGGCAATTCTTCGTCACGGGTTACAACGGAAACTGCTCCTGTGTCGAGTATGTCACGGATGGTCTGCTGTTGGGGAAGAATAAGCCTGCCTTTAGGTGCAGCCTTATCAATAGGAGTTACAAGAACCACGACATCGTTCGCTTCGATAAGGTCTCCGACAACTCTTTTATTGTTGCTTTCTTTATTGACAAGACTTCCGATAAGCTCTTTTAATTCGTGGATGTTATATCCTGTTTTCGCACTTACAAAAATAGAGTTATTGCTTGCTTTGGGAGTATTGCCTCGCAAATCTGATTTGTTATATGCAATAATATAGGGTATATTTTTGGATTCAAAAAGAACGATAAGCTCGTTTTCGGCATTGGTAAGTTTACTTTCTGCTTCGGTTACAAGTACAGCTATATCAGCAAAGTTAAGAACCTGTCTTGCTTTTTTTACACGCATTTCACCAAGCTCGCCAACATCATCGATGCCGGGAGTATCAATGATTACGACAGGTCCAAGCGGTAAAAGCTCCATAGCCTTTTTTACAGGGTCGGTCGTTGTACCCTTGACGTCAGATACAAGAGATAAATCCTGTCCCGTAACAGCATTTACAACGCTTGATTTTCCGGCATTGCGGAGCCCGAAAAAGCCTATATGGATACGTTCAGCGGAAACTGTATCGTTAAGTCCCATATAACCTCCTTAGAAACGGAAATCTCTTCTGTTGGAATTCTTTATGTCTTCAATATTCTTAGTTGCAATATCTCTGACCTTATCTGTGGGAATTTTCTTGAGTTCCTTTTCGATAAGCTCGAAACCAATTTTCTTTGTCTCTTCGCTTGCGTAGTCAACAAGATATTCTGTAAGAGTCATAAGTGCATTGGGGTGACAGCAGTTAAGAATCTGACCATTCTTACAGAGAGCCATAAATCTGTCGCCTGTTCTGCCTTCACGGTAGCAGGCTGTACAGAAAGAAGGAATATGACCGCATTCCATAAGCCATTTTACAACTTCATCAAGAGTACGCTGGTCGGAAACGTCGAACTGTTCGCTGTCGTGAGGACGTTCTTCTTCGGTATAACCGCCTACGGAAGTACGGGAAGCACCGCTTATCTGGGAAATACCCATATTAAGAACCTTTCCTCTTACTTCTTCTGATTCTCTTGTAGAGATAATCATACCTGTATAAGGAACAGCAAGACGAATACAAGCGATAATCTTTTCGAACATTTCATCGGAAATAGAATTGTCGAATACATTGGGGTCAATATCATCAGCCTTCTTTATGCGAGGTACACTGATGGTATGAGGGCCTACGCCGTGTACTGCTTCGAGGTGTTCAGCGTGCATAAGAAGACCTGCAAATTCGTACTTATAAAGCTCGAGACCGAAGAGTACGCCTAAACCTACGTCATCGATACCGCCCTCCATAGCTCTGTCCATAGCTTCTGTATGATAATCGTAATCGTGCTTGGGTCCTGTGGGATGGAGCTTAAGATAGCTTTCCTTGTGATATGTTTCCTGGAAAAGAATGTAAGTACCGATACCTGCATCTTTGAGTTTACGGTAGTTTTCTACTGTTGTAGCGGCAATGTTTACATTAACTCTTCTGATAGCACCGTTCTTGTGATTAATGCTGTAGATAGTCTTGATACATTCGAGAATGTACTCGATAGGATTATTAACGGGGTCTTCGCCTGCTTCAATAGCAAGTCTCTTGTGACCCATATCCTGTAAAGCGATTACTTCCGCTTTAACTTCTTCCTGTGTAAGTTTTTTACGTGCTATGTGCTTGTTCTTCATATGATAAGGACAGTAAACACATCCGTTTACACAGTAGTTTGAGAGGTAGAGAGGAGCGAACATAACGATACGGTTGCCGTAGAAAGCAAGCTTTATTTCTTCAGCAATCTTAAAAATCTTCTGGAGTACATCGGGGTCTTCACAAGCGAGAAGCACAGAGGCTTCTCTGTGGGTAAGACCCTGACAGACACAGCCGTTGCCGTTTTTCTGAGGACGTGCTTTTTCGAGGATAGAGTTTATAAGCTCCATATTGTTTTTGTTTTCTTCAGCGTACTTGAGTGTGTCAAGGATTTCACCGTCGTTGATGAATTCCTCTGCTTTGAGTGATTTGGGATTGTAGATAGCCATTTTTTTATGTCCTTTCTTAATTTATTCTTTATAGTCGCCACGGTCATTCACAATTTCATAACCGATGGATTTCATACGTTCAGCAAGATTTCTCACTGCTTCAGCCGATTCGTCGCCTGTACTTATTTTTCCGTTATAAAGCATATATTTTTTTCTTACAGAAATAGGCGAAAGATTCGGCATAACAACATTTGCACCTGCTAAAATACCTTTTTCACGTCCTCCGTCAAGAATAGTTCCTAGGGCAGTAGTAGAGGGAAGAAGAATATTTGGGTGTATAAGTCTTATTATTGACAGCAGATAACAGGTAAGCTCGGCTGTTCCCGGCGGATAATCCTTGAAAGGTGTATCCTTATGTGGAATAAATGGTCCGATGCCACACATCTGGGGCTTGAACTCTTCAACGAATTTAAGGTCAAGAGCAAGGTTATGTGTAGTCTGAAAAGGAGAACCTACCATAAAGCCACAGCCTGTCTGAAAACCGATTTCCTTAAGATTTCTGAGACATTCCATACGTGTCTCAAAAGACATTCCTTCGGGATGAAGCTTTTCATAATGTTCCTTATCTGCTGTTTCGTGTCGTAAAAGAAACCTGTTTGCACCTGCATTAAAAAGCCTTTCATAGCTTTCTCGGCTTCGCTCTCCTATCGAAAGCGTTACAGCACAATCAGGATACTTTTCTTTAAGCTTTCTGATAACACTGCACATAAATTCATCAGAAAAGCTTCCGTCCTCACCGCCTTGCATAACAAAGGTCCTGAATCCGAGAGCGTAGCCTTCATCTGCACAATCGAGAATTTCCTCTTCGCTTAAGCGGTAGCGGTCACAAAGCTTGTTGCTTCTTCTTATTCCACAGTACAGACAGTCATTTTTACAGATATTGCTGATTTCGATAAGACCTCGGATATATACTGATTTTCCGTAAATAGCTTCACGTACCTTTCTTGCTTTTTCTGCAATAATTTCAGCAGTTTCCTCCGTTCTGCCGTCTATGAGGTATTCGTATTCTTCAACAGTAAGAGAATGCTCTTTTTCGAGCTTTTCGATAATTTTTAAGATATTATTCATTTCCATTGGTAATAACATTAGAGTAAGCGGTTTTGACGCTTATTCCGCTTAACTTTCCTATTCTGCCCGACATTGCCGATATGGTATCCTGTGGAGCGTCAAGGGCAATACTTACAATATTTATATTTTTCTCGCGGTAGGGAACACCCATTCGTCCGATTATGTATTTTCCGTATTCGTGAAGAATTGAGTTCAACGCTTCGGTCGAATTAAGGTCTTCAACGATTATTCCCATAACCGCAACTCTTGTCTCTTTAGTTTCTGCCATAATTTTCCTTTCGGTTAAATAAAAATGCCGTGCTTTTTCTGTCAGAAAGACATAGAAAGGCACGGCAATATAATACTGTTATTAAAATATTATGCTTGTCGCCTTTCAGTCAGAAAATTCTTTCTGTCAGGTTACAAGTATATTGTAACACTTTGTTGAAAAAATGTCAATAGGATTTGTGTGGGAGAAAAGGAAGTTTATTTTACAAGAATAAAGTCGATAAGCCCCGAGCTTACATCGGCCTTGACACATTTAACTCTTACCTTGTCGCCCATCATATAAACGGTGTTGGACATAATTTCCACGAGGGAAATATTATCTCTTGCTTCATAGTCGCCTACAGGCAGAGACATAACATCAACCTTACCCTCAACGGTATTTGGAAGCTCTACGAAAAATCCGCTGTCAAGCACGCCCGAGATATATCCGTCAAATTCTTCGCCTACGTGATTTCTCATATATTCAGCCATATAGAATTTTTCACAGTCACGTTCTGCCGAAACGGCAACAAGCTCTGTGTTGCTTGCTCTGTTAGCAGAGGTGCGGGCGAATTTTGCATATTTCTTCTGAAGCTTGTCTATTGCAAGCCCGCCGACATAATCTGATAAAATCCTGTGGATTGAAAAATCCGCATATCTTCTTATAGGAGAGGTAAAGTGGGCATATTCTTTCATAACAAGACCGAAATGCCCGAGAGGTTCCTCGCTGTATTTCGCTTTCATCATCGAGCGGAGCACAAGGTTCGAGATAACATCAGCTCTTTCGCTTTCTCTTGTGCGTTCAAGTACAGAAGCAAGGTCTCCTGCTGTGCTCTTTTCGTTTATTCCCTTAGGGTCTTCGCCGAGATTTACAAGAGTCTGCTGTAAATTAAGAAGCTTATCGGGGTCGGGAGCCTCGTGAACTCTGTAAACGAAGGGAATAAGCTTATCCATAGCAAGCTTTGCCGAACAATTATTGGCACAAAGCATAAATTCCTCGATTATTCCCTCGGAAATACCTCTTGTGCGTTCCTTAATATCACAACATATTCCGTTTTCGTCACAGATTATCTTGCTTTCCTTAGAATCGATTTCGGGAGCTCCTCGCTGGACACGGTTCTTCTTTAAAATGTCAAAAAGCTCATTCATCAAAGGAATCTGTCCGATAACTTCGGAGTATTTTTCTTTTATTGCTTCATCAGCTTCGTTATTAAGGATTTTGTTTACTTCAGCGTAAACGCCCTGTACACGAGAACGAATAACGCTCTTTACAAAACGGAAATCAGTAATTGTTCCGTTTTTATCAAGGTTCATAAGACAGGAGAACGCAAGTCT
The DNA here is from genome assembly GCA_017624025.1 of Ruminiclostridium sp. Taxonomy (GTDB): domain Bacteria; phylum Bacillota; class Clostridia; order Oscillospirales; family Ruminococcaceae; genus Ruminiclostridium_E. The sequence goes on along the minus strand of JAGANY010000046.1, from coordinate 11,661 downwards.
GTCAACATTCGGATTAAGGGAACATATTCCGTTGGAGAGCTGTTTAGGAAGCATAGGGATAACTCTGTCGGCAATATAGATGCTTGTGCCACGCTGATATGCTTCCATATCGAGAGGAGTTCCTTTTTTTACGTAGTATGAAACATCGGCAATATGAACTCCGAGAGAGTATCCGTCGTCTGTCTTGGAAATGCTGATTGCGTCGTCAATATCCTTTGTGTCAGCACCGTCAATAGTAAAAATCGGCATGTCACGAAGGTCTTCTCGTCCGGATATTTCCATTGCCTTTATACCTGCTTTTTCAATTGCAATAGCCTGGTCAATGACTTCGTTGGGGAAATCGACGGAAATTGCCTTTTCGTCAATGTATGCGTCAACAGAAACCTTAGCAAATCCCGAGTTTCCGTAAACCTCTTCAATGTCAACAGTTATATCGCTGTGATGTTCGGCACGGGTATTTATGGTAAACTTTACCTTATCACCGTCTTTTATTTTGTTTCCGTTCCAACGCATAATGGTAAGGGGTTCGGCAACAAAGCTGTCGGGACGGAGCTTAAGCTTTCCGTTTACATCGGTTACAGTACCTGTAAGGATATTTTCTGTTTCTTCTTTAATGAGAACGACCTCAGCTGTATCCGAATTATGGGTTTCATCCTTGAATTCTGTTATGCGGGCAAGAACCTTGTCTCCCGGCACAGCACCCAGCAGGTCTCTTCCTCGCACAAAAGCATCCTCTTCGGTTTTATCGTTGCGTACGAAACCGTGCGAACGGGCAACCTTAACTATTGTTCCTTCAAAATAGTATTTACCGCCCTTTATTCTGAGCATACCCTTTGAACGATATATGATGTTGTCTCTTATAAGAGCCTCAAGTACGCCAAGTACACGTTTTCTGTCTTTTTTGGAGGTGCCGAGAAGCTGGAGAAGCTTTCCCTCGGTTATTCCGTCTTTTTTTGCTTCAAGAAGTATGTTTATTATTTTAGTACGATACATATATTTCATTTTCATCATTCCTTTCCTGTTATTATTATACTACACAAAAACTTATATTACAAGTATTTAACAAAACATTGACAAAAATACGAAAAAGATATATAATAATAAAATACGATATGTTTAAAAATATCTGATATTATCTTTGATAATGAAGTATAATAAAAAGAGTTATATGCATATAATGCGAACCGAAAGGAATAAAAAAATGGCTAGAAAAAAAGTAGATGGATTATCTGTCGCAATAGTAATACTTAACGTGCTTATTGTCGGAGTAATAATTACTCTTTGTGTACTTATATATATGTATATGAGCGGTAAGCTCGAACAGACCGATGTTTCCAACCTTGGACAGGAAGCACAGCCTTATGCAACAACAACTACTACACAGATTACGACCGATACTTTTGAGACAACAACTCTCGAAACAACTTCGACCACAACTGAACCTGTATTTGAAACTACTGCAGGGGATGGAACAGAGGATACGATTATAGCGATTGAAACTGATACTTCTTATGACGAAGAGTTCTTTGCTGATGATTTATTTATTGGTGATTCAATAGCTACAGGTCTTCAGAATTACGGTTATTTTAACGCTGACCAGGTTTTTGCAGAAATTGGTCTTAACCCCGAAACAGCCCAGACTCTTGAGGTAAACGGCTTTACATCTATAACAAAGGCAAAAGAGCTTCAGCCTAAGCGTATATATATTATGTTAGGCTCTAACGGTATTGCGTTTATGGGCAACACATATATGGTTCAGCAGATGCAGTCTCTCATCGAACAGCTTCGTGAGGCTTGTCCCGACAGCTATATTTATGTTCTTTCGATTCCGCCTGTAACAAAGGCACACGAATCCGAGGGCCAGGAAACGATGGCTATGGTAAACGGATACAATAAGCTTCTTAAGGATATGGCTGATGATATAGGTGTTATTTACCTTGACTTATGCTCCGAATTACAGGATAGCACAGGTTACTTCTCGGCTACCTATGCTGAAGCTGATGGTTTACATTTCCTCGGCACTGCTTATAAGAAAATGTTAAGCTTTATACAGAAATCAATCCAGGGTTAATAAAAATATAATTAATGTAGAACAGAAAGGAAAATAAAATGAAAAGAAGAATATTATCCGGCATTATTGCCGCTATGTGTTTATTATCTGCTTCCTGTGGCTCAAAAGAAGCAGAAACAACAGTACATGAAGAAGCTGCTGAAGCAAGTGTAAAGACTATTACTGCTGCACCCTCTGAAATAACAGCGGCAGTTCTTGCAGAAATTACAATTAATTCTGCTTTAGAAAAGGGTATGGACGATATGTCTATATATTTTGCAGAGCTTGATACATCGGTTCTTGAGGATGTATCATATTATATGTGTGCCTCCGGTGCATACCCCGATGAAATTGCAGTATTCAAGTTCAATACAGCTGAAGCTGCTGAACAGAATAAAGCAGCGGTTCAGACACGTCTTGACAAACAGATCTCAACCTATGAAACCTATACTCCTGATGAATTTTATAAGCTTGAAGACGCTGTTCTTACGGTAAAAGGAAATTATATCTTTTACTTTGTAACAGAGAACAATTCGAGAGCGTCTGAGATTATGGAGAGTTTTGTAAGCTGAGTTTTTAACGAAAGGAGTTCTTATGCCTAGCGAATGTTTGGTTGTAGCCCTCATACTCGGAATAATGATTTTTGGCTTTTTCCGTGCAAAACGTAAGAACTGGGGCTTTGCAGTGCTGCCTCTTATGGTGCTTCCTGTAACGGTAGGCGTTGTTATGTATATTGTTTCTGATATGCTTAAAATGTCTTATCCGTTTATGCTCCCCTTAGGACTTATAGTAGGTTCTCTGGCTGCAACCTGTATCTGGATTGGTGTAGCAAGTGTAGTTCTTATCAAGACTAAGAAGCTTCGTGTTTCATATACAATTGCTTCTGTTGTTTTTTCGCTCGCTCTGGCATTTATTCTCCTTATACAGTATCAGATAGAATTTGGTTATTAATTACTATTTTAAGGACGTTGTTCTTTAAGAAGCACTATATGTTTTTATTGGGAGGAATCTTTCTGACGAAAGGTTTCTCCCTGATTTGTTTTTAATGTGCTTATCTGTTACTTTGCTCTGACCATATGTATAAGAGAAAACGGCCCCCGCATCCGGAGAACCGTTTCGTTAATGTTATTTGATTTGTTTATTGTAACTTATCTATATTCTTGTAAACCTCTTTCGTTATTTCGCCACAGATTTTGTAAATGCCACGCTTATCACGCGATTGCTTTGCACCTGATGTCATTACAACCACAGTGTTTTTTGTAACAGGATCATAGGATGCAAGAGATACGATTCCGTAGGCATTTCCTGTGTGATAATAAAGTCCGTTTGTGCCGTATAATTTTTTGTAGTAACGAAGAGTGAGGCATTGTTTGAACTTTCCGCCGTGTTCCTTTGCGGTAAAGTACCTCTTTTCGAGAGTCTTTACCGATTCCTCGGAAAGAATGCGGTTATCTCCGTAAACTCCATCGTTTGCAAGCATCGAGAATATTTTGGCTATATCCGAAGCTGAGCCTGTGAGACCGCCTATGTAATTTCCGGCATGGTCGCCGATATTCCCTGTGAAGACCATTTTTTTCGCTGTCTTTGGAAGTAATTCTACGCTATGGTCGTAATCGTAGTGGGTAATAAGATTATCTGTATCCTTTATATTTCCCGGGAAATAAGAAAGGTCGCCGTCTAAAAGACTGAAAAGATTTTCCCTTGCGTACTCTTCAATGGGAACTCCCGAAGCTAATTCAAGAGTTGTAGCCGCTATCGATGAGGCAAAATTGTTGTATTCAAAGGCAGAGGCTTTTCCGGGCTTCTTTTTGGTGTTAAAGCTGCCTATCGACTGAAGCTGTTCGGCTGTTTCTTCGAGGGTGTTTTTATATCCGAGGTTAAAGAAGGTTGAAGTATGTGTAAGAAGCGTTTTCAAGGATACTTTTACGGGAATATCAACGTCCCAGTATTTCTCAATGTTTTTTCCTAAGCCTACTATACCTTGTTCTTCCATTTTTACAGCACATATTGCTGTAGCAACCTTACTGAGTGAAGCTGAACGCATCTTACTGTCCACAGTCATTTCACGTGTCCCGTAATCTGCCCAGCCGTAGGCGAAGTCGAATACTTTTCCGTCGCTTCCTCGTATTACGGAAACCTGAACACCGACAGCGTTGTATTTTTCTGCCGAGTCGGAAATCTGTTCGTATATATTTCCGTAAGCAGTTCCGTCTGAGACATATTTTTCTGTCTTTTCTATTTCAGGAAGAGCTGATTTCTTTATATATCTTCTGGAATAATTGCTTGTAATCCAGCCTGTTTTGCCGTTTTTAAACTTTACCTTATACCAAGGGATATAGTTTTTATCCAGCTCTTCATCTATGTAAGTAATCTTACCTGTGCTTTTTATGGTTCCTATCTTATCATATTCGGTTCCCGGACCTTTTCTTACAGTTATGTTTTCAAAGGCAGCATATATGTAACAATTTTTAGAATTAAGGGTTTCCGCACTGATATCAGGTATTGTGTTTAAAGCAAGAGTGCCGGAAAGAAATATAGCTGTAATTATTTTTCTAACTTTATTTTTCATAAAATCCCTCCTTTTTGTGCTATTATAACACGTATATAGTCGTATGTCAATTAATGCAGAAGTATGTTGAAAATAAAAATACTCCAGGAGTAACCTGTCCATATTCAGCAGGTATTGAGGATATGCACAGGAAAATCTGTGAGTATTACACCTGCACTGATAGGGACATAAAGGCTAAGAAAAGACTGTTCTTATAAGAGAAAATTGTTTTTTGATTTGTGCTAATAATCAATATTTTCTGAACTGTGTAGGAGTTATCCCTTCATATCTTCTGAACAATTTGCAGAAATAACTGCTGTCACAGAATCCTGTCTGTTCAGAAATTTCTTCGATTGACATTTTAGTTCCTGTGAGCAGCTCTTTCGCTGCTTGTATCCGGCGTTTTGCAACATATTCCATAGGCCTTGTATCAAGTGTGTTGCGGAAGAGACGGCACAGGTACTGTTTTGACATTCCGGATACTTCACTTAAAATTTCCATTGTTATAGGTTCTCTGTAATTCTTATCTATGTAGTCAACGCATTTTGTGATAGCGATGTTTGTATCGCTGATTAATCTTGCACCGCTCTTACATCGTTCAAGCTCAATCAGAAAGCTGTACAGGTATCCTGATGCCCTCAGATTTCCTTGAAGGTTGTCGCTCATCAATGCTTCATGCATGTTTCTGAAGAAATGATCCAGTAGCTTTGTGCTGTTAAGAGAAAATACCTGTGGTTTATCAAAACCGATATCCGAAAGAAGTCTGTCACAATCATATCCGCCTGGAATTATCCAGTGATTATCCCAGATTTCTTCGGCGGGATAATACTCGTGAGGATAGAATGCAGGAATGAAAAAACCTGTCCCTGCTTTTATTTCTATCTTAATATTGTCATAACAAAGTACGCCGCTTCCCTTTGTGCAGTAAAAAATCTGTGGGTAGATGTACTCATTGCCTCTTTTGACATAGGGTTGGCAGTCGTGCATTCCAAGGCTTACAAGATAAATAGGAAGCTTGCTTTCTGCGCCTATTATAGGATAATGATAAAAAAACATATAAATTTCTCCTTTAAGATAAAAATAAGGATAATATCGTTATATTTAATAATATCATTAATTGTTTTTATTGTCAATTGAATGTATAATAAATACAAAGATGTAAGGAGGAAAAATATGAACCTTGATGAAAGCCCCATTATTTCGTTTGTGGGAATTTATCATTGCGTTTAATATTTAAATAAAGGAGAATTATTATGGATTTATCATTAATTTCAAAAGCAGGCACACCAAAAAACGAAATGATTTACCACGAAAACCCCGAGGCATTGCATATCGGTACACTTACCCCTCACAGATATTTTATACCTTTTGGAAAGTCTCAGAATCCTTTTGAAAGCAGATATGCTTCCGAATGTATGGAGCTTCTGAATGGTGAATGGAATTTTACATATTACGACAGCATTGTTGATATGCCCGATGATTTCATATCGCTTAAGTCAGACAAGACTATTCCTGTTCCTGCTAACTGGCAGTTACAAGGTTACGATAAGCCACAGTACACAAATGTCTGTTACCCGATAACCTATGACCCTCCCTTTGTTCCCGATGATATTCCTGTAGGTGTTTACAGCAGAAATTATAACTATACTGCTGACGGTATAAGAAAAATACTTACCTTTGAAGGTGTTGACAGTTGTCTTTATCTTTATATAAACGGCAAATTTGCAGGCTACTCACAGGTCTCCCATATGACCTCTGAGTTTGATATTACCGATAAGCTTTGTGAGGGCGGGAATGAAATAACAGTTGCTGTTCTCAAATGGTGCGACGGCACGTATCTTGAAGACCAGGATAAGTTTAGATTATCTGGCATCTTCCGTGATGTTTATGTTATGTCACGACCTGAAAAAAGACTGGAGGATTATCACATCAGAACTATTCTTTCCGATGATATGAAATCAGCAGTATTGGAGTTCATTCCATACGGCACGGATACAAAAATCACGCTTTCGGATACGGAAGGAAATATTCTTTTTACAGGCGAAACAGATGACGGTTCAAAGCTTGGAATTTCCGTTGATAATGTTAATCTTTGGTCTGCTGAAATGCCGTACCTTTATAATCTTGTAATCGAAACCAATACCGAAATTATTGGCGAACGTGTAGGCTTCAGAAAAATAGCAATCGAAAACGGTGTAGTTAAAATAAACGGTAAGGCTGTGAAATTCCGAGGTGTAAACCGTCACGACAGTTATCCCGATACAGGTTACTATGCTTCTGTTGAACAGATGAAAAAAGACCTTGTTATGATGAAAAAGCATAACATCAACGGTATTCGCACATCCCACTATCCAAATTCTCCTGTGTTCTATCAGCTCTGTGATGAATATGGCTTCTATGTGATTGATGAGGCCGACCTTGAAATGCATGGTTGTGTTGAGGTGTACAACGACTTCAAATGGTCAAAAGGTTATGATGGAATTGCTCTTCTTGCAAGCGATGAACGATTCAAAGAAGCGATTGTTGACCGTGCAAGGCTTATGGTTGCCCGTGACGGTAACCGTCCCTGTGTTGTGTTCTGGTCTCTTGGAAATGAAAGCGGTTATGGTACAAATTTAAGAGCTGCTGCTGAATATATAAAGAGCGTTGATGATACAAGACTTGTCCATTACGAAAGCACACATAAGCTTGATGATACATCTGATGATGTTCTTGATGTGGTTTCTAAGATGTATCCGCCGATAACTGAAATGGAAAAGTTTCTTGCTGACGAAAACGAAAAACGTCCTTATATGTTGTGTGAATACTGCCACGCTATGGGTAACGGTCCTGGGGATTTAGAGGATTATCACAACGCTTTCCATTCCAATGAACGCTTTTGCGGCGGATTTGTGTGGGAATGGTGTGACCACGGTTTTTCTCTTGGTAAAACTGATGATGGCAGGGAAAAATACGGATACGGCGGTGATTTCGGAGAGCGCCACAACGACGGCAATTTCTGTATGGACGGTCTTGTTTATCCTGACAGACGTCCACATACAGGTCTTCTTGAATTGAAGCAGGTTTATCGACCTGTAAGAATTGAAAAGGGCAATATAGACGGTAAATTTATAATCAGAAATTTTCTGAATTTCGTAAATGCAGGAGATATTCTTGAGGGCAGATTTGAAATAATATACGACGGTGGCACATACGCTGAGGGTACATTTGATTTCAGCGTTGAGCCTATGAGTAAGACAGAAATCATAATCCCCGAAGCGGCAGAAAGCTACGAAAAAACCGCATATATCCGTTTTATCTTTACTGCAAAGCAGGATACATTGTGGTGTGAAAAGGGTTATGAAATCTGCTTTGACCAGCTTCTTCTCAGAGAGGCTGAAAAACAGACTGAAATTGTTTCTGGCACTGATATTACGTACACCGAAGAACCTCTTTCTATAAAAATAAATTCAGGCAAAAACAAGTATGTTTTCAACAAGCGTACAGCAAGCTTCGTATCTATAAAAAATAATGGTACAGAGCTTCTTACAAAACCCATACAGTTCAATTTCTTCCGTGCACCTACTGATAATGATGTAATGAAGGGCGACTGGTACAGAGCACATCTGAATGACTATATCGTTAAGGTTTACAGCACTGATGTTAAAGCTGTTGAAAAAGGCGTTGAAATCACCGTAAAGCAGTCTTTCGGCTGGAGCATCTATCAGCCTTTTGCGGTTATGGATGTTACCTATACCATAAGCGGAAACGGAATATGCGTAAAGTGTAATCTTGAAACTTCCAACAAGGTCACATTCCTGCCGCGTTTTGGTCTGAGATTATTTGTGCCGAAGAGCTTTGACAGGATTGAGTATTTCGGTTACGGTCCTTATGAAAGCTATATTGATAAGCACAGAGCTTCATATATGGGCAATTTCAGCTCACTTATCAGTGATATGCACGAGGATTACACCAGACCACAGGAAAACTCCTCACATTATGGCTGTGAATATATGATGCTTACTGATGGCAAAACAAAAATCCGATTTGAAGCAGGCAAAGATTTCTCATTCAATGCTTCCGAATATACAGAGGAAGAGCTTGCCGGAAAGCGTCATAACTTTGAGCTTGAAAAGTGTGAGGATAACGTAATCTGTATTGACTACCGAATGGCAGGCGTAGGTTCGAATTCCTGTGGACCCGAGTTAAATGAAAAGTACCGTGTTCCGATTCCGAAGCTTGAAGCTGAATTTAAGATTTCCCTTATGTAAGTAAGATAATGTAACGTGTGTTAAAAACGAACGATAAAAAACAATCTTCTACAGTATAATGAAATAAATGCACCGCCCCAAATTGTGCCGTCTGCACAATTTGGGGCGGTGTTTGAAAGCGACAGAGATGTTTTTAATCGCCAATAAAAGCTTTAAGCTTATTTAAAAAATGTTTTGCAATAGGCTTTATAATTATTCCCACGAATACGGCAGCAATTATCGTCCCTTCTCTTACTCCGTGAAGGCTGCCTGTCGCAATCAGGAAAATAGCTGCAGTAATCACAACAACGGAGCAGTCAAAGCTTATTTTACAGATATGAAACGGAACTTTTGTCCTTTTTGAAAATGTAAGCATAACGCCTTCACTTGGAAGAGGGAGAAAGTCGGAATTTACATAGAGAAAAACACCTGCCGCAACAAAGAAAAGACTTATGATTATGTATAACATTTTTAATATATAGCTTTCGGGAGTGGAAATAAAGGATGTGCATATATTTGCGAGAGTTACAAACCAACCGAAAACAAATGAGCATATAATCTGAAGAAAAGAAAAGGGTGAGAAATCTTTAGGCGATATCAGAAATTGTACTAAGATAAGAATTATGAAAAAACCTGTCGTACAAACTCCTTGTTCAATTTCCGAGAGCAGACTTACTGTATATGGAACCGAATTGACAGGCGAGACTCCAAGAGAGGATTTGGCGGAAATGCTTATGCCTATAGCGATGAGGAAAAAGCCGAGACAATATATCACAATGCGTTTCAGTGATAGTTTGTCAACGATTTCCGTTTTAAATCTTGATTTGAAGGTCTGTTTTTCTGTGCTCATTTTATTCTCCTTGTATTTGACAGTCAGTTAAGTATTGCTCCAGAAGCACCGCCTGAAACAAGTGCCGCATAGCGTTTCAGATAGCCCGAAAGCTCTTTTTTCTTAGGTACAAAGTTTTTCATTCGTTTAGCTAAAACAGCTTCATCAACCTTAAGTTCAATTGTGTTTTCGGGGATATTTATACTGATAATATCGCCTTCTTCGACTACTCCAATAAGACCGCCTGAAGCAGCTTCTGGTGTGATATGTCCGATACAAGCTCCTCGTGTTGCACCGCTGAAACGTCCGTCAGTAATAAGTGCTACGCTGCTGCCAAGTCCCATTCCCATAATTGCGGATGTTGGGTTCAGCATTTCACGCATACCGGGACCGCCCTTCGGACCTTCGTAACGGATAACCACAACATCACCTGCAACAATTTTACCCGCATTGATAGCAGCCTGTGCATCCTCTTCACAGTCAAATACTCTTGCAGGACCTTCGTGTACAAGCATTTCGGGAAGTACCGCTGAACGTTTTACAACACAGCCTTCTGATGCAAGATTACCCTTAAGCACAGCAATTCCGCCTGTTTCGCTGTATGGGTTTTCAACAGGACGGATTACTTCGGGGTTGAGATTTACACATTCCTTGATATTTTCACCAATTGTTTTGCCTGTTACAGTCATACAGTCAGTATTAAGTAATCCCTTTTTGTTAAGCTCGTTCATTACAGCGTAAACTCCGCCTGCTTCGTTTAGATCTTCCATATAGGTTCTGCCTGCAGGGGCGAGGTGACAGAGATTGGGAGTTTTCTTGCTGATTTCGTTGGCAATATCAAGATTGAGTTCGATTCCGCATTCGTGTGCAATTGCAGGGAGATGAAGCATGCTGTTTGTAGAACATCCAAGTGCCATATCAACAGCGAGAGCATTCATAAGTGCTTTCTCTGTCATAATATCACGAGGCCGGATATTTTTCTTAACCATATCCATTACTGCCATACCTGCATGCTTTGCAAGTTCAATTCTTGCAGAATAAACAGCAGGGATTGTACCGTTTCCTTTAAGCCCCATACCAAGTGCTTCGGTAAGGCAGTTCATAGAATTTGCTGTGTACATACCCGAGCAGGAACCACAGGTAGGGCAGGTCTTGCATTCATACTCACGAAGCTTTGCGTCATCGATTTTACCTGCATTGTATGAGCCTACCGCTTCAAACATACTGGAAAGGCTTGTTTTATGCCCTTCGACCTTTCCCGCAAGCATAGGACCTCCGCTCACAAAGACTGTGGGTATATTTACTCTTGCGGCTGCCATTAAAAGTCCGGGTATGTTTTTGTCGCAATTAGGCACCATAACAAGACCGTCAAAACCGTGAGCAAGTGCCATAGCTTCTGTGGAATCAGCGATAAGGTCACGGGTTACAAGGGAATATTTCATTCCCCTGTGACCCATTGCGATGCCGTCACATACAGCGATTGCAGGGAAGACAATAGGTGTACCGCCTGCCATTGCAACACCCAGCTTTACAGCATCAACGATTTTATCTAGATTCATATGACCCGGTACAATTTCATTATATGAGCTTACAATACCGATAAGCGGTTTCGACTGCTCTTCCTCGGTGAGCCCGAGAGCGTGGAATAAACTACGATGAGGAGCATTCTGAACCCCGTCAACTACATTTTCTTTAGTCATAAAAGCCTCCTTAGTTATTGATAAGCTTATCCTCGTCGCTCCAGCTGTAAAGCTTGCGGATATCAGCACCTACAACCTCGGAAGGATGTTCGCTTGCAGCCTTTCTCATAGCGTTGAACTTTGTCTGTGAACCGTCTGCCATTTCTCCGAGAAATTCTTTTGCGAAAGAGCCGTCCTGGATATTTTTAAGCACCTGCTTCATAGCCTTCTTGGTTTCATCAGTAATGATTTTCGGACCTGTGATATAGTCGCCGTATTCAGCAGTGTTGGAAACAGAGTACCGCATACCGGCAAAACCGCTCTGG
>JAGANY010000045.1 GCA_017624025.1 Ruminiclostridium sp. | reverse complement strand
GAGGGGGTTGTGACCTCTGCTGACGGGCGGAGAGCGAGCCTTAAAAACAGCGTTATTATTATGACAACAAATATAGGTGCAGGCGAAAAAAGCACAGCCTTAGGCTTCGGAGAGGGGAACGGGAAAAATTCTCCCAAGGAAAGGGCGGTCGAAAAGGCTTTCCGTCCCGAGCTTCTTAACCGTATCGATGAAATAATAGTATTCAATCCCCTTTCCGAAGAGGATATAAGAAAAATATGCAGGAATATGGTTTCTGAGCTTTGCGAACGGGTAAGGGGAGCAGGCTATGAGCTTGAAATAACGGAAGAGGCGGTTGCTCTTATCGCAAAGAGAGGGTATGATGTACGCTACGGAGCGAGAAATCTTTCCAGAGACATTGTAAGGCTTATTGAAAACCCGATTTCCGAGGAAATACTAAGAGGCTGTCCGAAAAAAATTGTCTTCGGAGAAGAACGGCTGAGGGGTTGAAAATGAAGGGGAGATGTGGTAGAATATTTAATGGATGAATGATGAAGGATGAATGATGAATGATTGTGGTATCGCCTTACGGCGATGATTTTAAAAATGATTTAAATGTAATGTAGGGGCGACCTGTGGTCGCCCGATATTTCGCTGACGGATTTAAAAATGATTTAAATGTAATGTAGGGGCGACCTGTGGTCGCCCGATATTTCACGGGCGGATTTGAATACTATTTTTTTAATGTAAATTTATAAAAGGAAGTAAAAATTATGGGAAAAAGAGTGGGAATGGTTGACGAGACGAGAGGCGTCGCCGTTATTTCTATGGTGATTTATCACCTTTATTTCGACCTAGTTTATTTTTACGGGGTAAATTTCGGCAACCTTATCGATACAATCTTCGAATGGTGGCAACCCTTTATTGCAGGCACCTTTATTTTCGTTTCGGGTATCTCCGCAAACTACTCGAAAAATAATTTCAAGCGTGGAGCGATTTGTTTCTTCTTCGGAATGATATTTACCTTCGCTACCGCAATTATTACCCCCGAAGCACCTATATATTTCGGCGTTCTCCATCTCCTGGGCATAAGTATGATGATATACGGCTTTATAAACGGGTTTACGAGCCGTATTCCCTGGATAGTCGGAATAATCCTTTTCGCTCTCCTTTATTTCCTTACCCTTAACGTCCAGAACGGATATATGGGCTTTAACTGGCTCTTTACGATAGATATGCCCGATATGCTTTACAATGCGAAGCTGTTCTTCCCCTTAGGCTTCCCTTCGCCTTATTTCCAGAGCCTCGATTATTTCCCCCTCCTCCCACATTTCCTTTTATTTATGTCGGGAGCCTCCCTCGGAGTTTATTTCAAGTCGGGCGGTGCCTCGAAGGGCGTATATATGGTAAGGTTTTCGGGGCTTGCTTTCCTCGGACGAAAAGCACTCCTTATCTATCTTCTTCACCAGCCTGTGCTTGTGGCGGTGCTTGAACTTATCTTCAAGTGTCTCGGCAGGAATACTATGTTTTTATAAAAACTTAGCTTAAGGTCTTGCTTTTTTATTTTGTTTATGTTATAATAAGTAAAAATGTGAGGATAGGGTACTATCCGTAAGAAAGGAATAATTTGTTATGAAGCACATCAAGACAGTAAACAAGGCTAACTTAAAGGAAACAGCTGTTAAGGGCGGATGCGGTAAGTGCCAGACTTCCTGCCAGTCTGCTTGTAAGACTTCCTGCACAATTGCTAACCAGCAGTGCGAGGCTAACAAGTAAGAGCTTAGCTTGACTTTCTTAAAAGGGCGGTGCAGAAAAGCAACGCCCTTTTCTGATGAAAAAACCAAAATAAATGAATGATGAAAAATGAATGATGAATGATTAGGGTATCGCCTTACGGCGATAGATTTGAATATAATTTCAATGTTTTGTAGGGGCGACCTGTGGTCGCCCGAATATAATCCTTTAAAATTATTTTTTAATCCATTGGCGAAGCCAATACCTTAATCTTTCATCCTTCATCCTTCATTCTTCATTATAAAAAAGGAGCAGATATATGTCCAACTCAATCCATAGATTTAAACAGGGCGACCTTTATATTATTCTCGATGTAAACAGCGGTGGCGTTCACGTTGTCGATAAAATCGTATATGACCTTATCGGTCTTTTAAATCCCCCTCTTTCTGAAGAAATGCCCGAGGAGATTGTAAAAATCCTTAAGGAATATCCCGAAGAGGAATTAAAGGAATGTTACGAGGAGATTTATTCTCTTTACTGTGACAAGATTCTTTTCAGCGCCGACGAATACCGTCAGTATGCGGAAATGTCCATAAAGGCACCCATAAAGGCTATGTGCCTCCACGTTTCACACGACTGTAACTTACGCTGTAAGTACTGCTTCGCTGAAACAGGGGATTTCGGTACAGGCAGAAAGATTATGACCCCCGAAACAGGCCGTAAGGCTATCGATTTCCTTATCGAAAAGTCGGCAGGCAGACAGAATTTAGAGCTTGACTTCTTCGGCGGAGAGCCTTTAATGGCGTGGGAAACCGTAAAGGAAACTGTTGATTACGCAAGAAGCGTTGAAAAACAGCACGGAAAGAACTTCCGCTTTACAATAACAACCAATGGTATGCTTCTCGATGACGAAAAAATCGAATACATAAACCGTGAAATGTCCAACTGTGTACTTTCTCTCGACGGACGCAAGGAAGTAAACGACAATATCCGTATTACCCCCAACAACAAGGGCTGTTACGATATAATCGTACCTAAGTACAAGAAGCTCGTAGAGGGCAGAGTAAACAAGGACAGAACCGACTACTACGTACGAGGAACATTTACAAAGCACAACCTCGATTTCGTTGAGGACGTTTTACATATTGTGTCCTTAGGCTTCGACCAGCTTTCCGTTGAGCCCGTAACCGCTCCCGAGGAAATGGACTATGCGATTACGGAAAAGGATTTACCCGTTATTTTTAAGGGCTATGACCGTCTTTATGACATTATGGCTGAATCTGTTGAAAAGACAGGCAGAAAGCCTTTTAACTTCTTCCACTATATGATTGATTTACAGCAGGGCCCTTGTGCTATAAAGCGTTTAAGAGGCTGTGGCTGTGGCAACGAGTATGTTGCGGTAACTCCCGACGGCGATGTTTACCCCTGTCACCAGTTCGTTGGTATTGACGAATGGAAAATGGGTACGATATACGACGGCGTTATCGACCAGAATATTGCAAACTACTTCGCAAAAACCCATATCTACAGCAAGGAAGGCTGTAGCGACTGCTGGGCAAGGTTCTACTGCTCGGGCGGATGCAACGCTACCTCCTTTATCTATGACGGCGACGTAAGAAAGCCCAACAAGCTTCAGTGCGAGCTTATGAGAAAGCGTATAGAATGCGGTATCGCATTAAGCGTTAAGATGAGAGACGGTTTTGATGAATGATGAAAAATGAAAAATGAATGATTAAGGTATTGCCTTACGGCAATGATTTAAAAATGATTTCGATGTATTGCAGGGGCGACCTGTGGTCGCCCGATACTGACGGATTAAAAAAAGATTTTATAAGGAACAGTTCTTTAAAATTATATTTTAATCCGTCCGCCAAAGGCGGACACCTTAATTTTTCATCATTCATCCTTCATCATTCATTTTAAAATTCCTCTTCCGTCACGGAATTTTCACAATTATCCTTTAGAATAAAATCATCGAAAGAGATACAGACTAAAAGAAAGGATGGTACATTTATATGGAACAGAATTTCAACAGTTATAATTATACAACACAGTCTCCTCGTAAAAAGAAGGGTAAGCTCGGTACGGTAATCGGCCTTGTGCTTGCGGTTATGATAGTTGGTATCGGTGCAGGCTTCGGCGGTGCACACCTCGGCTCTAAGTCCATAGGCATCATAGGCGGTGCCGACGGTCCTACACAAATCATTACCTCCGACGGAACAACAGAAATAAATAAAGACGAAAATGACGGAGAAACCGAAAAAAGCGAGGGCGAAGGCTCCGCTGAAGGCGATGTTGCAGGTGCGTTAAGTGCTATAAACGCTTCCGGGACAGCTTCCTCCGAAAAGGTTCATCCCTACGAGGTAGTACCCACAGGCGTAAACGGCGAATACACAACAACAGAGCTTTACGAAGCTGTAAATGACACTATCGTTCTTATAAAGGTCTATACGACCCAGACATACCCCGATTATTACAGCTACTATGACTATTATTTCGGCTACGGCGAGCCTCCGGAGGAGGAGGAAGACGCTGAACCCGTATATTCTGGCTACGGAAGCGGTATCGTGTTCACAGAGGACGGATATATCCTTACAAACGCACACGTTGTTGACGGAGCGGAAAAGCTCGTAGTAGTAGTAAACGACTATAACGACGCTTCTCTTACCTATGAATATGAGGCAGAGGTTATCGGTTCCGACGCTTCTACGGATATTGCAGTCGTAAAGATTACCCGTGATGAAAAATTCGTAGCAGCTAAAATCGGCAACAGCGATTCCCTTAAGGTAGGTCAGGACGTTTGTGCTATCGGTAACCCCGGCGTTACAGGCGATATTATGTTCGAGCATACTATGACTAAGGGCATTATCTCGGGTCTTAACCGTGTAAGCCTTTCCGAAGGCTTCAGCTTAAGCCTTATCCAGACTGATACAGCCATAAACAGCGGTAACTCCGGCGGCGGTCTTTTCGATATGTACGGAAACGTAATCGGCGTTGTAAACTCGAAAATCGTAACCGACACATACGAGGGTATCGGCTTCGCACTTACTATTAACGAAGCAAAGCCTATTATGGAAGACCTCTTAAGCTACGGTTTCGTAAAGAGCAGACCTGTTTTAGGCATAACAACAGTAGAGCTTAACGAATACAGAGCAGAGCTTTACGGCGTAAGACTTTCTAAGGGCCTTTTAGTTGCAGAAATCCGCAAGGACGCTGCTGTTGCTAAGAGCGACTTAAGAATTTCCGACGTTATTACAAAAATCAACGGTACGAATGTTGAAACCGTTGCGGATGTCCAGACTATTATCTCGAAGATGAAAGCAGGCGACAAGGTTACCGCTACTGTTGCGAGAGCAAATTCAAGCGGCGAGCTTGAGAGCATAGATATTGAGATTGAGCTTTCAGAAAGCACACAGGGTTAACAGCCCCATTAAAAACGCTTACGAGATTTCCCCTATAATACAAAACGCGGAGGCGACAGGCATTTATTTGTCTGCCGCTTTCGTGTTTTTCTTATACCGAAGATATGAGCTTTCCTCAAGCTCATCAATATCAAAGGAAATTTTACTTTTCACGGGCTTATTATTGTAATTATTCTTTTTATTTTTATTATTATATTTATTCCATTGGGTCACGGTTCGTTTTTCTTCGGTTTTCGTAGGGTTTTCACAGGGGTTCTCTTCCGTTTCCGTATCAACATATTCATCGTAGTTAATAAGCGTTACAATCGTATATCTGCCGGTCGGCCTACGAAGAATTTCGCCGCTTTTTTCAAGCTTTCTAAGAAGCTTCGATATTTCGCCCTTTGAGATTCCCGTTTCGTCGGCAAGACCTTGCAGCGTTACGACTCTTTCGCCTCTTTTTATCCTTTCTCCGCACCAGGCTTTTTCTTCGTAGTTTACGGTAAAAATAAGGTGCATAAAAAGGCGGGTCATATAAAGATTTCCGTACCATTCCCAGTTAAGAATACTTCTTTTTAGCTTTACAAATCCGTTTAAAATCATAATTTTCTCCTTATGTTTTCTCTTTCTAAAAGAATAGCAGAGTTCCTTGTGACATTCAATGACATCTTAGGTAAATAGCAGATTATCGTCAATATTAACAAAAACAATTATCTTTTTGCTTGCAATTTGACGATTGATTAATGGTTTTTATTATGATATAATATAAAATATAGATATGTAATCGTATTCATAAAAACAGTGTAGTATATGAATACCAGGCGATGAAAGGAATGGTTATCTATTATGAAGAAAAGAAGAATTGCTGCTTCTTTACTTGCAGCAAGTATGATTCTCGGTGCTTCCTCCTGTGGCAACACATCAAGAGGCGGCAATACCACAACAACAGCAGGCGGTGCTGCAGCTGCTGACACAACAACTACAACTGCAGGTATGCAGAATGTTGATTTCGAAGAAGCAGAAGTAGTTGAAATCGACGAAAACCAGGAAACAGGTACTATTAAGATTCTTATTTACTACGACCTCGTAACACAGGACGCTGACCTTGTTGACCTCTTTGAAACAAGATACGGTGGTTCTATCGAACAGGAGATTTGTAGTTCCGGTGCAGGTTACTTCGAAAAGCTCGGTACTCTCGTAGCTTCCGACTTATCTCCCGATATCGTTCGTTACGAATGGATGTCCTTCCCCCACGGTATGTCAAGAAATATGTACACTCCTTTAGACAGCTACATAGACCTCGACAGCGAGCTCTGGGTAGGTATGAAGGATATTGCTGAACAGTTCGTTTACAACGGAAAGCACTTCTATATTCCTTACAGAATTTCCTCTAACTTCGCTCTTAACTATAACCGTATCGTTCTTGATGAATACGGCCTCCAGGATCCTATGGAATTATACCACAGCGGTGAATGGACATGGTCAGCATTCAAGGATTTAATCACAGAATGGTGTAATATGGATCCTAACCATATCGGTTACACAGGCGTTAGTGCTATGAGCTTCGTTTCTACAACAGGCGTTAAGCTTATCGACGTTAAGGACACAGAAATCATCAACAACTTAAAGGACCAGAATGTTCAGAGAGCTATGGAATTCGTAGAAGACCTCGCTCGTCAGAACCTTACAGGCGAAGGCTATGTCGATCCCGGCCAGGCATTTACCGACGGCAACCTTCTCTTCCTCGGCATGGAGCCTACATGGACATACGGTGCAGCTTGTGAATCTCTTTACAAGGATAATATCGACTACGATATGGCATTCGTTCCTTTCCCCAAAGATGATAACTCCGACCAGTACTATTTAGCTTATGACTCCTTTGGATATATGGTTCCTTCCGGTTCCAAGAACGTAAAGGGTGCTATCGACTGGATCACATTATGCAGAACAGAAGAAACTGACCCCGAAAACGTTGCAGAAGCTAAGGCATCCGCTACAGACTCTTCTACAAAGTACTATCCTAAATGCCCCGGCTGTAAGTTCAGCTTTGTAGAAAACGAAGTAGAAGACCTTGATACTTGTCCTGAATGTAACACAGCAAGAAAGGTTAAGTTCAACGCTTACTACACAGAAGAACAGTACGAAGTATTACTCGACCTCACAGACCCCACAAGAGGCAAGTTCCAGTTTATCTTCGATAACTGCAAGGGCTTCAACTCCGACCTCGGCAATATCTTCGAGGGTATGGGCGAAGCTTCTCTCCTCGACGGTCCTATCTTCTATAACGTTTCTTACACACAGCTCAGAGAAGAAAACTACAATATGGTAGAATCTATCCTCAACGAGTACCGTGAAAGAATGGCACAGGGCTAATAACTTTTTATAAATCATTTATGAGTATCATCGGGAGAAACCTTTCTGAAGAAAGGCTTT
>JAGANY010000044.1 GCA_017624025.1 Ruminiclostridium sp. | reverse complement strand
CTCACTTAACTGTCCCCCGTCCTCATATCCCACATATCCTGCAGGAGCACCGATAAGAGCACTTACGCTGTTCTTTTCCATATATTCGGACATATCGAAGCGTATAGGAGCAGTATTTTCCCCGAAAAGCGTTTTTGAAAGAGCCTTTGAAAGCTCCGTTTTTCCTACGCCTGTAGGGCCTGCAAAAAGAAAGGTTCCTAAGGGGCGGTTTTTTCTTCCGATACCTGCCCTGCTCCGTTTTATTGCCGAGGAAATTGCCTCAACAGCCTTATCCTGTCCTATGACGTATTTTTTAAGCTCCTCCGAAAGATTAAGAACCGCTTTCTTCTCGTCCTCGCTTATCCTCGACAGCGGAAGCTTGCTGTGTATTCCCGCTATAACCGCAATATCCTCGTCGGTTACGGTGTTTATTCTGTGATTGTTCTCTGCTTCCTTCAGTATCTCTGCCTTTGTCTCGAGACCTTTTTCCTCTGCACGAAGAACGGCGGCTTTCTCGAAATCCTGCTTTAAGACCGCACGCTCCTTTTCCGAGGAAATTTCCCTTAAACGCCTGTTTACCTCGGAAAGCTCGGGGATTTTATCCTGTTCTCTTATCCTCGCCGAAGCACAGGCTTCATCAATAAGGTCTATTGCCTTATCGGGAAGCCGTCTTCCCTCAATATACCTTTTCGAGAGCCTTACCGCCGATTTTACCGCGTCATTTGTTATTTTTACGCTATGGTATTTCTCGTATTTTTCCTTAAGCCCCGAAAGTATAGCGATTGCCGCTTCCTCGTCGGGCTCTTCTATGGTTATGGGCTGGAAACGGCGTTCGAGAGCGGCGTCCTTTTCGATATAACGGCGGTATTCTTCCGTTGTGGTAGCTCCGATGACCTGTATATCACCTCTGGAAAGGGGCGGTTTAAGGATATTCGCCGCGTCTATTGCCCCCTCCGCCGCTCCAGCACCCACAAGTCCGTGTATTTCGTCAATGAAAAGTATTATATTCCCCGAATCCGAGACCTCTGTAACAACGCTTTTAAGCCTTTCCTCGAAATCTCCCCGATACTTTGCTCCCGCAATAAGAGAGGGGATGTCGAGGGAAAAGATACGGCTGTTTTTAAGGGAATCGGGTACTCTCCCCTCGGCAATACGAAGAGCAACTCCCTCCGCAACGGCAGTTTTACCTACTCCGCTTTCTCCTATGAAACAGGGGTTGTTCTTCCGTCTTCTTAAAAGAACCTGTACCGCTGTTTCAATCTCTCTGTCACGGCAGAAAACGGGGTCAATCTTCCCCTCCTCCGCAAGTCTCGTAACGTCCTTGCCGTATTTCTTCAATGCACTGAGCTTACCCTCATCCTTATATACTCTCGGAGGCTCAAAGGGTTTTACACCGCTGTTTCTGCACTCCTTAAGAATCTTTTCCGTGTCAGCACCGAGCTCTTTCAGAAACAATGAACCGTAACAGCTTTCGTCCTTTATTACCGCCCATAGAATATACTCTGTGCCTGTAAGGTTACGGCTGTCGCTTCTTGCCCGTTCGAGGGCAGTCTCTAAAATACGCTTGCTCCTCGGGGTAAAATCCTGTACCGTAAGCCTTGTGGCTACTCCCTTTCCTATTATAAGCTCCATTTTTCCGCTTATATCCTTTTCATTTATGCCGTGGCGTTTAAGGATACCGCCGGCGGTACCGTTCTTCTCGGCAGTAAGTCCGTAAAGGATATGTTCGCTTCCGATATAGGTATGACCCAAGGACATAGCCTTTTCGATTGCTCTCGAAAGAGCGAGGTTTGATTTTTCGGTAAAGCCTCTGAATTCTGTCATAATATAATCCTTTCGTAAAAAACTTGTAACAATTCTGAATCTTTTACATATATTATATTATGAAACGTTTCATAAATATTTAATCAGGAGGAAACGGTTATGTTTGGTAACAATAGCTGTATCTGGATCATCGTTCTTATTCTCTTATTCTGCTGCTGCGGTAACGGCTGCGGCAACAGCTGCGGCTCAATCTCCAACAACGATTGCGGCTGTGGCTGCAACAACGGCTGCGGCAACAGCTGCTGCTAAAATGAAAAAAGGCACCCCGAAAGGGGTGTCTTTTTTTTAGTGAAGAGTGAATAATGAATAATGAATAATGAATAGTTGAGGTATCGGCTTCGCCGATGGATTTAAATATGATTTTAAAACAAGGCATCTCCTTGAGGAGAAGCTGTCAGCAAGCCGTTTGCGGGTTGATGACTGATGAGGTGTACCTTTGGAGGTTGTGCTTCCCATATCGGGCGACCACAGGTCGCCCCCTACAACACATCGAAATTATATTTAAATCTGTCCGCCAAAGGCGGACACCTAAATTATTCATTATTCATTATTCATTATTCACTATTCACTCTTTACCTCCCACTCCACAAAAAACATCCCGTCCCCTGTGCCTGCCCGCATAGTTCCGTTCATCTTCTCCGAAAGACCCTTAGCTATAGCAAGTCCTAAGCCTGTGGAGGAATGGGTGCGAGCGGAATCTGCTTTGTAGAAGCGTGTAAAAACCTGTGAAACGTCTATCTCGTCCGTATTCTCCGCCTCGTTTTCACAGCGGAAGATTATACGCTTTTCTTCCTGCTTAAGCGTTATTTTTACCCTCTTGCTTCCGTGTTCGAGGATATTTTTCATAATGTTCTGGACAATTCGGGAAACAGCCTCGGTATTTCCGCGTATAAAGATTTCTTCCTCGGAAATATCCGTTTCTGTTACGATTCCCTGCTCCTCGAAATCATTGAAAAAGCTTAAAAGGGTCTTACATACCGCGTCTGTGAAATTGATTTTCTGCAGTTCAAGGCTGTAGCCCTCGTTCTGAAGCTTCGTGTATGTGAAAAGCTCCTCGAGCATCTCTCTGAGGCTTCCGATACGTCCCTTTATGATGCTGATATATTTTTCCCGCTCCTCTTCTGTTTCGGCTAAGGATAAAAGCTGGAAATAGCCCTCGAGAGAGGTCAAGGGGGTTCTTATATCGTGAGAAATGTTTGTTATTGTCTCTTTTAAGACGCCCTCTGTCTTTCTTATTTTAAGAGCGTCCTTTTTCGCCTTTTCGGAAAGCTCGTTTATCTCGTCCTCGAGCTTTTTAAGCTCCTTATAATCGTAATCTCCGAAAAGAATCTTATTCGTATTATTCTTCTTTACAAACTCAATGTGGCGGCAGATTTCTCCGACCTGCCGCCTGTAGCTTATGAGTTGTACCAAAAGAAAAATTATCGTTACAATAAGAAAAATAATTAACCCTAACACAAAAGCTCCTTTATTTTTTCGATTTATCGAAAAAATGATGAATGATGAAGGATGAATGATGAAGGTATCGGCTTCGCCGATAAATTTAAAAATGATTTCAATGTATCGTAGGGGCGACCTGTGGTCGCCCGATATGGGAAGCACAACCGCCAAAGGCTGACACCACAATCATTCATTTTTCATCATATAAGTTTATTTTACGTCCCTTTTAATAATCGTTATTCCTGCAATAACCGAATACAGCACGAAGAGGATAATCGGTAAAACGATGATTTCCGTTAAGGGAAGCTTATAATCTACAACGCTATATGAAACCTGGGTTGAACTAAGGGAAATGCACCAACTACAGATACAAAGGTCCTTATCGCCTGTAATCTGCTTTAAGATATATTCGAGACCGGGGAAAATTACGCTTGTCATTCCGGAAACTACCGCAAAAACCGCCGCTATCGAAGCGAAGAAATTCTTTATAAGATAAGTTATTGTCATTCCTATGGAAGCAACAGCGAGATGGAGGAAGAACTCCGTAAAAACAACTACCCCGTAATCAACCATACTTCCGAGCTTTATGCCGTCAACAAATATAAAGCTTGCAATTGTTGTGCCTATAAAGGTTACCACACAGGTTAAAAGGTACATTATTCCGCATACAACAAGATTAGAAAGGAAGATTTTTACCTTGTTATTTACGAGGGGTACAATCTGCTTTATAAAGCCGTTGCTTATTTCGCCTGTAGTAAATACTACCGACCATAAGCCGAAAAGCATAAGGAATGCACCTGTGTCGAAAATAAAGGTGTTGAAATACGAAACTGTTCCGTGTTCTGGAAATTCGTATGCAAACGCCGCATTCATACTCACGAGCATTACATTAAGTCCCATTATCGCGAGCATTGTAAAATATGTACTGTAGCTTCTTAGTAATCTGTAAAGCTGGTATCTTATTAAATTCATCATCTCTTCGTCCCCCTTACTGTGTAAGCTTGAAGAAAAAGTCTTCAACAGACTCTTTTCTTACGCTTATTTCCATAACCATAACGCCCTTTTCTACAAGTGCCTTGTTGATTTCCCCCGATTTTTCCGTATCGGTATAGATTTCAACGGTACTGCTGTCAATTGCCTTATAATCGGCTAAGCCTAATTCGTCGAGAACGGTTATGAGCTTGCTCTGGTCGGGTGCATTGACGGTGATACATTCACTGCACTGTTTCATAAGCTCCTCGTGGGTAAGCTCCTTTATAAGCTTGCCCTTATGGATTATACCGTAACAGGTTGCGATTTTCGAAAGCTCCTCTAAAATGTGGCTTGAGATAAGGATAGTAATATTCTTTTCCTTATTGAGCTTATGGATTATGTCTCTCACTTCAGCGATACCCTGTGGGTCGAGACCGTTTATGGGTTCATCGAGAAGGAGAATATCGGGGTTTCCGACTAAAGCGAGACCTATTCCGAGTCTCTGCTTCATACCGAGGGAAAAGTTCTTTACCTTTTTATTTCCTGTATCGGAAAGACCTACGGTTTCTAAAATTTCCTTTACATAATTCTTATCCTTTATACCGAGGACACGGCATTTCGCCTCGATAGTTTCGAAAGCGGAAAAGTAAGGGTAATAATCGGGGGTTTCGATAAGAAGACCTAATCTGTTTCTTATGGAAGGATTTTTCTTTGTATCCTTTCCGTAAAGTAAGACCTCTCCCTCGTTTGCTCCGGCGAGACCGCCGATAATTTTAAGGGTAGTCGTCTTACCTGCTCCGTTGCGTCCGATAAAGCCGTATATTTCGCCCTGCTTTATCTTAAGGGTAACATTATCGACAACGGTATTCTTAAAATATTTTTTAGTAAGATTTTTTGTTTCAAGTATGTATTCCATTATCTCTACCTCTCTTTCTGTACTTATAATAAACCTTTCTTTTTAAAAAATCGCAAAGAAAAGTTAAAGAAAAGGTAAAGTTTTACTTTTTAAGCCTGAAGCCTATGCCCCATACGGTTTCAATATACTCTTCCTCAGAAACCGCCTTCAGCTTTTTTCGTATGTTGCTTATATGAACATTTACAGTCTTATCCTCGCCGATATAAATATCGTCCCAGGCATAGCTGTAGATATCCTGCTTTGTAAAGACCCTGTTCTGGTTTTCGAGAAGCAGTTCAAGTATCTTGAACTCCTGCTTCGTAAGAGTAAGTGAAACGCCGTCTATCTCTGCTGTCATATCCGACAGCGAAAGGCTTAGGCCTTTATGCCGTAAAAGCTTCGGCTTTACTGCTTCTCCCGAAAAACGGCGTATCTGAACGCCTGCTCTTGCGATAAGCTCGCCTATATCGAAGGGCTTCGTTATGTAGTCCTCCGCACCGCTGTTAAGAAGTCCTATCTTGCTGTCTAAGCTGTCCTTTGCGGAGAGGACGATAACGGGCACAGGGGATATTTCCTTAAGCTTCGGCAATAACGCCTCGCCCTCTATTCCTGGAAGCATAAGGTCCATTATTATAAGGGCGAACTCTTCGGTTTTTGCATAGAGAAGCCCCTCTGTTCCCGAAAATGCCTGCACGGTACTGTAGCCCGACTTTCCGAGAGCGTCAGAAACAAGGTTATTTATATGTGTATCGTCTTCGATAATAAGTATCTTTTCCATTTTATCACCGCTTTTTTAGTGAAGAGTTAATAGTGAATAGTGAAAAACGGAGGTGTCCGCCTTTGGCGGATGGATTTAAATATGATTTCAATGTAAGGGCGACCTGTGGTCGCCCGATATTTATAATTTTTTAAATCTTTAACGCAAGGCTTCTCCTAGAGGAGAAGCTGTCGGCAAGCCGTTTACGGGTTGATGACTGATGAGGTGATTAAGCTTGCAAATTGCCAAACCTCTCCCCTCGAGGGGAAGGTTTGCTATGTTCGGGCGACCGCAGGTCGCCCCTACATTAACATTGAAATCATTTTTAAATCCATTAGCGAAGCCGACACCTTAATCATTCATTTTTCATCATTCATCATTCATCGTGTATCGGGCGACCGAAGTCGCCCGATACACTTATCTGTAATAGGTCTCCGAAAGCTCCTTTAAAAATTCCGCGTCCTTGTCGGTTATCTGCTTCTTTAAGGCTCTCCATTTCCAGTTTCCGCCTAAGGTCGAGGGGATGTTCATTCTCGCCTTGTCATCAAGCCCTATAACGTCCTGCATAGGTACGATTGCGAGAGAGGCGTTGCTTCTGTAGAGATTGCGGATAAAGGCTCTGTTGAGCTTCTCAAAGGGCATAGGCTTAAGATAGCGTCTGCACATTGTTTTCGCCTTGCCGTTTGCTGATTTGTACCAGCCTATAACTGTGGAATTATCGTGGGTGCCTGTATAAACGACAGAGTTTTCGGGATAATGGTGCGGTAAGTGGTCGTTATCGCTGAATTCGGGATTGAAGCCGAACTGTAAAACTCTCATTCCCGGGAAGCCCGAGTCCTTTAAGAGTACCTTTACGCTGTCGAAAATATCGCCTAAGTCTTCGGCAATAATATTGACCTCTCCAAGCTGTGCCTTTACCTCGTTCCAGAGGTCCATTCCGGGCCCCTGCTCCCATTTTCCGTTTATAGCGGTAGTTTCCCCGTAGGGTACTGCCCAGTAGGTATCGAAAGCACGGAAATGGTCAATACGTACTATATCGTAAAGCTCCGAAGCCTTCTTTATACGCTTTATCCACCAGCTGTACTTCTCTTTTTTCATAACCTCCCAGTCATAGAGCGGATTGCCCCAGAGCTGACCTGTTTCGGAGAAATAATCGGGGGGTACGCCCGCAACGGATTTCGGATAAAGGTTGCTGTCCATTTTGAAAAGTCCCGAATTTGCCCATACGTCAGCACTGTCGGGAGATACATAGATAGGAATATCGCCTATAAGCTGTATGCCGTTCTTGTTGGCGTAGCTTTTAAGCCTGTCCCACTGTGAAAAGAAGATATACTGGACGAATTTCCAGAAGCCTGCTTCCTTTTTAAGACGCTCCTCTGCTTCTACCATAGTCTTAGGCTCTCTTAAGCGTATCTTCTGATCCCATTCTGTCCAGGATACAAGCTTATTCTCTGTTTTAAGAGCCATAAAGAGAGCATAATCCTCGAGCCAGTCCGCTTCGTTTCTTATAAAAGCGAGGTAGCCGGGGTCTTCCTCAAAGCCTTCGTAAGCTTCTCTTAAAAGCTTCATTTTTGTATGGGTAACCTTTTCGAAATCCACAAAGGTCGGGTCTGCTCCGTAATCAACTGCCTGACACTTTGCTTTCATAATAAGCCCCGAGCGTACAAGCTCATCAAGGTCTATTAAAAGAGGGTTGCCCGCAAAGGTCGAAAAGGACTGGTAAGGGGAATCGCCGTAGCCTGTAGGGCCTACAGGGAGAACCTGCCAGTATTTCTGACCTGCCTTTTTGAGCCAATCCACAAAAGCCTCCGCCTCTGAACCGAAGGTACCGATACCGTAAGGCGACGGAAGGCTCGTTATATGCATTAAAACACCGCAACTACGCATTTTTGTTTTCCTTTCGATAAAAATAATGACTTATTTAATGAATAATGAATAATGAATGATGAAGAATGAAAAATTAAGGAATTGGCTTCGCCAATGGATTTAAATATGACTTTAAAACAAGGCTTCTCCTCGAGGGGAAGGCTTGCTATGTTCGGGCGACCACAGGTCGCCCCTACGATACATTGAAATCTTTTTTAAAATCATCGCCGTAAGGCGATACCCCAATCATTCATCATTCATCCTTCATCATTCATCCATTCAAATCCGTCCGCCAAAGGCGGACACCTCAACTATTCACTATTCACTCTTCACTATTCACTCTTATTCACTTCCTGCTCGTTCTGAACGGAGCAACAGGCAGATCATTGTCCCCGTAAAGGGTTACTTCGCCGTAGTTTGTCCATTGGTAGCGTACATTCTGAGGTTCGGTAACGTCCTTGTTGAATACGAAAATCTTTCTGCCTCTTATCTCGAAATCAGCAGGCTTGTATTCTCCGTCTCTGCCCGCTATCTCGAAACCGCATTTCTCGCCCTTAAGGGTAAAGCCCTCGGCATAGTCGAAATAAATCTCGATACCGTTGTCTTTTATGATGTGACCCTTGTACATAGGGGAATAAGCCTTCGTAATATTATCATCGTAAGCAATATTCATAGCCTGTAAGAAAAGGCGGTGACCTACCTGTTCCTTATCCTTCGGGTGAATTTCGTTGAATTCTCCGCAATCGATAATTACCGCAAGCCCTGTGTTCTTTATGGTGCGGAAAGCCTTTTCCTGTGCCTCGCGGATAATGCACCAGTGCTTGCGGTCGCTGTCTCCGCTGTAACGGTGCATAGGAAGCTGGACAATAAGGAACGGAAGCTCATCATCGCCCCAGTCCTCTCTCCAGAGAGTGATAAGGGCACGGAGAGCCTTATAGTAGTACTGTGGGCGGTCATCGTCGCTTTCGCCCTGGTAATAGAGAAAACCGCTTATAGTATATGGACATACACGCTTTATCATACTCTCATAGAGAGCGGTTGCGTGGAAGGGGTTACGGGGAGCGAGAGGGCCGGGATACTTATTTTCTCCGCAATACTCGATACAGCCGTCCCAGTGGGGATTTTCAACGGTAGAATAATATTCCGCACTCTTCTTTTCCCAGGCTGTATGGTATTCGACATATTCCGCATAAATCCTGTCAAGCTCTTCCATTGTCTTACCCTTTATTGCTTCGTCGTAAAGGTCGAGGTCGTGGCGGATATCCCTGTCGGCTTCGAGGCTCTCTCTGCTCATCCAGTGGCAGGCCTTTGTTCCGCCCCAGTTACAGCCGATTACGCCTACAATACATCCTAGCTTTTCCGAAAGCTCCTTAGCGAAGATATAGCCTACGGCTGACCAGCACTTAGGAGACTCGCCCTCGAACTTTGTCCAGCCCATTTTCGCCTCGTCCTCGAGGAATTTTTCGTCGATATATGCGTTTTTCTGTGTGTAATAGTATCTTACGTTAACGCCCTTGTCGTTTTCGAGATGCTCTTTTCCTGTAAGGCAGTTCTGAAGCTCAAGCTCCATATTGGACTGACCGCCTGCAAGCCAGACCTCGCCTACGGCAATATCTGTGAACTTCTTTACGTTTTCCCCCGAACGGATTGTCATTTCGTAGCCCTCGCCTGCGATATGAGGCGGAAGGACAGCGTTCCACTTTCCGTCCTTTACAATAGCCTTAGCGATATTCCCCTCGAATTCGACAATAACAGCTTCGCCGTCCTCGCCCTCGCCGAATACATTTATATTTTTATTTCTCTGTAAAACCATTCTGTCGCTGAAGACAGAAGCAACCTTGAATAAGCTCATAGCAATACCACGCTTTCATTAAATATACTAAAATAATTATATAACCTACTGGCTCCGATGTCAAGCTTTAACAAAACCCCAAAGCTATATTTTTTCCTCTTTGCCGACATTGACATAAGCGGAAAAAACAGCTATAATATTACAGGACAAAAGGAGGCGGTAATATGAACTGCACAGCGGTAATCCTCGGAGCGGGCTCCGCGTCACGTATGAACGGAGTAAATAAACAGCTTCTTATGCTAAAGGGTATTCCCGTAATTATGCGGAGTGCTCTTAATTTCGAGAACTGTCCCGAGGTAACGGACATTATTATTGCCGTTAAAAAGGACGATACCAAGGCTGTTGAAAAGCTTTGCAAGGAATACGGCATAACTAAGCTTAAAAAGGTTTGCGAGGGCGGAAATAACCGCTCGGAATCCGCCTTAAAGGCTTTTTCATACACAGAAGAATGTGACGTTATAGCTATCCACGACGGAGCGAGACCCTTCGCTTCTCCCGCCCTTATAAGCAACGTCATAAGGGACGCTTACGAAAACGGAGGAGCAATATCCGCCGTTCCCGTTAAGGATACCATAAAGCAAGTAAAGCAAGGCTTTATCGAGGACACCCCCGACAGAAGCACCCTTTACTCCGCACAGACCCCACAGGCTTTCCTATACGAAATATACAGCGAAATGGTAAAATCTACGGAAGAGGTTACCGATGACGCACAGCTTGCGGAAAGGCTCGGCTATAAGGTTAAGATAACCGAAGGCTCGTACAATAATATTAAGATTACAACGCCCGTTGATGTTCTGCTGGGCGATATGATACTTACGGAGGACGAAAAAAATGTTTAGAATAGGTCACGGCTACGATGTACACAGGCTCACAGAGGGCAGAAAATTAATTTTAGGCGGTGTTGAGATACCCTACGAAAAGGGACTTCTCGGACATTCCGATGCGGATGTTCTTATCCACGCTGTTATGGACTCCTTTCTCGGTGCTCTCGCCTTAGGCGATATAGGAAAGCATTTCCCCGACACAGACGAAGCCTACAAGGGTATTGACAGTATGGTGCTTTTACGCAAGGTCGTAAAGCTTATCGGAAGCAAAGGCTACCGTATCTCTAATCTCGACGCTACCGTTGTTGCGGAAAAGCCGAAGCTTTCGGGATATATTACGGAAATGAGACAGAATATTGCGGAAGCCTGTGGCATAAAGGTCGATTTCGTAAGCGTAAAGGCAACTACCGAGGAAGGCCTCGGTCTTAAAGGCGAAGGCATAAGCACAACCTGTGTCTGCCTCTTGGAAGAAATAGAGGACTGACCCCGCCCGAGAGGGATATTCTCATAGAAGCAGTTATAGACATTATTGAGGGAAACCCTTTTGAAAAAGGGCTTTCCCTCAAACTCCCTTCCGAAAACTTTCAGTATAAATTAAAGAACCACAGGATAAACCTGTGGTTCTTTAATTTATATTAAAAGTCTTTGGAAGAGGGTTCGGGAGAAAGCCTTTCTTCAGAAAGGTTTCTCCCGATAATGCTTATAGCCGTTTTTGTGAGAACATCCCCCTCAGACGGGGTCTTACTGTATAAAGGGGTTGAACATTTTTTCTTCGTTTAAGGTTGTGGATTCGCCGTGACCGCTTAGAATAAGATAGTCCTTATCTAAAGCCTTAAGTCTTGCGAGGGTGTTTTTCTGAACGATATAGTCGCCCGAGTATCCGTCGCTTCTTCCGATTGAATCGCGGAAAATCGTATCTCCCGAGAACATTATATCGAGTCCGTCGGGGTTATTTACGAAAAAGCATACGCTTCCGGCGGAATGACCCGGGGTATGCATAACCGTAAAGACGATACCGTCCTGCTCTATAGTATCCCCGTCCTCTAAAAGAACGTCGGCTTCCTTTTCCTCGAAGGGAATCGACGGGCAGAAATAAGCCAGAGCCTTATCCCCGTCCTTAAACATACATTCGTCAGCCTTATGAATATAAACCTTTGCGTCGGTAGCTTTTTTAACGAGGTTTACGGCTCCTGTATGGTCGAAATGACCGTGAGTAAGAAGAATCTTCTCAATCCGCATCTCCATATCCCCTGCCGTTTCGAGAATCTTGTCTGCTTCTCCTGCTGGGTCGATGACAACGCCTGTGGCTTCGCCTGTCTTAACGAGGTAACAGTTTGTGCCGAGGGGCTTTAATACAAGTGATTTAATCTCCATTTGTTTTCCTTTCTACGAGCCGAAAAGCTCCTTGTTTACATCTCCCACTATCATAGGCTCTTCGACTATAACTCCCGATTTTCCGCCCTTTTTACCGCTTATAAGGACGAGATAGGGCTTTCCGTCGGGCTTATTATGGGCGAAGCGGATAATCTTCGGCTCTATTCCGTATTTACGCATAAGGCATATAAGGTCGGTAAGCCTTTCGGGAATGTGGCAGATTTTAAGACTGCCCCCGAATTTAAGAAGCATAGCCGACGAAGCAATTACCTGCTCGAGGTTACAGAGTATTTCGTGCCTTGCCTTTGCCTGTGCAGGCGAAAGTCTTTCGGAGCCGGAAGCGGTCTTGAAATACGGCGGATTTACCGTTACCATATCAACGCTTTCACGGGGAATACTGCCTAAAAGCTGTTCCTTATCGGTAAGGTCAGCCAGTACGGGTACAAGCTTTTCGGAAAGATTATTTTCCGCAACCGACATTTTAAAAAGCTCAACAGCTTCATCCTGGATATCAACTCCGTAGGTCTTTTTTGGGCATCGTCCCCAGGCTTCAAAAAGCATAGGAATAATTCCGCAACCTGTACAAAGGTCACAGACTATATCCTTTTTTAGGGGCGAAGCGAATTTCGCCAGCAGTATTGCGTCCGTCCCGAAACGATGGTCGGCGCTTACATTAAGCGTAAGCCCGAAGAGGTCAAATTTTTCTGTTTCTATTTATATCAGTCCTTTATTTTAGATGAATGATGAAGGATGAAAGATGAATGATTGAGGTGTCTGCCTTCGGCAGACGGATTTGAATATGATTTCAATGTTAATGTTCGGGCGACCACAGGTCGCCCCTACGATACATTGAAATCATTTTTAAAATCATCGCCGTAAGGCGATACCTTAATCTTTCATCATTCATTATTCATTATTCATCCATAATAATCTATCCCACCATTATCTCCCCGAAAGGAAGTATCTCGCTTTTGTTTTTCGCGGATTCGCCTGTGAGACTCAGCATAAGGGATACGGGGCCTATTCTTCCGATAAACATAATAAACGAAAGTATAAGCTTAGTAGTATTCCCTGAGTTTTCGGAAAGCCCTGATGAAAAGCCTGTTGTCGAGAAGGCCGATACAACCTCAAAAAGCGTGTCCACAGAATCCATATCATTATTAAGAAGATGAACAAGGAAAAATCCTGTTATAAGGAACAGAAGCGAAAAGCAAAGGGTTGTAAGGGTTTTATATACGACCTGTTTGGAAACCCTGTGACGAAGGATTACGGTATCCTCTTTTCCGCGTAATACAGACCATGCCGTTGCTATAATTATTGCGATAGTAGTTACCTTTATACCGCCGCCTGTTGAGCCCGGTGCGGCTCCTATCAGCATCAGGAGTATGGTAAAAAGCTTTGAAAAGCTGCTTGCTGTCGGCAAAGGTGCTGCCGAGAAGCCTGCCGTACGGGAGGAAACGGAAGCGAAAAACGAGGTCGTTATTCGTTCCGAAACAGTATATTCCCCGAAGCTTTGGGTCTCTACAGCTTCAATAATAAGATATATCACAGTGCCGCTTATAATAAGCACAAGATTCATAAGGAGCACGACTTTAGAATGAAGAGAAAGCTTTTTTGTTCTTTTTAAAGCTATAAGCTCCTCCCAGACTACGAAACCGAGACCTCCCATTATTATTATTAATGCAGTTACAATAAGCACATAGG
Organism: Ruminiclostridium sp.; assembly: GCA_017624025.1. Classification (GTDB taxonomy): domain Bacteria; phylum Bacillota; class Clostridia; order Oscillospirales; family Ruminococcaceae; genus Ruminiclostridium_E. Next base: position 796 of record JAGANY010000044.1, on the reverse strand, counting down.
GGTCGTCAATAAAAATCGACATACCTACCCCGGGGCTTTCTATTCCGAAAAGATCGAAGCCCGCATTGCAAAAAGCGGATACAGCGGTAAAAAACGACATATATATACCGTATGCTCCGTAATCGGGGACAAGTCTTACCATAAGAAGACAAGCACCTACAGTTTCGATTGTAAAAGAAAGGATTACAACACGGAAGAAGATTTTTTTCGTTGCGGAAAGCCCCGACATAGTAAGGTCGGAGGAAAAATCCGTTGCCTGTAAAAACCCGAGCTTTTTACCTATTGCAAGGTTAAAGAAGGTTATAAGGGTTATAAATCCGAGCCCGCCTGTCTGAATAAGGAGCATTATAATCGTCTGACCGAATACATTCCAGTGTGTAAAGGTATCTACAACGCTTATACCTGTTACACAGGTGGCAGAGGCGGCGGTAAAAATACAATCCACAATACTCGTAAAATCTCCGCTTTTCGAAGAAAAAGGCAAGGAAAGGATAACCGCTCCAACTGTAATAATTATAAAAAAGCCTAAAGCAAGCGTTTGTGCCGGTCTTAGCTTTTTTTTCTTTTTCTTGTCAAGAATCGGCATACAAAAAATCCTTTCTGTATTTGATGAATAATGAATGATGAATGATGAATAATGAATGATGAATAATGAATGATTAAGGTATTGGCTCCGCCAATGGATTTAAAAATGATTTTAAAGGTTTATATTCGGGCGACCACAGGTCGCCCCTACGATACGTTGAAATTATATTCAAATCTGTCGGCGAAGCCGACACCACAACTATTCACTATT
>JAGANY010000043.1 GCA_017624025.1 Ruminiclostridium sp. | reverse complement strand
CCATCGAGGGGAGTAAAGCCCATGGATGTATCTACGGACTTACCGCCGTCAACAGCAGTGATGGAAGAGCCGTTGCCGAGGTGGCAGGAAACGATCTTAATATCCTTTATATCCTTGCCGAGCTTTTCAGCGAGAGCGGATGTAACGAAACGGTGGGATGTACCGTGGAAGCCGTACTTTCTTACGTGGTACTTTTCGTAGCATTCATAAGGCATACCGAACATAAATGCCTTTTCGGGCATAGTCTGGTGGAAAGCTGTATCGAAAACAACAGCCTGGGGAACGTTTTCGGGAATAACCTTCTTACAAGCCCATAAAGCGAGAGCGTGGGGGTGGTTATGTACGGGAGCGAGCTCAGCGAGGTCGTCAATCTTCTGGATAACTTCGTCTGTAACGAGAGTTGTCTTATTGAATACTTCCGCACCCTGCACGATTCTGTGGCCTACAGCGGAGATTTCGTCCATGCTCTTGATAACGGAAGCGTCGCCTGTTGTAAGAACCTCAACAACCTTTTCGAAAGCTTCTGTGTGAGTGGGGAATGTGCAGTCTGCTTCATAAACTCTGCCGTCGAAAGCAGTGTGCTTGATGTGACCGTCGATACCGATTCTTTCACAGTTACCCTTAGCGATAACCTTTTCGTCAGTCATCTCGATAAGCTGGTACTTAAGAGAAGAACTGCCTGCATTGATTACGAGAATGTTCATTGTAAAAAATTCCTTTCAAAAAATAATAATCATACCCATTAATTTTATACCAAAACGAGAGAAAAATCAAGTCTTTTGGGAAATTTTGTGGATAAATATATTTTTTATTTAATGGCAGGCACAGCTTGTCTGGATTTCTATTAGCTGTATTTAATTTCGGGCGGATAATATTTACTTTTTTCTCGCGTTTACGACCTTAATTTGTTGTTAAAATCACCTGTTTTTTGGTATTTGTTTTGTGGAAAATATAGAATTATAAAGTTTTTTATAAAAACGGTAAAATTTTTGACATTTTAAACGTTATATATATTAGGAGGTAAAATTGGACAGCTATGCTGTTTAACGCCGTAAGGCGAAAAGAGGTCAAAAAACAATTTAGGTTAAGCTCGAAAACGAGCGGAAAGGAAAATTTTTATGAAAAAGAAGGACTTTTTAAGAAGGTTAGTATCAGCTTTTTTAGCAGGTACGATGATTTTAAACGGCGTTACTGCGTCGGGGGAGAATGTAAATGCAGAAATTAAATGTCTTGATTTAGACGTGTTTGTAGAAGATGCTGTTGCAACTGCTTTGAAAATGAACAATATGGAGAACGGAACCTACCAAATATCTGATTTAATACCTGTGTATGATTTTAATACAGGTGAAGTGTGTAGTTATAAATCTTTAATTTTATTTAATAATTTAATAACTGCTGAATTGGATATATGGGTAGGTACAGACAATACATATTATTCTTCCTTTGTTGAAACAGAAAGCAATATAGCCAATTCGTATATAAATTCGAGTTCAAGAATTTGTTACGGACAATATGATGATTCGATTTGGTTATGTGTTGATAACGATATTTTTTATCAATTAGATTCTAAAAAAGATGTCGAGCCGCCTGTTTCGATTGATTATATTTTAAAATCTGTAAATGTTTCAAGCTCAATATTATATGAACCTGTTTTAAATAGTCGTGCGGTGACAGATAGTATAATTTTGAATGTATCTCACGTAGAGAACGACTCCTCGCCAGATTCAATAGACAATAATCTTTGTTGGGCTGCATGTATCGCAATGAAATTAAATTATTTAGGGCTTAGCACAAATTTAACAGCACTATCTTTATATACTTATCTTGTAAATAATGAAATGTTACACGAAGGGGAAATTGATTGCGTTAAAGATGCATATGAAGAATTTGGTCTTAATGTAGATGGTGGAAGAGTTGTTGCAGAAAACGGTGCAATCTGGAATAGTCTTAGCGAGAATCAACCTGTAGATATTTGTATTAGCGGTACAAGATCGGATGGAGAAAGCGAAAGTCATCAAGTGTTGATATGTGGTATGGCAAAAGCCACAACTGGACTTGCTTATAAGATAGATTGTCCGAATAGTTCTAATAAAAAAATTGTACAGATTTCCGGTGATGTAGAGTCGCTTTTAGAATCTAACTTAAGTTCATTGCCTTATACAGATACTTGGAGCTATTCAAATGATTTAACAATTAATTTTAATAATGTATATCGAACATATTATACAGTAGGTTCTTTAACGTAACGGAGGTTATCGTGGTTAAAATTAGATTTATTATATGCGCTTTATTGACTGCGGTTATCTGTAATATTGGCTTTTGTATGTCTGTTGCCGCACAGGAAAAGATAACTCCCATTGATATTGCGAAAGGGCTTTCGGAATACGATTTTGCAATGATACCTATAAAGGGGCAGCCTGAAAGCGAATTCTCGAATTTATTTGTTGAATGTATTGAGTTTAAGAGCAATTACTATAGCGTTGGCTTAGCGTTCAGCGAAAACACAACAGAATGGAACAAGGTTATAAGTAGAAATAAGCTCCCCGTGGAGGGATATGATGAGCTCAGAGAAAAGGAAGCGATAGGCGTATGCTATGCCGATAACAGCAAAAACCCCTTGCTCTTATATAAGCTTAGTAAAAATATTATAGTTCTTGCCGATTATAATTGTATTTTTAATTCGAGCGGTGATTTAATTCATACTGCTGAAGCAAAAAATGTAAAATACAGAATTTGTAAAAAAATACCAAATGAAAAATTATATCGTAATTGTTGGGTTGAAGATGAGTTTCGTTATTACATAGATAAAAGAGGTAAGCCTGTGTGCAAAAATACGGTTATTGATAATATTCGTTATAAATTCAATAAATATGGTCAATGCGAGGGAAAATACACAGGCTGGACAAAATCCTCAAAAGGCAGACGATACTGGAAGGACGGAATACTCATAACAAACAGATATCTCCGCACAAAAAGCGGTGTGAGATATTATGCTGACGAGAATGGGTATGTGACGAGGGTTTAAAATAAATATAAATAAAATATGGGCGGTGAATTTATTTCGCCGTCTTCTCTTTTTATATTGCCAATTGCGTTAAAATCTGTTATAATAGCTTTAACGAAAATCACAAGAGAAACGGTAAATAAATTATGAAAAAGCTTATATTTCTTTTAACAGCGTTTTTACTGTGCGGTTGTTCACAGAATAAAGTAGCAGTCACCGAACTCACGGCGGTTGCAACGTCAACGTCCGTAAGCGAGGCAGTTACAACTGTTTCTTCCGAAACAACAGCTTCTCTGACAACAACCGTTGCCGAAGCGTCAAGGGAAGAAACGACTGTTTTAACCGCAATTTCAGAAGCATCAGAATTATCTGAAACGGCAACAGAACCGCCCGAAGATACTACGGTTTCCGAAACGGAAAAAAACTCTGAAACAACTGTTTCCATAAAACCGATACCCTTAAACACTACGGAAGCGGAAACCTATATTGATGATGGTCCTAATCCCGGTGCAGGCTGGCATCCGAAAAACGATATAATTCTTTTCGGCGAGCATTATGCTCCTTATTTCAGCGGTTTGTTCAAAAAGGAAAACGGTAAGTTTTATTTTTATAATTTTGATGAGAGCCGAAAAATATTTTTCGAAGGCGAAAACGGCGATATCGAGTTAAAAAATTATCTTTTCGGCAGAGAATCGGAATATATGTATGATATCATTAATAATTACGAGCCTGTGGGAACGGCAGTTTATCGTGAGGAAGCGATAAATGACTTTGAGACCAATATGGAAGAATTAGACGGAACTCAAATATATTTTTTTGAGGAATATTACCCCGAGGATGAACCCGATAAGCTTAAAAGATTGAAATTTCTTATGGTCGGAACTGAGCCTTTTATTACATTGGACGGAGTAGATTTATACGTATATACGACCGATTTCGGCGATTATATTATGTAACATAGGCGGGTATTATCTGTCTGCTTTTTCGGGCGGATGATATCCGTCCCTACATTTGTATTGCCAATTGCAGAAAAATCTGTTATAATAACCTTAATAATAAATCTTAAGGAAAGAACAATGAAGCTTATACTGAAACATTTTTCCGAGCTTACGCCCTCGGAGCTTTATAAAATCATACAGGCACGTATTGCCGTTTTCGTTGTCGAACAGGAATGTGCGTACCAGGAGCTTGATGGCAAGGATTTAGATGCCTGGCACCTATGGTATGAGGACGAGGAGGGCGTATCAGCCTATGTCCGACTGCTCGATAAAGGGGTATCATATCCCGACGCCTGTTCAATCGGAAGAGTTATTACCGTTAAAAGAGGCACGGGCTTAGGTCTTAAAATTATGCTCGAGGCGGTTAAGCTTGTGCGTGAGAAATACGGCTGTAAGCGTATCCGTATCGGTGCACAGCGTTACGCCAAGGGCTTTTACGAAAAAGCAGGCTTTATACAGAGCGGAGGAGAATACCTCGAGGACGGCATTATCCATATCGAAATGACAAACGAGGGCGATGAATAAGGAGATAGTATGAAAATCTGTGGAATCATAGCCGAATACAACCCTTTTCACAACGGTCATAAGTATCAGATTGAGGAAACGAAAAGGCGTTTCGGTGCAACTCATACAGTTGCGGTAATGAGCGGTAATTTTACCCAGAGAGGAGATACCGCAATTTTTGATAAGTACAAGCGTGCGGAGGTTGCTCTTAAAAACGGCGTTGACCTCGTTATCGAGCTTCCCGTTGCCTACGCTCTCGGAAGTGCGGAGCAGTTCGCTCTCGGTGCCGTATCCGTTTTACAGAGCCTCGGCTGTGTGGATATGCTAAGCTTCGGAAGCGAATGCGGAGATATCGACCTTCTCCACGAAACAGCAGGTGCGGTTGTTTACGCCCAACAGCACGATGATTTTTTCCGCTTTATGCGAAGCGGAGATACATTGCCCGTAGCCTTGCAGAAAACCATTGAAAAATACTACGAGAGCGAGATAATCGAGACCCTTGCCGAACCCAACAACACCCTTGCTGTCGAGTATCTTAAGGCTATGGATGAAATGGGATGTCTTTTCGAGCCTGTGACGATAGGACGTACGGGAACAGGTCACGACAGTGACGAGGTTTCGGAGAATATCGCTTCCGCTTCTAAAATACGCAAGATGATATTAGCGGGCGAGGACGTTTCGGCATTCGTTCCCGAGCTTCCCGACGGCGAAACGGCAGATATACGAAACCTCGAGACCGCTATACTTGCGAAGCTTCGGATGATGTCCCAGAAGGAAATTGAAAAAGCCCCCAACGTACTTATGGGGCTCGAAAACCGTATCTATAAATCGGCAAGAGTAGCAACAAACTTAGCCGAGCTTTATATGCTTATAAAGACGAAGCGTTATACTCTTGCGAGAATAAGAAGAATAGTGCTTGCCTGTTTCTTAGGAATAAAGAAGTCTGACCTTAAGAAATCGCCTTCGTATATCCGTATTTTAGGAATGAACGGAAAAGGAAGAGAAATCTTAGCGAAAGCAGACTGCAAGCTTCCTATGGATACCTCGCTCAAGGCACTTATGAAGTCGGGGGATGTCCAGAAGCGACAGGCGTATCTCGAAGAGGTTTCGGGAAATATGTACGCCCTCGCTTATGATAAGAAAAAGCCCTGTGGCCTCGAATATACCTCGAAGCCCGTAATTTTACCGTAAGGAAAGGATAAGAAAAATGAGCATTAAATTCAGCGAAGAAAGCTATAAGAATTTCGGAAAGTGCATAGTTATGGATAACGGCTTATGCACTCTTAAAATTACCGTTGACGTAGGCCCCCGTGTAATCTACTATGCCCTTAACGGCAAGGAAAATATGCTTAAGGAGGATATAAACAGGGATACGGTACGTGACAGCGAGGATATACATAAATTCTTCGGCACAGAGGAAAACTGGTATATTTACGGCGGACACCGTTTATGGACAAGCCCCGAGGGCTGGCCCGAAAGCTATACCCCCGACAATTCCCCCGTACCCTATGAGATAAGCGGAAATACGATAACCCTTACCCCCGAGCCTCGAACAAGGGTAGGCGAACAGCACGTTATGACCGTTACTCTTGACGAAAACAGCACTCTCGTAACCATAGGTCATAAGGTAATAAATATCTCTGACCGTGAGCTTACGCTTGCACCCTGGTGCCTTACTGTAGCAGACAAGGGCGGTGTTGAGATTATCCCACAGTGTAAGAAAAAGACAGGACTTTTATCCAACCGCCGTCTTGTGATATGGGAATATACCGACATAAGAGACGAAAGATTTTTCGTAAGCGACGATTATATTACTTTAAGACAGACCGATAAGAACCGCTCCTTTAAGGTTGGTATGAATAATGAGGACGGTTGGTGTGCTTATCTTAATAAGGGTCAGCTTTTCAGAAAGCTTTTCGATTTCGATGAAAATGCGGAATATCCCGATTACGGCTGTAACTATGAGACCTTTACAGACCCCTTTATTATGGAGATTGAGACCCTCGGAGCATTAAGAACCTTAAAGCCCGGCGAAAGCTCGGATTATGAGGAAAGATGGGATTTAAGAGCCTGTGACGATACCTTCGACCCCTGCAATAACGAGGATATCGAAAGATTTGTGAAAAAGAATTTATAAGCAGTAACGGGAGAAACCTTTCTGTAGAAAGGCTTTCTCCCGAACCCTCTTCCAAAGACTTTTAATATAAATTCAAGACCCACAGGGAATTACCCTGTGGGTCTTGAATTTAAACTGAAAGTTTTCGGAAGGGAGCTCGAGGGAAAGCCCTTTTACAAAAGGGTTTCCCTCGTTACTGCCTGTAAATGCTTTATTCCTTTTCGTTCAGTATATCTAGCATTTCGCTTTGTTTTTCTACGATGCATACGCCTTCGTTTATAAGAATAATAACGGCTGTTTCGCCTTTTATAATATCCGTTTCGTTTTCAGAAAGTGCGGGGAAGGTATAGCTACTGCCTTCAAAGCTGAACATAACCTCGCCGTAGCCGTCCCCTTGTATCGTCTGGGTACAGACTGCTTCCGTACCGCTTAAATCGGCGTCCTTTGGAAGAGGCTTCGCCCGTATTTTCCTTAGTATCCGCACAACGGCAAAGTTAGCAAACATACCGCACATAACGCATACAGGAAAGCACACAAGTCCGTTAAGGGGGATAAGCTTTAAGAGTATGCCTGCTGTCCCGAGGGACATAAAGAAAACCGAAACGAGGGTAAGATTATGGGGTATAAAGTCCTCTATGGGTATTATCCTGCCTTTTATATTATGAATACGCTCTTCCATACCGAAAGAGCGTATTTTTTCCGTTACACGAAGGAGCAGGTCAATGGTGAAGGCTACCGTAGAAACGATAGCGACAGCAACATAAAAGTTCATTAATCCTCTTTATCTTTCTGTAAAATTTCAAAGCGTACAGTTCCGACTCTGAAATCGTCCAGGGAGATTATTGTAATATTGAAATCTTCTGTTTTTATTGAATCGTTTACTTCGGGGATACGTCCGAAAAGCTCGAAGAGCCAGCCTCCGACAGTATTGCTGTCTGTATCGATGCGGAATTCCATAGCTCTTGCTTCAAAGAAACGGTTGAAATCGTTGAGGGAGACCTCTCCGCTTGTTTCAAATACGTTTTCGGAGATAAATTTAACGGGAGCGGTTATCTCGTCGCTTTCGTCCCATATCTCGCCCACAAGCTCCTCGATTATATCCTCGAGAGTTACGATACCCTCTGTACCGCCGTACTGGTCAACAACGACAGCAAGATGTATCTTCTTTTTCTGCATCTGCTTTAAAACGTCGGAAATCTTCATAAGGTCGGGGATATGAAGAGTATCCTGCATTATTTCACTTATGGTAAAGCTTTCGCCGTTTACGATTTTCTCGAAAAGCTCGTGCTGGGTTATAACGCCTACGATATGGTCAACGGTCTTTTCATATACGGGGAGACGGGAATACTGTTCCTTTATAAAAAGGTCTTTTACCTTTTCAATATCTGAGTTTATTTCAACAGCAACAATATTTACACGGGGAGTAATAACCTGTGAAACGATAGTTTCGTCGAATACAAGAGCACTCTTTACGAGACTTCCCTCCTGTTCCTCGAGAACGCCCTCGTCCTCGATTTCATCAATAATGCTGAGAAGCTCCTGTTCGGTCATGCTTACTTCCTTTTCCTTAGCGGCAAAAACCTTGTTTGCGGCTTTCTGGAGTAAGATAAATACAGCGGAAAGGGGAGTAAATATTGTAGTAAGGAAGGTCATAATTCCGCTTATTGCACAGGAGAAGGCTTCTGCGTGGGTCTTTGCGATAGTCTTCGGGAGAATTTCACCGAAAATAAGAACAACAACCGTAACCGCAACGGTAGAAACGAGAGAGCCCTTGTCAGCGTCGCCGAGAAGGTCAATGAACATTACGGTTGCGAGAGAAGAGGTAAGGATATTTACGATGTTGTTTCCGATAAGTATCGTTGTAAGGGTTTTGTCATATTTGTAAATAATATTAATGGCACGTTCAGCGGACTTTGAGCCGTTTTCAGCCTTGCTTTTAAGTCTTATTTTGTTCGCACTGGTGTATGCGGTTTCCGAAGCGGAGAAGAATGCTGAGAGAGCGATAAGTATAAGGATAAAAATGAGCGTCCCTATGTGTTGGTCCATGATGAAAAATAGTTCCTTTCGTTTTTGAAAAATATTTTTATATCGTTTTGATATAATAGTATATTATCTCATATTTATCTCTTATTGTCAAGTTTACAAGAATACCTTAGGTAAAAATTAGGTGAAAGCTCTTGACAAGCCCGAAAAAAGTGATATAATGTATTTAGCACTCTAAGAAAGAGAGTGCTAAATAATGTCGATAATTATAAAAAGAAAGGTCTTGATTAACTTGGCAAAAAAACAGTTTAAGGCGGAGTCAAAGCGTCTTCTCGATATGATGATAAACTCCATATATACTCATAAGGAAATCTTCCTCCGTGAGCTTATTTCTAACGCAAGCGACGCTATGGATAAGCTTTACTTCAAGTCTATGCAGGAAAACTTAGGCATAACCCGTGAAAATCTTGAAATTTTCCTTACTGTTGACCGTGAAAACCGTATCGTTACCATAAAGGATAACGGTATAGGTATGAATAAGGAAGAGCTTGAAAACAATCTCGGCGTTATCGCACAGTCGGGCTCCTTCAAGTTCAAGCAGGAAAACACAGATACCGACAAGGACGAGGTTGACGTTATCGGTCAGTTCGGTGTTGGCTTCTATTCCGCATTTATGGTAGCCAAGAAGGTCGTTGTCGAGACAAAGAAATACGGCGAAGAAACCGCATACTGCTGGGAATCCGAGGGTGTTGACGGTTATACAATATAGGAGACCGAAAAGGACGAATACGGTACCCTTATTACCCTTTATATAAAGGATAATACAGAGGACGAGGATTATGACGACTTTACAATGGAGTATAAGATAAGAGGACTTGTATCCAAGTACTCCGACTATATCCGTTATCCTATAAAGATGAATGTTTCCCATTCACACCTTAAGGAAGGAACCGAAGACGAATACGAGACCCATACACACCTCGAGACCCTCAACAGTATGGTTCCGATTTGGAAGAAGAGCAAATCTGAGCTTACCGAGGAACAGTACAACGAGTTCTATAAGGAAAAGTTTATGGATTTCGCCGACCCCGCATTCCATATCCATTCAAAAACCGAGGGTACAGCCACATATAACGCACTTTTATTCATTCCCTCCCGTGCTCCCTTCGACTATTACTCGAAGGAATACGAAAAGGGCTTACAGCTTTACTCCAGCGGTGTTCTTATTATGGATAAATGCTCCGACCTTTTACCCGATTATTTCAGCTTCGTAAAGGGTCTCGTTGACAGCGAGGACTTATCGCTCAACATCTCCCGTGAAATGCTCCAGCACGACAGACAGCTTAAGCTTATTGCAAAGAGCATCGAGCGTACAATAAAGAACGAGCTTAAGAAAACCCTCGTCAACAACCGTGAAAAGTACGAAGCATTCTGGAAGAACTTCGGCTTACAGATTAAATACGGCCTTTACAACAACTACGGCTTAAATAAGGATTTACTTAAAGATCTTCTCCTTTTCTATTCTTCAGCAGAAAAGAAGCTTGTTACTCTTGAAGAATACGTAACAAGAATGAAGGAAGGTCAGGATATAATCTATTTCGCAAGCGGTGAAACCGTAGCGAAGATAGATGCTCTCCCCCAGACAGAAATGCTTAAGGAAAAGGGCTACGAAATACTTTATCTTACAGACAACGTTGACGAATTTGCTCTCCAGATGCTTGTTGATTACGAGGGCAAGGAGTTCAAGTCCGTACAGTCCAGCGATGTTGACTTCGAGACAGAGGAAGAAAAGGCAAAGAAAAAGGAAACCCTCGAACAGAACAGGGATTTACTTGATGAAATGAAGAAGGCTCTCGGCGGAAAGGTTGCCGACGTACGTATCTCCGCAAGACTCCGCTCTCATCCCGTATGCCTTACGACCGACGGTGCATTCTCTCTTGAAATGGAGAAGATTTTAGGAAGTATGCCCGACGCGGGACAGAACAAGCCCAAGGCCGACAAGGTTCTCGAAATAAACGCAAACCATGCTATTTTCGACAAGCTCCGCTTCCTTTGTGACAATGACAAGGAAAAGCTTGCGGTATATGCTGAAATTCTCTATACCCAGGCTATGCTTATCGAGGGTATGAACATCGAAGACCCTGTTGATTACTGCAATAAGGTATGTGATTTAATGTCTTGATTACGTTTTGTGCACGTAATCAAGAATGAAAGATGAAAGATGAATGATTAGGGTGTCCGCCTTTGGCGGAAAAATTTGAAAAATGCTTATATGAAGAGTACTTCTGTAAGGCTTTATTCAAATCTGTCAGCGAAGCTGACACCTCAATCATTCATCATTAATTATTCATTTTAAAAAAGTTTTTTAAAAAACCTCTTGACAATGGTATAAATACGTGTTATAATAATCAAGCTGTTCTAAAGACAGCAGGTTGCTTTTCAGCACTAACGGTTTTTACCGCCTGCCGAGGAATAGGAAGATATGAATTTATCGTCCTGCCGTCTTTAGCGGCGGGATTTTTTATATTTCCTGCTTAGTAACAGCGTAAATTTTACAAGGAGGAAAACTAATGGCAAGCGAGAAGATTTTACAGACCAAACAGCAGTACGTTGACGAACTTGCTGCAAAGCTTGAAAAGGCTGCAGGCGGCGTTATCGTTGACTACCGCGGAATTACCGTAGCTGATGATACTGTACTTCGTAAGGAGCTCAGAGAAGCAGGTGTTGAATACTTCGTAGTAAAGAACACTCTTTTAAAGAGAGCTGCTGAAAAGGCTGGTATCACAGGTCTTGATGAACATCTTGAAGGTACAACTGCAATCGCTATTCACGAAGAAGACATCATTGCAGGACCCAAGATTCTCTTCAAGCAGGTAGAAAAGTCCAAGGGTGCTTTTTCCGTTAAGGTTGGTTTCATCGGCAAGGAAGCTATCACAGCGTCCGTTGTTGAAGAATACGCAAAGCTCCCCAGCAAGGAAACACTCGTTTCCAAGCTTCTCTTCATGCTTCAGTCTCCTATGCAGAGACTCGCAATCGCTGCAAGCGAAATTGCAAAGAAGCAGGAAAGCAACGAAGTTGCATAATTATTATTGCAACGAAGCAGCTTAAGGCTGTTTAAACAATCATTAAAAATTTTGAATATGGAGGAACATTAAAATGGCTTCAGAAAAGGTTTTAGCTTTAGTAGAAAGCGTTAAGGAATTAACAGTATTAGAACTCAACGATTTAGTAAAGGCATTAGAAGAAGAATTCGGCGTATCCGCTGCTGCTATG